>JBBRDB010000032.1:0-18591 GCA_038204345.1 Thermoleophilia bacterium | reverse complement strand
CGATCGCCGGGCGGTCGTCGAGTTCGCCCGCGAGTGGGCCGAGAACGGCGAGAAGACCAAGGACAAGACCATGGTGATCATCGGGGCCGGGGTCAATCACTGGTATCACAGCAACCTCATCTACCGGGCGGCCATCGTCTCCCTGATACTCACCGGGTCGGTGGGTGTTAATGGTGGCGGTCTGGCCCACTACGTGGGGCAGGAGAAGGTGGCATGCAGCGCGTCCTGGGCATCGGTGGCTTTCGCCGGCGACTGGAAGATGGCGCCCCGGCACCAGAACAGCCCCAGCTTCCATTACGTGCACTCCGATCAGTGGCGCTACGAGCGCGGCTACGCTGCCTATGACACCCTCCCCGGCGGGCGCGCGCGTGGAGGTGGCGCCGCCGACGTCGGCGGCGCGGATGTGGGCCGTACAGCCGAGAGCGGCGCGGCGGCCGGCGTGGGAGCGTCAACGAAAGGCGCTGCGGACCACACCATCGACCACCAAGTGCGCGCGGTGCGCCGCGGGTGGCTGCCCTTCTTCCCTCAGTTCGACCGCAGCCCCCTTCAAGTGGCCCGCGAAGCCAGGACCGCCGGCGCCACCGACGGCGCCGGCGTCATAGAACACGTCCGCTCGGAACTGGAAGCGCGGCGGTTGGGCTTCGCCGTAGAGGATCCGGATGCCCCGTCGAACTGGCCCCGCCTCTGGTTCATCTGGAGGGGCAACGCCATCGGCTCGAGCGCCAAGGGCCACGAGTATTTTCTGAAGCACTACCTGGGCACGCATACCGGAACGGTGGCCACCGAGTGCGCCGCGGATCACGCTAGTGAGGTCACCTGCGAAGGCAAGGCGCCCATCGGCAAGATGGACCTTGTGGTGGACCTGAACTTCCGTATGGACACCACGGCGCTCTACAGCGACGTGATCCTTCCCGCCGCCACCTGGTACGAGAAGGACGACCTGAATACCACCGATATGCACACCTTCATCAACCCCATGCAGGCCGCGGTGGCGCCTGCCTGGGAGTCACGAAGCGATTGGGACATCTTCAAGACCATCGCCGAAAAGGTGAGCGACTTAGCCCGCACCCACCTCCCTACGCCCCAGGAAGACATCGTGATGGTGCCCCTGCAGCACGACACGCCCGACGAACTTGCTCAGCCACGCGTGGTCGACTGGAGCACGGGAGAGGTGCCGGCGGTGCCCGGTGTGACCATGCCCAAGTTCCGCGTCGTGGAGCGCGACTACGTGCAGCTCTACGAGCGCATGGTGTCGCTCGGGCCCGGCATCGAGGAGAACGGGGTAGCGGTCCACGGTCTGACCATGCCCGCGGCCGATATGTACAACGAACTGCGCGGGCGGCAGCCGCGCCGTTTTCGGGGAGACGACGGCGGTGTCTATCCGTCGCTGGAGACGGGCCGTGACGTAGCGGAAGCGATCCTTCACCTCGACCCTGCCTCCAACGGAGAGATGGCGCACCGCGGCTACGAAGCCGAGGAACTGAAGACGGGTCTCTCTCTCACCGACCTGGCCGAGGGCAGCCGAGACACCCGCATCTCCTTCTCTGACATCGTGGCTCAACCGCGGCGCGTGCTCACCACGCCCACCTGGTCGGGGTTAGTGAACAAGGGTCGGGCGTACTCGCCCTACACGCTGAACCGGGAACGCCTCGTGCCCTGGCGCACGCTCACCGGCCGCCAACACGTCTACCTCGATCACGATCTCTACCTGCAGTGGGGCGAGAATCTGCCTACCTACAAGCCGCGGCCCGATCACACCATGACCGACGACCTGCTCCAGACCCGCATGGACGAACAAGGCCGCATCCTCAACTACATCACGCCTCACAGCAAGTGGAGCATCCACTCGACCTTCTCCGACAACCTACGCATGATGACCCTTTCGCGCGGTTGCTACCCCGCCTGGCTCAACGACAAGGAAGCCGCCGAACTCGGCATAGACGACAACGATTGGGTGGAACTCATCAACGACCACGGCGTGTTCGTGCAGCGCGCGGCGGTCTCGTCCCGTATCCCGCGCGGATCGGTCTTCGTGTACCACGCCACCGAACGCACCGTCGGCATTCCGAAGAGCGCCTCGCGCGGAGGGAAACGGGCGGGCATGCACAACTCGCTCGACCGCGTGAAACTGAAGCCGGTGCTCATGGCCGGCGGCTACGCCCAGTTCACCTATGCCTTCAACTACTGGGGCCCGGTGGGCGTGAACCGCGACACATACGTCTTCGTCCGCCGGGTCGACCGGCCCGACTTCTAGGAGGCCGGCGTGAACGTGCGCGCGCACATCAGCATGCTCTTCCACCTCGATAAATGCCTCGGTTGCCACACCTGCTCGGTGGCCTGCAAGAACCTGTGGACCGACCCAAGGGGCAGCGAGTACATGTGGTGGAACAACGTCGAGACCCGTCCCGGTACCGGCTATCCCACCTTATGGGAAGACCAAGAACACTTCCGTGGAGGCTGGACGCGCACCCGTTCGGGGGAACTCAAGCTCAGGCTCCACTCACGGATCAAGGGCTTGGCCAACCTCTTCTACAATCCGGCGATGCCCTCCCTCGACGACTACTACGAGCCCTTCACCTTCCGCTACCAGGACCTCTTCGATGCGCCGGCCGGCACCGACCAGCCCACCGCCATCCCCGTGTCGCAGATCACCGGGGAACCCATGGATATCGTGGGCGGGCCCAACTGGGACGACGACCTGGCGGGATCCACCATATACGCGCGCAACGACCCCAACCTGGCGGCCGCACCGGCCCACGTGCGTGCCCAGTTGGAGGAAGTGGAGCGCATCGTGTTCACCTACGTGCCTCGCATCTGCAACCACTGCCTGAACCCGGCCTGTGTAGCGGCCTGCCCTTCAGGCGCCATCTACAAACGGGCCGAGGACGGTGTGGTGCTGGTGAACGACACCACCTGCCGAGGCTGGCGCATGTGCGTGGCCGCCTGCCCGTACAAGAAGGTCTACAACAACTGGACCACCGGGAAGTCGGAGAAATGCATCCTCTGCTTCCCGCGGCTGGAGACAGGCCAGGCGCCCGGCTGCGCCCACTCCTGCGTGGGACGCATCCGCTACGTGGGGGTGCTCCTCTACGACGCCGACATGATCCCCTCGGCGGCCGCGGTGCCCACGGCCGAGCTGGTGCAATCACAGCTCTCGGCCATCCTCGACCCCAACGACCCCAAAGTGGCAGCCGCCGCCGAGGCGTCCGGTGTGGACCCGGGCTGGATCGAGTCGGCGCGACGCTCGCCGGTGTACCGCTTCGTGAAGGAGTGGGGCATCGCCCTGCCGCTCCATCCTGAGTACCGCACGATGGCCATGATGTTTTACGTGCCCCCGCTCTCTCCGCTGGTGAGCACCGTGGAGGACGGCTTGGCCTCCCCCCACACCCATCCGGCCCACACCGACTTCGACCTGACGGCCGATCTGGACCGGGCCCGCCTGCCTATCGAGTACCTGGCCTCCATGTTCGGCGCCGGCGACACCAGGCCGGTGCGGGCGGCTCTGGCCAAGATGATGGCCGTGCGCGCGTTCAAGCGTCGCCAGGGAGTGGAGGGCACGATCGACGAGGCCACGCTGAACGTGCTCCGAGCCGCGGGCAGCAGCGCCCGAGAAGCCGAGGACATCTTCCGGCTCACGACCTTGGCGTCGTTCGAGGAGCGCTTCGTCATCCCGCAGTATCACCGTGAGATGCAGGTCGAGGCTCACGTCGATCCTCTGGCCCACAAAGGTGCGGCCGGACGCGGCTACCTGCAGCCGAACGGAAGGGGATCACAGTGATAGCAGGCCTGGACATCATGGGGGAAGCCCTGCGCTACCCCTCGCCTGGCAGCCTCGACACCCTGCTCCGACGCCTCGACGAGATAAACCAGGAGGACGTTCGGGCCCACCTCTCGGCCTTCCTGACCGAGATCGAGCGCCTGTCTTTGGAGGAGTGGGAGGAACTCTACGTCCAGTCCTTCGACCTCGACCCCGGAGCCGCCCCCTACCTGGGGTGGCAGGTGTGGCCGGATGAGCAGCGCCGTGCGGAACTCCTGATGGAGATGGCACGCCGGCTCTCCGAGAGCGACGTGGACCTCGACGGCGAACTGCCCGACCACCTGGTTCCCGTTCTGCGTTACCTGGCCAGGCGCCCGCAAGCGCCCGGACACGAAACATCCCCGCCCGGCCGGGAGACGCCGCTACTCGACCAGGCACTCGGGCCGGCCTTGACCGCCATCACCCGCAAGTTACGCTCCCAGGCGGGGCGCAACCCCTACGTTCACCTGCTCGAGGGAGTGGTCAAGGCCCTCGGCCTGTCTGAGGAAGGGAGGACCGCGTGAACTGGAACTCAGTGCTCTTCCTCATCGTGCCCTACGCGGTGGTGGTGCTTGCCGTCGTCGCCACCGCCTACCGCCTGCTCTACCGTCCCAGCACGGTCTCCAGCCTCTCGTCGCAGATCCTTGAGAGTCGCAAGCTCTTCTGGGGTTCCATCTCCTTCCACTGGGGCCTCGTGTTGGTGCTGGCGGGCCACCTGGTGGCCGTGTTCCTGCCCAGGAGCATCACGCTTTGGAACGCGCAGCCACTGCGGCTCTACCTACTCGAGGGCTCCGGGCTGGCACTCGGTCTGTGGGCCCTCGCCGGGGGGCTTGTGCTCTCCTGGCGCCGCTACAGCGACGCCCGGGTTCGTGCTGTGACCAGCCCGGCCGACGCCCTGGTGCTCGCGTTGCTGGTGCTGTCGATGGTCACCGGCGTGCTTACGGCGGTGCTCTACGCCTTCGGCTCGTCCTGGTTCACCGCCGTATTCACGCCCTACCTCTGGTCGCTTGCGACCTTGCGGCCCCGCCCGGAGTTGGTGGCCGACCTGCCGTGGTTGGCGAGACTCCACGCCTTCAACTTCTTCGTGCTGTTGGCCGTGTTCCCGTTCACGAGGCTGGTGCACATCATCACACTACCCCTCGGCTACCTGTTCAGACCCTGGCAGATCGTGATCTGGGCCCGCCGGCCCTCAGGCGGCGGAGCAGCACGGAGGTGACACGACGATGGAAGGAGGGAGCGAGAGAATGAGCGGCGCCGACTCGTTGCGGATGCTGCGGCTTCGGAAGGTCGCCGGGGCTCGGACTACCGAAGCCGCGGGCGCAGGCGTCGCGGGTGCCGCGGGCTCGAGCACACCGCCCGCGGGCGTGGCCAGTAGCGCGACCACTAGCGAGTCCGCGGCCGCCGAGCGCCGCGGACGCACGCGAGTGCTGTGGACCTCCACCATCGGCTTCACGGTCATGTTCGCGGTGTGGCTGATGTTCGGGGTGCTCGGCATCCCCATCCGCAAGGAGTTCGGGCTCGACCCGGTGCACCTGAGCTGGATCAGCGCGGTCGCGGTGCTGAACGGCTCCATCTGGCGTCTGCCCTTCGGCATCCTCACCGACCGTTACGGCGGCCGTATCGTCTTCACCATCATGTTGGCGGTGACGGCCGTACCCGCGTTCCTCGTGAGCCAAGCCCACTCTTACACGCAACTCCTCATCTACGCGTTTCTCGTGGGGCTGGCGGGCAATTCGTTCACGGTGGGCATCGCCTGGAACTCGGCGTGGTTCCCGGCCCACAGGCAGGGCACCGCTCTCGGCGTCTTCGGGGCCGGCAACGTGGGAGCCTCGGCCACCAAGCTCATCGGGCCCGCGCTCATCGCCCTGGTGCCGGCAGCCGGCCTCCTTGGCGGCGTAGTTCCAGGCGGATGGCGCTTCGTGCCGTTCCTGTACGGGATGCTCCTCTTGATCATGGCGGCGGCCATGTGGGTGGTGACTCCTCGGACGGACAGGATCCCGGGTCAGGGCCGCCCGATCGCCGACATGCTGAAACCCTTGCGCAAACTGGCCGTGTGGCGCTTCAGCCTCTATTACGTCGTCGTGTTCGGGGCCTACGTGGCTCTGGCCGCCTGGCTCCCGCGCTACTACGTTGACGTCTTTCACCTGGACCTCTCCCACGCGGCACTGCTCACCGCCCTCTTCATCTTCCCGGCCAGTCTCCTACGGCCGGTGGGCGGCTACCTTTCCGACCGCTACGGTGCCCGCCGCGTGATGTATGCGAGCTTCGGCGCCATGCTGACCGCGACACTGGTGCTGTCCATGCCTCAGGGGCATATCGTCCTCTACGTGCCTGAGTCGGTGGACCCCTCCGGCGTCCGCGAGGTGATGCACTTCACCATGACGGTGTGGCTCTTCACCGGCTTGGTCTTCATGGTGGGCATCGCCATGGGCGTGGGCAAGGCCGCCGTGTACAAGTACATCCCCGACTACTTCCCCAGAGACGTGGGGGCGGTGGGCGGACTGGTCGGCGCTCTCGGGGCCCTGGGGGGCTTCTTCCTCCCTCCACTCTTCGCCTACGGCGAGCAGCTCACCAAGATGCCGCAGGTCACGTTCATGATCCTTTTCCTCATCACGCTGGTGAGCGCTATCTGGATGCACCTGACCGTGGTGGGGTTCCTGCAGCGGGCGGCCCCGCAACTCAAGGACGACTTCGAGACGCCGGTGTCTCCACCAGAGTTAGGAGAGTGACATGCACGAAGACGCAGCCACAGCCAACGTCTCCACGTCCAGCGCCACCTGGCTCGACACCTGGACCCCCGAGGACCAGACTTTCTGGGAAACCAGCGGGAAGAGGGTGGCCTGGCGCACGCTTATCATCACGACAGCCAGCCTTGTGCTGGCCTTCGCCACCTGGTTCATGGTGAGCGCACTGGTAGTGCGCCTGCCCGGCATCGGGTTCCAGCTCAGCACCACGCAACTCTTCTGGCTGGCGGCCATGCCCGGCCTCGCCGCCGGGACCCTGCGCATCGTGCACACCTTCCTCGTGCCCATCTACGGCACCCGGCACGTGGTGAGCATCTCCACATTGCTCCTACTGGTTCCCTGCTTGGGCTGGGCGCTCGCGGTGCAGAACACCTCCACCCCCTACTGGATCCTCATGGCGCTGGGCCTGTTGGCCGGCTTCGGGGGCGGGAACTTCTCGTCGTTCATGCCGAGCACCAGCCTCTTCTTCCCCAAACGACTGCAGGGGACGGCGCTCGGCATCCAAGCGGGGATCGGGAATCTGGGCGTGAGTCTCACCCAGTTCGTCACCCCGTGGATCATCGGCTTCGGCCTCGTTGGCGCCCTCGGCGCCTCGCAGACCTTCACCAAGGGCGAGACCGCGAAGCCGCTCTGGATGCAGAACGCCGTCTACTGGTACATCCCCCTGATCCTGGTCTTCGCAGCAGTGGGCTGGTTCATGCTCCGCAGCGTGCCCGTGCGTGCAAACGTGCGCGAACAGATGGACATCTTCAAGGACAAGCACACGTGGTTCATGACCTCCCTCTACATCATGACCTTCGGCTCCTTCTCCGGTTTCGCCGCCTCCTTCCCGCTGCTCATCAAGGAGGTCTACGGCGGCTTCCCCAACGCGCCCGACCCCCTCACCTATGCCTTCCTCGGCCCACTGATCGGTTCGCTCGCCCGGGTGGGGGCGGGCCCCTTGGCCGACAAACTGGGCGGCGGCGTCCTCACCCTGGTGAGCGGTATCGGGCTTCTCGGAGGAGCCATCGCGGTGACCTTCTACACCAACCCGGAGAGCACTGCCCAGTTCCCCCTGTTCCTCACCTTCATGCTGGTGCTGTTCTTCTTCTCGGGCATGGGGAACGCCTCCACCTTCAGGCAGATGCCCATCTGTTTCCCACCGCGGCAGGCGAGCGGAGTGATCGGATGGACGGCGGCCGTGGCGGCGTACGGTCCGTTCTTCTTCTCAGTGCTCCTGGGCGTAGCCATCGCCCGCACCGGGTCTCCCAACATCTTCTTCTATGGTGCAGCGGTGTTCTATCTCATCAACATCGCTGTCGACTGGTGGTATTACACGAGGAAAGGTGCGGAGAAGCCCTGCTGAGAGGCCCGTGACCGACAAGGGCCAGATGAAGCCTCCCATCTTGGGATCGGGCTTGACCCTGACGTAACGTCATGGTCTAAGCTACACCCATGGTGAGACCGAAGACACAACCTCAGACAGCGACCGACCCGTCCTTCAGGGTGGGCGAAGTGGCACGGCTGGCGCACGTGAGCGTGCGGACGCTGCACCACTACGACCAGGTGGGCCTTCTCACGCCCTCGGCGCGCTCGGAGTCGGGGTACCGGCTCTACACCCCGGACGACCTCGAACGGCTGCAGAACGTGCTCTTCTACAAGGAGCTCGGATTCTCCCTGGAAGAGATCCGCGAGCTCATGGCCGACCCGGCTTTCGACCGCCGCGAGGCGTTACTCGAGCAGCGGAGCCTCCTGCAGGAGCAGATGGCCCGCTTGGGGGCGCTCCTCGGTCTCGTCGACAAGACACTGGTTTCCCTAGAAGGAGGGTTCGGCATGACCAAAGAGGAGATGTTCGAGGTGTTCGACGGCTTCGACCCGGGTGAGCACGAAGACGAGGTCAAGGAGCGCTGGGGACACACCGAGGCCTACAAGGAGTCGGCGCGGCGCACCAAAGGCTATACGAAAGCGGATTGGGAGAGGTTCAAGGCGGAGAGCGAGGAGATCGGCACGGCTATCGCCGCGCTCATGGACGAGGGTGTCCCACCCGAGGATCCCCGCGCCATGGAGCAGGTAGAACGGCACCGCCTTCAGATAGACCGCTGGTTCTACCCCTGTTCGCGCGAGATGCACGAGAACCTGGGGCGCCTGGACGTGGCCGACCCGCGCTTCACGGCCACCTACGAGAAGATCCACGCCGGCATGGCGCAGTACGTGTGCGATGCCATCGTAGCGAACGCCGCGCGGGGGTAGAGCCGCGCGGCGTGACTCAGCGTGCGCCGGCGACCTCAGGCGAACGCGTCCGCCGCCAAAGCGCGTGCGTAGTCCCGCAGGTCCACCGGCCACGACTCCGAGTGGTATTCGAAGCGCTCCCTGTCGGCGGCGAAGAGTGCCCGCGTCGCTTCTTCGAAGCCGGACTCGTTTCCCACCATCGCAGACATGAACCGGAAGGCGACCTCTTGCGCGCGGCGAACGCGGTCCTTGCCCGCGTTCGCGCGCCGGGCCTGCTCCACCAACTTACGTAGGGCGACCGATGCTCCCCCCGGCTGTGCATTCAGCCACTCCCAATGCCGGGGCAGCAGCGTCACCTCACGCCCCACCACTCCCAGTTTCGGGCGCCCCGGACCTCGAGGCCCGGCCTCGTTCCCCGGAATGCCCGGCCCTGCAGACGCCCCGGCCGGCGGCCCATCCGGCCCTCCATCGCCGACGAGGCGCCGCAGTACGTCGTCGGCGCTACCGCGGAAGTCCATCTCGACGGGCTCGGCGGTGGCGTCATCGTAGATCAGTATGATCCGGCTTTCGCCGGCATCGGTACGGTCTTTGCACTCCAGGGCGACGGCTGGCAGTTCGCCGCACGCGACACGCTCGACGCCGACGAAGGCCGTGCATGACCGTGGCTGTGGAACATCCATGAATCTCTCCTCGACTCGAGTGACTCTATCTCTCGAGCGGGATTATACCCGGGTAGAAACATGTTATCAATATCACCCGGGCAAAAAGCAGTCGGTCGGTGGCCGCCAGCCCGACCGAGGAGCGAGGAGCCTGGAGGCTAGAGCGTTCTCTCCAAGCCTGCGAGGCTAGAGGGTCCTCTCCAGGTTTATGGTCCTTGAGGGGATGAACTCGTTACCGCTGAAGAAACGCACGAGCTGAGCGTCATCCCAGCCGACCAAGGTGTATATCTTCTGGACTCCAAGGGTCTTCAGGTGGGCAAAGAATTCGTTGATCAGCTTCCCTCCGATGCCCAAAGCCTGATAGTCGGGATCGACACCTATGGTGTCAAGAGTCGCCTCTTCTTGGAAGATCCCGTACTCCCCCATGTAGATATGACCCATGACAAAGCCAACCACGTTGCCCTCTTCGTCTTCCGCCACAAGCGAAGCCGGCAGGGTATCCCTGTGTTCGAAGTTCCTTTCGAACTTCATGCAGTAGTAGTCCCGTCGTGGAACCTTGAGGACCCTTTCGTCGATCTTGACGATGGCATCGAGATCCGTGGGCTTCATGAGTCTGACCTTGATCGCACCGTCGCTCATCGGCGTTCCTCTCATACGTAAGTCGCTGGTCGAGGCAGATGCTCAGACTGTATAAGCGACCCCGCCGTCAGTCAAGCGCGCCGCGGCTCTCCTAGCCTGCGCACTCCAAAATGCTTCGTGCGGCAAGGCTTGGCTCTTCGTGACACGGACAGCGGTGCCGTGCGATAGTGTCGGTCAGTTCCTGCACGGCGTCGAAGATCACTCTCGCCTCCTCGCGTCCCGCGAAGAACTGCCCCAGCGCCACCGCGCCCTCCTGTAGGTGTCGAAGGGGCCTGCCGAGTCATCGCTCCAGTCCGGCCTCACTGAATGACCCGACGGCCTTCAGGGAATATACAACCATGGCCATGCGGGCGACACCTTTCGTTAGCGGGGGCCGGCGATGAACGGACCGGAGACGTACACGTCGCGCCGGGTCGTCGTGGGGTATGTGGGTGTCTTGACCATCTTCAACTTGGCCTCTTCCCTGATTTGGGCCATCAACACCATCTTCCTGATCCGGGATGGCGGGCTGAGCCTCTTCGAAGTCATGATAGTGAACGCGGTGTTCACCATGGGGCAGATGGTGTTCGAGCTGCCTACCGGCGTGGTGGCCGACACCATCGGTCGCCGGGCCTCCCTGTTGCTCTGTATGGTGACCCTGCTGATCTCGACCGTGCTCTACGTTGGGACCCCGGCTTGGGGACTCGGGATCTGGGGCTTCCTGGGTGCGAGCATCATCCTTGGCCTCGGCTTCACCTTCCAGACCGGGGCCCTCGATGCGTGGCTGGTGGATGCCCTCGACTTTACGGGATGGGAACTACCGAAAGAGCGGGTGTTCGCCTGGGGACAGATGGCGGCCGGCGGGGGGATGCTGACGGGTTCGCTGCTGGGAGGCGTCATCGGTCAATTCGGCCTGTCCTGGCCCTACATCATACGGGCGGCACTCCTGGGGGTGGCCCTGGTGGTGACGGCGGTTCTCATACGAGACGCCGGCTTCACCCCGCGGCCGCTCAGACTATCCACGTTCGGGGGCGAATCCCGACGCATCTTCCGCGCGGGTGTGACCTTCGGGTGGCACAGCCCCGTGATCCGTCCGCTCCTCTGGGGTTCGGGCACCAGCGGGATATTCCTCATATTCGCCTGGTATTCGTGGCAGCCCTATATTCTTGACCTGCTGGGCCGCGATTACGTGTGGCTGCTCGGGGTGGTCACCGCGGCCTTCTCCCTCGCCGGGATCATTGGCAGCGCTCTGGTCAAGCGCATCATGCGGGAGGGTGTGAAACGTCGCGAGGCCTGGCGCGTTTTGGCAGCTGCGGGCATCCTCAACGTCCTGCTCACCTTGGGTATCGCTGCGGTGGGCCTGTCCGGGGTGTCCCCGGGATTGGCGCCAGCCGGCATCGCCATCGCCCTGTGGCTGGCCTTCGGCCTCGTGTTCGGAGTGACCGGCCCCGTTCGCATGGCGTACATCAACTCCTACATCCCATCCGCTGAGAGGGCCACCGTACTGTCGCTCGACTCCTTCTTTGCCGACGCCGGCGGCGCGGGCGGCCAGCCGGCCTTGGGGTGGCTCTCCGACCGGGCATCCATTCCGGTGGGTTGGGTCGTGGGCACCGCGTTCCTCGCCATCACGCCGCTCCTCTACCGTGCCTCGGGACGGGCGGCGCGCAAGGTGGATGAGGTCGCCGAGGTGGCTACTCGGGCAGCCGCGTGAAAGCTTCTCGGGGTCGAGCCTGGGTGGGAAGATGAAGTCCGAGGACCGTGGCGGCTCACGGCATAGGCATTGGCTGCCCTGGTTGCAACGGACCGATCCGGTACGGCCGCATCATCTCGTTGTCCTCGTGCTCCACGATGTGGCAGTGCCAGACGAACTGCCCGGGAGCACCTTCGAGCGCTTCAGGAGCGCAGCAGCAACCTAAGCCGCATAACGCGTCCACTCTTCGGTCGCCCGGTTACCCCAGATGAGATTCCCTAATCCTACGAACCGAAAAGGAATCAATTAGGCGACCGCAGCCACGTACGCGACACAGATTTCCGCCGGGCAAGAGGACTTGCGAGAAGCTCGAATATTGATTCGCATAGGGCTGAAGGTTTTGATTTTTTTCATGCGGAAAGTAAGAACTGGTAGGATGAGAGGTATCTCACACAACGGAAGGAGCCGAAGTGACGTATGGGGGAAGATTCGCTCTGCGCGCGGCAGCCTGCCTGGCGGTCGCGTTGTCATCTGTTCTCTTTGCCGGATCCGCTTGGGCGGCGGTCCCGGGGGGGTCCCTCGACCCCACCACCATCCCCAAATACGAGGTGCCTTTGCTGATCCCCCCGGCCATGCCGAGCGCGGGTGAGGTGCAGACAACGAGCGGTCAGACGGCGGACTACTACGAGGTCGCCGTCCGCCAATTCGAACAGCAGATCCTGCCTCCGGGTTTGCCTTCGACCACCGTATGGGGCTATGGAGCGATCTCCGCCCCTGGAACGGTGCCCGAGGGCGGCACCTTCAACTACCCCTCTTTCACCATCGAAGCCACCGCCGATAGACCTGTCCGGGTGAAGTGGATCAACGACCTGGTTGACGCGGAGGGGAACTTCCTTCCTCACCTGCTCGCGGTGGACCAGACCCTACATTGGGCCAACCCGCCTGGCGGCGACGCCAACAAGGACATGGTGGGGATGGACCAGGCGCCGTACGCGGGTCCCGTGCCCATGGTCACACACGTCCACGGCGCGCACGTGGATCCCGAGAGCGATGGATATCCTGAAGCCTGGTGGCTTCCGAACGCGGCGAACATCCCGGCCGGCTACGCCACGCGGGGCTCCCAATGGGGCCAGATCGCCGGAGCCCCCCAGGAAGCCGGCGCCGCCGTCTTCCAGTATCCGAACGACCAGGCGGCCACTACCCTCTGGTACCACGACCATAGCCTAGGTATGACGCGGGTGAACGTGTACGCAGGCCCCGCCGGTTTCTACCTGCTGCGCGGGGGCGCGAACGACCTGCCGGAGGGCACCCTGCCGGGACCCGCGCCTAAAGAGGGAGACCCTGCCGGCACGAACTACTACGAGATCCCCATCGTGATCCAGGACCGCTCGTTCAACGCAGATGGTTCACTCTTTTATCCCGCCGACCGTGCCTTCTTCGAAGGCCTCATACCCGAACAACTGGACATCCCCTTTGCGCCCGAGGACGCGGAAGGCGGCAAGTCAGACGTGGCTCCCATCTGGAACCCGGAGTTCTTCGGCAACGCGATGGTGGTCAACGGTGACTCCTGGCCCTATTTGGAAGTGGAGCCGCGCCGCTACCGTTTCCGCCTTTTGAACGGCTCGAACTCGCGCTTCCTGATACTCTC
The DNA here is from genome assembly GCA_038204345.1 of Thermoleophilia bacterium. Classification (GTDB taxonomy): domain Bacteria; phylum Actinomycetota; class Thermoleophilia; order RBG-16-64-13; family RBG-16-64-13; genus JAHJSA01. Next base: position 5,228 of record JBBRDB010000032.1, on the reverse strand, counting down.
GAGTGAGGTGCAGGACTCTGCGAACACGGTTGCGCTCGACTTCTGGCGCATAGGGTCTGACGGCGGCTTCCTCCCTGAGCCCGTCGAGCAGCAGAAAATCCTGATGGGTCCGGCCGAGCGTGCCGACGTGATCGTGGACTTCTCGGGCTACGAACCGGGCGACACCATCCTCCTCACCAACCTCGGTCCCGACGAACCTTTCAGCGGCGGCGAACCGGACGGTGACTTCGACCGTGCCGACCCAGCTACCACCGGCCAGGTGATGCAGTTCCGGGTGGTGCCCTCCACCGGCGCGGACACCAGCACGGACCCGGCTCAGCTCATGCTGCCGGCGGCGGACGATCTCGGACCGGCGGACAACATCCGTAAGCTCAGCCTGAACGAACTCGAATCGGACACCGTCCGCGTGACGGTCGGAACCGACGGAACCATCACAGAGGACGAGAACGGTGCGCCCTTCGGCCCCACCGCCGCCCTGCTCGGCACGCTGAACTCCGACGGCACCGGCAACCCCATGCGCTGGGCGGCGGACATCAGCGAGATGCCCTTCCTAGGCGACACGGAGATCTGGGAGATCCATAACTTCACGGCTGATGCCCACCCCATCCATCTGCACCTCGTGCAGTTCCAGATCGTGAATCGCGAGGATGCGCAGGGACACGTGCGTGGCCCCGATCCGGGCGAGACGGGCTACAAAGACACGGTCATCAGCTACCCGGGTGAGATCACGCGCGTTAAGGCGAAGTTCGACATCGCCGGGCTGTTCGTGTGGCACTGCCACATCGTGGAGCACGAGGACAACGAGATGATGCGTCCGTACGTAGTGCGCCCGCGCATCGACTTTCCCGACGTGCCTGAGGGACACCCGTTCTATGATGCTGTGCAGTACCTAGCGCGGCACGACATCGTCAACGGTTACACGAACGGCTTGTTCGGCGTCGGCGACGGGGTCCTCCGTGCCCAGCTCGCGAAGATGGTGGTCGTGGCGTTCGGTGTCCACGACGCCGCCATCGACGGCATAGACAATCCCACATTCCCCGATGTCTTGTACGCGGGTAACCCCTACCCCTTCGATTTCGTGCAGGAAGCCCACGCCGCTGGCTACTTCGTAGGATTCCTAGACGGTACCTTCCGACCCTACACCAGGCTGACCCGGGTGCAACTGGTGCGCGTCTTGGTGAGGGCGGCCGGGACGACCCTCGCGGAGCCCCCTGCCGGCTACGACACAGGGTTCACCGACGTGGGTCCAGCCGACATAGCCCTGGTGGCCAAGGCGAAGTTCAACGGACTCATCGACGGGAAGACCGCGACCACGTTCGACCCTTACGGAACCGCCACGCGCGGTCACACGGCCAAGATCCTCTATAACGTACTCTCGATGTGAGGTAAGACTCGCGGCGCAGGAGAGATGGCGCTTCCAGGTACGCCTTGGAGCTCCACTCTCTCCCGCGGCGCGCGGTTCAGCGCCGCGGGGCGGCCCCACCAGCCGGTTGCGTTCACACGCCACCGATTCCCTTTGCCATCTCCTCGATGTTGCGCACTGTTCTCCAATTGCGATCGGTCATGGCCACGCCGAGCAATCTCTCGGCGTTGGCCGCGAGCTTCGACCTGCCCACTCCCTCGGGCGCGTGCAGATAGAACACGCGGTCGATCAGACAAAACCGCTCGTCGTCCTTCTTGAGACTCACGAGTCCCTTGACGTCGGGGTCTTCCGGTGGGGAGGCGAGAAAACCCAGGTGCAGGGTGGTGGGGTCGCTTTCCGCTTCGGGGAACGGGTTCCCCGCAATCGCGTCTTCCATGTCCTCGAGCCTCAGCACGAGCACGCGGGGTTCGAATCCGCAACGCTCCTTGATCTCACTAGCTATCGTGGAGGCGAGACGCGGAGCGTCGTCACTCTCGCTCAGGAAGACCGCGTTGCCGCTTTGGATGTAGGTCTTGACGTCTCGGGCGCCGATGTCTTCAACGATGGAGACGAGCTCCTTCATCGGCAGCGACTTCCCCCCTACGTTTATGCCTCTGACAAGGGCCACATAGGTATTCATCCTTCAGCGCGAACCGAATCTGCGCACCACGCGCGCGTGAGCCTTAGCTGCTTCGACCTCTCGGCTCTTGGGAGACGCGGCGGTGACGAGCGAGTCCAGCAGAACCGACGACGCCTCAGCCACCTGGTCGACCGCGCGCTCGAACGCTTCCAGGTTCGCCGCGGACGGCTTGTCGAACCCACTGATCTTTCTCACGTATTGCGAAGCCGCGGACCGGATCTCGTCATCGCTTGCGGGTGGTTCGAAGTTGAAGAGAGGCTTGATATTGCGGCACACGGCGCTCACCCCGTCTCGACATAGACGTTATCGCCCGACGTTACCGTGGTTCCCAAGGATTCGGGGGCATCAATCCCCCGCGCATCACCACACCCAGGGCAAGAGTTTCCTCACGCGCCTCTGGTAGTCGGCGTAGGCGGGGTAGCGTTCCCGTAGCCAGCGCTCCTCGCGACGCGTCTTGAGATCGAAGAGGACGAGAAGCGCCAGCGCGTAGAGCAGACCCAACCACGAGTGCAGCACCAGGGCGAGCCCGAACGAGCCGAGGATAAGGCCGCCGTAGATGGGGTTGCGGACGACCCGGTAGGGTCCAGACTCCACGAACATCGAATCTTCTTTGGGGTAGGGCAGCACGGAGAGGTTGGTGCCGAGCGCGAACACGCCCCAGAGGGAAAGCGTGGCGCCGGCGGCCATCAACGCCGCCCCGACGACGGTCGCTGCGGTAGCGTAAGGCTCGGTCCAGGACGGCAAGCCGGCCGCGGAACGGGGGCCGATAAGTATGAAGGCGAAGATGACCACCTGCGCAACCACGTACCATTCTCCCCTCGTGCCTCTCCACCACGGCCTCTCGGGTTCGCCATCCATGAAGCGTACGGCCGAGATGAAAACGTCGAGCAGGCAGGGATCGTGGCGCTGCCCGGTGCGGGCACTGAGTTCTTCGAACAGGATGTGCGGGTCGCGGCCGATGAGGTCCGCCGGCGCGCAAACGCCAATGAGCCTCAGCTTCGCAGCGATCGCCGGCCCGACATTGGGCAGCTGCTCTAGGCGCGTGAACGTCGCTCGCTCCATGAATGCTTCACCGACCTACGTTCGCGGGCCTAGAGCGCCCGCATGTGGTTGTTGCGCGGATTGTGTTCCACTTCGGCGAGCCCAAGCGCCTCCAGCAGCGGTGGCATATACATGGCGAATCGACCACGCAGGCCTTTCTTCAGGCCGTACCAACCGCCCACCGGATTCTCGGGCGAGCGGGCCCAGGCCTCCACAGTGCCCTCTTTGGCAGGCTTCTGCTCGTCGGCGCTGCCGAGAGACATCCAGTCCCCATGTTCTTTGAGCATCGCGCGCAGATCTTCGATAGCCCGCAGCTGATATCCGAGCACCGTCCTCCCCACCACGCATACGAGTGCCGGTGGTTCCGCGTTCTCATCTCGATACATCTGGTATTCCGATGTCCCACTCGGCGTCGACAGGATCCAAGGATCTTCTCTCGTGCCGGAGCCGTTGACTTGAGTCGCGGCCATGATCCCCTCCGCCCGTTGACTGTTCGCAGAAGAACACTTTGAACGGTTCATTCCCGGCAATGGGTCGCGCGTAACCCCCGCCGCCGGGAGTGTTGCTGCTCGCGTTGGGGAACAAACCGGGATCGGAGGACGAAGCCGCCGAAGAAAGTGGGCTCGAATGGCAAATGTACCAACAAGTACCGTACGCGCGCCTGAGTTCCGCGACGGCCTGGACTGGATCGGCTCGCCACCTGTCCGGCTGGCGCACCTTCGTGGGCGGATGGTCATACTAGACTTCTGGACGTACGGCTGAATCAACTGCATGCACGCACTCCCGCGTGTTCGGGAGATGGAGGAGCGGTTCGCGGACAGCCTCACCGTTATCGGTGTACACGCCGGTAAGTTCCACCGTGAACGGGCGACCGAACGGATCGCGGAGGCCTGCGATCGGCTGGGAGTGGCACACGCGGTGGTCAACGACCGCCAGTTCCGTATCTGGCGGGACTACGCCGTGAGCGCGTGGCCCACCGTGGTCGTGATCGATCCCGAGGGCTATGTGGTGCTGGTAGCACCGGGCGAGTTCGAATCGGAGGCGATGAGCGCTGAGCTGTCTCTGATCGCCGAGCGGGCGGAGGCCAGGGGTATGCTGATTCGAGGCCGTGATCCGATCGCCGTGACACTGCCCCACCACGAAGGACCGCTCCGGTTCCCGACGCGGGCGATTCTGGTCGCCGAACGACTGTGGATCTCCGATACCGGGCACGGTCGGGTGCTCGAGTGCGCCTGGGACCCTCGCGAAAAGCGTGCCGTCGTTCTTACCGCTCACGAAGGGTTCGTTGAGCCGCGGGGGCTCGCCGCGCTCGCCGGCGACGTCTATGTGGCAGACAGGGCGGGTCACTCGGTGTGGCGGCTCGACGGGGCCATGCCGGACAGTGGTGGCCGAGCGCGGGTCGCCGGTACGGGGAGACTGGGTGTTCGCGCTCTTCGGGACGGCCAGGCCTCGACCATGGATCTGCGCTCGCCGTGGGGCCTGGCCGCCTCCGGCTCGAACCTGGTGGTATCGATGGCGGGATCCCACCAGTTGTGGACGCTCGATCCGAGGCGGGGCTTACTGTCGCTCCTGGCGGGCACCGGAGCTGAGGCGCTGGTGGACGGCGAGCCTGCCGGCTCGGCTTTGGCGCAACCGACAGGCGTGGCGCGGTGGACGGACGATTCGCTTGCGGTCGCCGACTCCGAGTCGTCGGCGGTACGCCTCGTGACGGCAAGATCGGTCGGCACACTCGTGGGCACAGGGCTGTTCGACTTCGGCGACAGCTCCGGTGTAGGCGACGCGGCGCGTCTCCAGCATTGCGAGGACACGGCCGTCCACGGAACAGTCCTCGCGGTAGCAGACACCTACAACGATCGCCTCAAGCTGGTCGACCCCGTGACTCGTGAATGCGTCCCGTGGCCGGGAGAGGCTGGTGAGCAAGGGTCGCTGCGCGAACCGGGCGGCGTGTGGAGCGATGGAACCACGCTGCTTGTCGCGGATACCGGCGCCCACCGGGTGGTCGTCGTGGAGGGAGACGGATCGCTGGTGGAAGTGCGGATAGAGTTTGGGGCGGAGCTGTAGCGAGCCCCGGGGCCGATTCGATGCCAATGAGCTCCGTGCTCAGCGGGCGAACCCCGCATAGAACTCGTGCACGTCCACAGTGCC
>JBBRDB010000031.1:0-18865 GCA_038204345.1 Thermoleophilia bacterium | reverse complement strand
CGTGACGCGCGACGATCTGCCCGATGGTGGGGCGGGGCATTTCGCCGCGACCATCGGGGCAGTGCGTGATCGTCTTCCGGCCGCCACGGTGGAGGTGCTGGTGCCGGATTTTCAGGAAGATGCGGCCGCGACCGGTGCCGTCGTGGTGAAGACCGGGATCATGGTGGGGCTGGGGGAGACCGGCGAGGAGGTCCGGGCCTTTCTCGACGATGCGCGAGAAGCGGGCGTATCGGTGGTGACCATCGGGCAGTATCTGCGCCCGAGCAGAGACCATCTACCTGTGGTGGAGTACGTGGCGCCCGACGTGTTCCACGAGTATAGGGGCGCGGGTGAGCAGCTCGGTCTGGTGGTAGAGGCTGCGCCGTTCGTCCGGAGTTCATACAGAGCCGAAGAGAGCATGCGTCGCGTGAGCGGCGGGACAGTCGGAGAATCAAGGGAGGATACGTGCTAGTAATCGCTGAGAACATCAACGTCATGACCACGCGCATCGGCAACGCGATGAAGGAGCGTGACAAGGCCCCCATCCAGGAACTCGCGCGCAGACTCGTGGATGCCGGAGCGGACATCATTGACATCAACCTCGGCCCGGCCCGCAAAGACGGCGACAAGATGATGGAGTTCGTAGTAGAGACGGTGGCGGAGGTCACGAAACTACCTTTCTGCCTCGATACCACCAATCACGTGGCCATGGAAGCCGGTATCGTCAAGTGTGACGAACTCGGTTTGCCCAAGCCCATCGTCAACTCCTTCTCGGCTCAGCGTGACAAGATGGAGAACATCCTCCCGCTGGCGGCCAAGTACGGCTGCGAGATCATCGGTCTCACCATGGGCGCGGCCATACCGATCGACGCCAACGAGCGCGTGGCACTCGCCTACGAGTTGGTGTGCGCGGCGAACGAGATGGGCATCCCCAACGAGAAGATCTACATCGACCCCATCATCCTCCCTGTGGGTGTGGACGTCGGCCAGCAGCACGCTGTCGCCGTACAGGATGTCCTGAAGATGCTCCCCGAGATGTTCGATCCGATGGTCAAGACCACCTGCGGACTCTCGAACATCTCCAACGGCGCTCCCGACGAGCTGCGAGCTCCGATCAACAACGTATTCGTCGCCATGTTGGCGGCCGCGGGTATGACGTCGGCTATCGTGGACGTGCTCGACATGGATATGATGAGGACCGTGCGCCTTATCAAGGCTCTCTCCAACCAGTCACTGTATTCCATCTCCGACGCTGAATTGAAGTAAGGGCGGACCAACCCTACATGCGGCGAAACCACACAAGCGAGACCAATCTGGAGGTCAGCCCATGAGCATCGGCCAGAGTGCGGTCGGCACCGTGGAGGCGGAGCTGTTCGACGCGGCCCCGCTGGAGGAGTTGCTCGACAAATATAGAGGCCAGCGCGGAGCGTTGATCCCTCTGCTTCAAAGTACCCAGGCCGCCTACGGCTACGTCCCGCGGGACGCCATGGTGGGTATCGCCAGGGCGCTCGGCGAGCCTCTCAGCCAGGTGTACGGGGTTGCGACCTTCTACGCGCAATTCCGGCTCGTGCCGAGGGCACGGAACGTCGTGCGGGTGTGTCACGGCACCGCGTGTCACGTCTCCGGCGCTCCTCTTGTGTCGCAGGAGATCGAGCGCAAGCTGGGCATCGTCGACGGAGAGAACACCGAGGACATGATGTTCACCATCGAGAACGTCGCCTGCCTGGGCGCGTGTGGGATGGCCCCGGTGATGATGATCAACGACCGCACATACGGCAAACTCACCGCAGACAAGGCCGTCAAGGCCGTCTCCGATTTCGTCTCGATGCAGGAAGGCGGCGATGGAGCCGAGCCCGCCGACGGCACTTCAGATGAGGCCGAGGATGGGGAGGAGAGCTAGATGGCAGTCGCAGCGACGCTGAGAAAGCCGGCGCAACTGCACGAGCGCCTCGTCAAGCCGGACGTGGAGATCGGCATATGCCTGGGCACCGGCGGCATCGCCGCCGGTGGCGTGGATGTCTTCGCGGCCTTCCAGGACGGTCTGGCGGGCACCGGTGTCTACGCCGTCGTAAAACCTCGCGAAGACACCTGCGAGGGATCGTGCGCGTCGGTGACGGGCACCGGCTGCCGAGGCATGTGCGCCATGGATGTGCTTGTGGATGTCGTCACACACCGCGGTGGGGTGAAGAGCAAAGTCACCTACGGCACCGTGACCCCGAAGATGGTGGAGAAGATCATCGAGGAGCACGTCGTCGGAGGCGAACCGGTGCACAAGTGGGTCGTGCTTTCGGACGACGAGCCCACCTCGCACAACGAGTTCTACCAGCACCAGGACCGCTTGGTCCTGCGCGATTGCGGCGCGATCGACCCCGAAGTGATAGACGACTATCTCGAGGTGGGCGGCTATCAGGCACTCTACAAGGTGCTCACGGAGATGACGCCCACGCAGGTGCACGAGGAGATCCTGGCATCGGGTCTGCGGGGACGCGGAGGCGCCGGATTCCCCACCGGCTTGAAGTGGAAGTTCGCCGCAGACGCCGCTTCTCCCGACGGCCAGAAGTACTTCATCTGCAACGGCGATGAAGGGGACCCGGGCGCCTTCATGGATCGCTCGGTGCTCGAAGGCGATCCTCATTCAGTCTTCGAGGGGATGACTATAGGTGGCTACGCCGTTGGTGCTTCCGAAGGCTACGTCTACGTGAGGGCCGAGTATCCCCTGGCCATCAAGCGTCTCAAGATAGCCCTGAAACAGGCGGAAGAGCGCGGCCTGATCGGCGACAACATCATGGGCAGCGACTTCTCCTTCCATCTCAAGATCAAGGAAGGCGCCGGGGCGTTCGTCTGCGGCGAAGAGACGGCTCTCATGCAGTCCATCGAAGGCAAGAGGGGGATGCCGCGCCTGCGTCCTCCCTTCCCGGCTCAGTCGGGACTGTGGGGGCGCCCCACCAACATCAACAACGTGGAGACACTGGCGTGCGTACCGTGGATCATCATGCACGGAGCTCAAGCCTTCTCCCAACGGGGCTTTGAGAAATCCAAAGGCACCAAAGTGTTCGCGGTCACCGGCAAGGTGAAGCGCTCGGGGCTCGCCGAAGTACCCATGGGTCTCACGCTGCGGGACGTCATCTACTCGATCGGCGGGGGGATACTCAACGACAAGCCCTTCAAGGCGGTGCAGATGGGCGGCCCGTCGGGAGGCTGCCTGCCCGAGTCGCTCCTCGACACGCGCGTGGACTACGAGGAACTCAACCAGACGGGGGCTATCGTAGGTTCCGGTGGCATGGTGGTGCTCGACGCCGACAACTGCATCGTGGACACGGCTCGCTTCTTCTTGAAGTTCACCCAGGCCGAGAGCTGCGGCAAGTGCGTGCCGTGCCGCGTGGGCACCATGCGCATGCTGGAGACTCTGACGCGCATCTGCGAGGGCAAAGGCGTGCCTGCCGATATCCCCTTGCTGGAGAGGCTGGCCGAGGACATCAAAGCCGGATCACTGTGCGCCCTCGGCGGCACGGCTCCCAACCCGGTGCTGACGTCACTGAAGTACTTCCGCGAGGAGTTCGAGGAGCACATCAACGAGGGCAAGTGCCGCGCGGGTGCGTGCGCCGCACTCACAACGTATTGGATCGAAGCAGAACCCTGTACGGGCTGTCGCGCCTGCGCGCGCGCATGTCCCGTCAACGCCATCACGGGAGAGAAGAAAGAACCCCACTTCATCGACGACGAGATCTGCATCCGCTGTGGGGCCTGTTACGACAAGTGTAGGTTCGACGCGGTGAGGAGGCAGTAGATGGCTGTCGTACGCGAAGCCGAGGAGAAGACCCTCACCCTGACCATGAACGGCCAGGAAGTGTCGGCGGCTCCAGGCCAGACCGTTCTCGAAGTGGCCCGCTCAGCGGGGATCGACATCCCGACGCTCTGTCACGACGATAGGTTGGAGCCCTACGGAGCCTGTCGCATGTGTCTTGTGGAGGTCGAAGGCGCGCGCGGTCCGGTGCCCGCCTGTGCCACCAAGGTGGGCGACGGCATGGTGGTACAGACGAACACCGATAAGATCCGTCGCCTTCGCAAGTTCGTCATCGAACTCCTGCTCAGCAATCATCCCCTCGATTGTCCCGTGTGCGAAGCGGCCGGCGACTGCCGTCTGCAGGACTACGCATACGAGTACGAGGTGAGCATGAGTCCGTGGGGCTGGCACCCCCTGGAGTTCGAGACCCGCGATGATCACCCCAACGTGGCCCGCAATCCCAATCGTTGCATCCTCTGTGGTAGGTGCGTGCGCATCTGTCGGGACGTGATGGGCATCGGGTGCTGGGGATTCACCAACCGGGGCTATGACACGATCATCGACACGCCCTACAACCTCCCTCTGCAGGAGGTGGGGTGCGTCTCGTGCGGGCAGTGCATCAGCACGTGTCCGGTCGGGGCCTTGACCCACAAACGCAGCCGGTATGCGGCGCGTCATTGGCAGACTGAGAAGACCCGCACCACCTGCCCCTACTGCGGCGTAGGTTGCGAGATCGTGGTGCACACAAGCAGGGATAAGCTGGTGCGCATCACCGCCGATGTGGGGCGCGGGGTCAACAATGGCAATCTGTGCGTCAAAGGCCGCTTCGGTATGGACTTCGAGAACTCTCCCGACCGCCTCACCCAGCCTCTCGTACGTGACGAGAACGGCCAACTCGTGCCCACCACCTGGGATGTCGCGCTGGACCGCGTGGAGCAGAACTTCAAGCGTATCCACGGCGAGAGCGGCGGCAAGGCCTTCTCCGTGCTCGCCTCGGCCAAGTGCACCAACGAGGAGAACTACATCCTGCAGAAATTCGCGCGCGGGGTGCTTGGCACGAACAACCTGGACCACTGCGCGCGCTTATGACACAGCGCCACGGTCGCCGGTCTGGCGACAGCTTTCGGCAGTGGAGCGATGACAAACTCCATGGACGATATTCACGAAGCCGATGTGATCCTCATCATCGGCTCGAACACCACCGAGGCGCACCCGGTCTTGGCTCTCGAAGTGGTCAGGGCACTGCGCGAAGGCAAGACTCTGATAGTGGCCGACCCGCGGCGCATCGATCTCGCCCGCAAGGCCCATTTGCACCTGCAACTCAAGCCCGGAACCAACGTCGCCCTACTCAAAGGGATGATGCGCCACATCGTCGATATGGGATGGGAAGACAGAGAGTTCATCGCCGAGCGCACCGAGAACTTCGAACAGTTCAGGGAATCGCTCGACAGTATGACGGTGGAGGAGGCCGCGGAGATCTGCGGCGTGCCCGCGGACGACATACGCAAAGCAGCGGAGACGTATGCCACCGCCGACCGCGGCAGCATCCTGTTCGCGATGGGCATCACGCAGCACCATACGGGCACCAACAACGTGCTCTCGGTGGCCAACCTGGCAATGCTCACCGGCAACATCGGCCGGCCGGGCACCGGGGTGAATCCGCTGCGGGGCCAGAACAACGTCCAAGGCGCCTGCGATATGGGCGCACTGCCCGATGTGTTCTCCGGCTACCAGAAGGTGGACAATCCGGAGGCCATCGCCAAGATGGAGGCCGCCTGGGGCGTCGCGCTCAGCGACCGCGAAAAAGGCATGACGGTCGTCGAGATGATGAACGCGATCAAGGGTGGCAAGATCCGCGCCATGTTCATCATGGGCGAGAACCCGGTGCTGTCGGATCCCGACCAGACCCACGTGGAGCAAGGGCTCGCAGCGCTGGAGTTCCTGGTGGTGCAAGACATCTTTCTCACGGAGACCGGCCAGTATGCCGACGTCGTCTTGCCGGCGGCCAGCAGCTTCGAGAAGGACGGCACCTTCACCAACACGGAGCGCCGCATCCAGCGGGTGCGTCAAGCGCTGGAGCCCAAGGGCGAGAGCCTTGCCGACTGGAAGATAGTCCAGTCGATCGCGAACCGTATGGGGGCGGGATGGAACTACTCTTCCGCCGGCGAGATCATGCAGGAGATCGCCGCTGTGACCCCTCAGTACGGCGGAGTCACCTATGCCCGTCTGGACGTGATCCCCGACGTCGAGTTCGCCCAGACCGACGTGTGCGGTCTGCAGTGGCCGTGCCCGACCGAGGACCATCCGGGCACCCCGATCCTGCATGAGCAACAGTTCTCGCGTGGACGAGGGCTCTTCTCGGCGATCGAGTACATCGAGCCGGACGAGCAGACCGACGAGGAGTACCCCTTCGTGCTCACCACCGGCCGAGAGCTCGTGCACTATCACACCGGCACCATGACCCGGCAGGCGGCGGGACTGAACGCGTTGGTCCCGGAAGGGCGACTAGAGCTGAACCCGCTGGACGCCGCCCGCCTGGGCATCGAACAGGGTGCCAAGGTGCGGGTGTCGAGCCGGCGCGGCGCGATCGAACCTGTCGCTTGGGTCACCGACCGGGTGTCCCCGGGACTGGTGTTCATGCCGTTCCACTACGCGGAGGCGGCGGCGAACCGGCTCACCAACCCCGTGCTCGATCCGATCGCGAAGATACCGGAGTTCAAGGTGGCCGCGGTGAAGGTCGAGAGCGTGGCCTGAGACAGACCCAAGCGAACAACCTGCGATGCGGCGACGCCGCGCCGCGCACGAGCGAAAGAACGGAGGGCCGCCGCCCGCCGGGCGGCGGCCCTCCTCGCTCTGGGAGCCGTGGACTCGGGCAGACATGATCGGCGTCGCAACCCCGAGGTGGTTCGCCGCGGCGCCGTCTACCGAGGGATCACTCCGAGCGCAGCCGCTTTCGTGACTGCTTGCATGCGGCTGTTCACGCCAAGCTTCCGGTAGATGTTGGAGGTGTGGTTCTGAACGGTCTTGGTGGAGATGAACAGCGCTTGAGCGATCTGCACCGGGCTCTTCGACGTGGCGAGTTCGGAGAGGATCTCTATCTCGCGTTCAGACAGGTGCAGGCGCTGACGTTCCGCTCGGGCCGGGTCGTAGCCCATCTCGCGCACTCCTTGGAACAGCTGCGGCGTGACCGAAGGGCTGACGATCGAGCCTCCCTCGGCCAGCACGGCGATGGCCCGAACCAGTTCGTCCGGCTCTGTATTCTTGAGCATGTAACCGCCGGCACCGGCCTGTATGGCGGCGAAGAGCGTTTCTCGGTCCCCGCGCTCACTGAGCACGAGCACTTTCACATCTGGGTTGTGCTCGGTGAGGTAGGCGATGGTCTCGATCCCGTCCACGTCCGGCATCGTCACGTCCAGTATGACCACATCGACGGAGTGGCTCCTTAGTTGTTCCACGACCCCGCTGCCTGAGGAGGCCTCGGAGACCACGGTGATGCTCTCCTCTCGATCGAGCAGCTGTGCGAGGCCCCGCCGAAACAGGGTGTGGTGGCCGGCCACGATCACTTCTATGTCAGACACAGCTCGTCTCCCGAGTCATGAGCGCGGATTTCCCATCGCAGATTCCGCATCGCAGATTCCCATGACACATACGACACGGGCGGCGCGAATTCCTGGGGGGGTTCATCAGGAGAAGCGATGTAGGCCGGTGCGGCCGGACCTGCGGCGAAGCGGCATGAGCGATTGTATTGCCTCCGTTTCCACCGGTGCCCCCGGAGGAAGCGGCCATGCGCCTGGGAGTGATGAGGTTGTATCCGGTGCCACCGAGGCCTGGCTCCCCCTCGGAGGCGGACTGACCTCCACCTATTGCTCCTCTTCGCTATCCGCGCGGCTTGGTTGCGGATCCTTGGGCGTATCGACGCGCTCGCCGCACACCCCGCCGCCTTCATCGGGCGCGGGTCTTCCTGGTATATTCTACGGCCCGCGTACGACCCTCCCGCGCCCGGCTCGTCGGGCGCTATACGAAAGGAAGCGTATGACGTCCGAGTACCGGTTCTTGAAAGCCTGCCATCGCGAAGAGGTCGATGCCACCCCGGTGTGGATGATGCGGCAGGCCGGTCGCTACTTGGAGGAGTATCGGGCGCTCCGTGCGCAGCACTCCTTTCTCGAGATGTGCCGGACCCCCGAGCTGGCCGCGGAGGTGACCGTCCAACCACTGCGCCGTTTCGACCTCGACGCCGCCATCATTTTCGCCGACATCCTCCTGCCGCTGCCCGGTATGGGAATCGACCTGGAGTTTGCCAAGGGAGAGGGCCCCGTCATCGGTAACCCTGTCCGCTCCGCCGAGGACGTCGACGCGCTACGTCCGCTCGAACCTGAACGGCACGTCCCCTTCCTGGCTGAGGCGATACGTCTGGTGCTCAAGGAGATCGAGGGGCGGTTGCCTCTTATCGGTTTTTCTGGAGCGCCGTTCACGCTGGCCGCCTACGTCATCGAGGGTGGGAGCTCGCGGAACTACGTACACACGAAGCAGATGATGTACGGCGAACCCGCCGTCTGGCACCGCTTCATGGACAAGATGGCCGATGTCGTCTCCACCTACCTCTCGTACCAGATCCAGGCGGGAGTGCAGGTCGTGCAGCTCTTCGACAGCTGGGTCGGTGTGCTCAGCCCCGGAGACTACCGGGAGTACGTACTCCCGTACAGTCAGAGGGTGATCGAGTCCATCGGGGGCGTCGTTCCCGTGATCCACTTCGGCACCGATACGGCGACGCTCCTTCCGCTCATGAAGCAGGCGGGGGGCGACGTCATCGGCGTCGACTGGCGCATCGACCTCGCCGATGCGTGGCGGACTCTCGGTGACGACGTAGGCATCCAGGGCAACATGGATCCGGTCGTGCTGTACGCACCACCGGCGGTCATCGAGGAGAAGGTGGCGGACGTGCTGCGCTCCGCCGCCGGCCGTCCCGGCCACATCTTCAATCTCGGTCACGGCATCCTCCCCACAACCCCGGTGGAGAGCGCCAGGACGATGGTCGACGCGGTCCACCGCTTGAGTGCACGATAGTGGCGCGATCGCACGAGAAGGTGGGAGTGCTCGTGCTGGCCTACGGAGGACCTGCCTCGCTCGACGAGGTGGAGCCCTTTCTGCGGCGCGTCATGGCACCCCGCGCGCCGTCGGAGGAGATGGTGGCCCGCGCCGTCGCTCGATATCAGGCCATCGGCGGCCGGTCTCCCCTGGTGGAGAACACCCTGCGCCAGGCCCGATCGCTTCAAGAGTTGCTCGATTCATACGATGACGACCCCACTCCGGGGCACGAGCGCGTAAGGTTCCAGGTCTTCCCGGGAATGAGACACACGTCGCCCGACATCGACGAGGCCGTGCGACTGGCGGTCGAGGCGTCCGACACGACCGCCATCGTGCTGATCATGGCCTCGCACCAATCGGAACGCGCGACCGGTGCGTACCTTCGCGACGTGGCTGCGTCGTTCGATGCGTTGGACGAGGAGAGGCGCTTCGGGAAGGAGCCGCCGGCGTACGTCGAAGCCTGGCACACGTCGCCGCTGTTCCTGCGCGCCGTGGCTGACCGTGTGTTGGAGGCGGTGCGGAGCACGGACTTTGGCTCGGAAGGCGCCGCCGTCCTTTTCACCGCGCATAGTCTTCCTTTGATAGACGGCCAAGGAGACCCGGAATACGAGCACGGTCTGCTGGCCACCGCTGAGGGCGTCATGTCCCTGGTCGGCGACTATCCCTGGAGCCTGGCCTACCAGAGTGCCAGTGCAGCGCGGGGAGGCCGATGGCTGGGCCCGCCCGCGGAGGACGCCATCCGCGGACTCGTCGCGGCGGGACGGCGAAGGGTGGTCGTGGTGCCGCTCGGCTTCGTGTCCGAACATCTGGAGACCCTCTACGACCTGGACATCGACCTCGCTCGAGAGGCACAAGAAGCAGGAGTCGAGATGGTGCGCGCCGCGACGGTGCAGGACTCGCGAAGATTCATCGAAGCCTTGGCGGGGTCGGTGGTGGCCACACAGCGCCAACGCGCTGCCTCGAGGGCTTATGACGGCATCGATCACGACGACATCGAGGAGGTGCGGACATGAGGGCGTCTCCGGCTCGGATCGTGGTCGTGGGCGGCGGTGTAGGAGGCATGGCTGCGGCGTGGGAGGCCGGAAGGGAGGCCGAACGCCTGGGGATCCCGGTGGACGTCACCGTCATCGAGGGGCGGCCCCGCGTCGGAGGCAGCGTGGTGAGCGAGCGGGTTGGGGAGTGCATCGTGGAGGGCGGCCCCGATTGCTTCGTGAGTGAGAAAGCCGGCGGTCTGGAACTCATACGGGACCTGGGGTTGGACGCTCACCTCTCTCCCACGAACGACGAGCACCGCAAGACCTACATCATGTGGGACCGCCGGTTGCACCCGCTGCCCGACGGGCTCATCCTCCTCGTTCCCACGCGTGTCCTGCCGTTCGTGACGGCCACTCTCTTCTCGTGGCCCGGCAAGGTGCGGATGGCCATGGACCTGGTTATCCCCCGCCGCCGAGAAGAGGGCGACGAGACCCTTGGAGACTTCATTCGTCGCAGGCTGGGGCGAGAGGTGCTGGACAAGCTGGGTGAGCCGCTGGTGGCCGGCATCCACAGCGGCGACCCCGAGACCATGAGCGTGCGCGCCACCTTTCCGCGCTTCCTCGATATGGAGCGCGAAGACCGGAGCCTGATCCTGGCCATGCTCAAGAGAATGAACAAGGCGCGCGCTGCGCGCGCGGCCGCAGAGAAGGCCCGATCGGCCGCGGTCTCCGCCGGCGACGTCGCCGCGGCTGGGCGGCGTCCTCTCACCATGTTCATGACTCTTGACGGCGGCCTGGAACGGTTGATCGACGAACTGGCGGATCGTGTGGGTCGTGTGGCGCTTCGCCTGGGCGATGAGGCGCGCCGGGTGTCGCGCACGGCCGACGGCTCGTGGTTGGTTACGACGGCCTCCGGGGCGACCCACGAGGCGGACGCAGTGATCCTGGCCACGCCTGCCTTCGCGAGTTCCGCGCTGGTCGCAGACTCGGCGCCGGAGCTGGCGCGCGAGCTGGCCGAGATACCCTACGTGACCTCGGCCACGGTCACGTTGGCATACCCGCGGTCGGAGTTCCCGGCGGAGCCCGACGGCTTCGGAGTGGTCATCCCGAAGGCGGAGCGGCGCAAGATCAAGGCTTTCACGTGGGTTACCACCAAGTTCTTCGGCCGGGCGCCGGCGGACACGGTGCTCATGCGCTGCTTCGTGCGGCCTCATGGCGAAGATGGGCGACCCTTGGACGAAGCGGCCCTCGCCGCCGCGGCCGAGCGCGAGCTGGCCGACATCCTGGGAGTGCGGGTCGCTCCCTTGTGGGCGAGGGTCTTCAGGTGGGAGCAGGCCATGCCGCAATACGTAGTGGGCCACATCGATCGGGTAGACCGTATCGCCCGTCTGGTCGAGGATCTTCCCGGTCTCGCCCTGGCGGGCGGAGCGTATCGGGGATCAGGGATCCCCGATACGGTGAGTCACAGCCGGGCTGAGGCCCGCCGCGTCACCGCGGGCCTGGCCCACTAGCCTGCCCCGGCTCGCGTCCCGCCCGGGCGGTAGTGGGCTACTCTTCCTTGGGACGCCTCCACTCCAGTCCGGTGTCCGCCAGGTTCGAGATCTTGTCGTACACCAGACGGTTGACCGTACCCGGAGGGTAGACTCCGGCTCGGGGCTTCCCAGCCTGGACGCCGGTGAGGATCTCGATGCCCTGGTCGATGGTGGACACCGGGTGGATGTGGAACTTCCCCGCCTCGATCGCGGCCCGCACCTCCGATCTCAGCATGAGATGCTTGACGTTGGCGGTGGGGATGAGTACGCCCTCATCACCGTTCAGTCCGCGTTCCTTGCAGACCTTGAAGAAGCCCTCGATCTTCTCGTTGACCCCGCCGATCGCCTGCACTTGGCCGCGTTGGTTCACAGACCCGGTGACGGCGAAGCGCTGGCGGATAGGGAGACCGGAGAGGGCTGAGAGGATGGCGTAGAGTTCGGCGGAAGAGGCGCTGTCGCCGTCGATGCCCGAATACGACTGTTCGAAGACCAGACGGGCGGACAGGCTGAGCGGGCGATCGGCAGCGTAGCGCGCGCCCAGGTAGCCCGCTAGGATGAGCACCCCCTTGGAGTGTATGGGTCCGCCCATCTCGATCTCGCGCTCGATGTCGATGACGTCGCCGCTGCCGAGCCGGACCGTCGCGGTGATGCGGCTCGGACGTCCGAAGGCGTAGTCTCCCATCGACGAGACGGAGAGTCCATTGACCTGACCGACGACCTCACCGCGGCTGTCCACCATGATGGTGCCGTCGATGATCATCTCGCGGACGCGCTCCTCGATGCGGGAACTGCGGTATATGCGCTGGTCGATCGCCTTCTGGACATCTCCAGCGGTCACCGAGGGGTTGCGCTTGCGGCGGCGTGTGGCCCAGTAGGCCGCTTCGCGCACGAGATCCACCACGGCCATGAATCGAACGGACAACTTCTCTTGATCTTCGACCACGCGCGAGGCGTGCTCCACGACGCGCGAGACGCCTTCCGGTGTGAAATGCGGAAGTTCGTCACGCCGACAGACGTGCCCGATGAATCGCGCGTAGAGCATCTCGGCGTCGGCCGTGCGCTCCTCGACGACGTCGAAGTCGGCCTTTACCTTGAAGAGTTCCTGGAAATCGGGGTCGAGCGCATACAGCATGTAGTAGATATACGGTTCGCCCACGACGACTATCTTCGCCCGCAGGGGGATAGGTTCGGGCTCCAGAGTGGAGGTGGCGGCGAGACCCAACTGCTGGGCCACGTCTTCGATGCGGATCATGCCCGTCTTCATGGTGCGCTTGAGTGCGTCCCATGCGTAGGGCTTGAGCAAGAGGTCGCGGGCCTCCATCGTCAAGAAGCCGCCGTTAGCCGCGTGCAGCGAGCCCGGCTTGATCATCCCAAAGTCGGTGACCAGGGCGCCGAACTGCGCTTGGTGCTCGATACGGCCTACCAGGTTGTGGAGGTTGGGGTTGCTCTCTCGTATGACCGGGGCTCCGGTGAGGCCGGAGTTGTCCACTAGTACGTTCACGTGATACTTGCGGAACGCCGCTTCCGCCCGTTGCCGGAGCGGAAACGCGATGCCCATGAAAGTGGGGGGTGTCTCATCGTCTGATACCTTGAAGTCCCCGGCGTTCTCCACCACGTCTTTCAGCACGGCGTTGAGGTACTCGCCGATCTCGGGCACGCCGCTCCACTTCTCGCGCACGTCGTCGACCAGGTGCTTGGCGGCATAGGTTGTCACCTGCTCGTCCAGCTCGCTCAAAGCCTCGCGCCCGCTCTTCTCCTCTTGACGGACGTGGCGCATCACCTGCTGAAGGTCGCTATTGAGGTGCTCCAGACCTTCGTCGATGGCCTTCTGTTCATCGTGGGGGAGTCCGTTGTAGTGGTCACGGGACATCGTCTCGCCCTCGGGGGTGCGGGGCGCAAACGCGAGGCCCGCCGGCGTCCGTACCATGACGAACCCCTGTCCCTCCGCCTTCTCTCGAAGGGCGTCTATGACCTTCTCCTGACCGGCGCTCACATTCTGCGCGAGCTCCCGCCGTTTGGCGTCGTACTCCTCTCCCTCGAACGCCGTGGTGATCGCCCCCTGCAGATTCTCAACCAGCTTCTCCATGTCGCGTCGGAACTCGCAGCCGCGGCCCGCCGGCAACCTGATGGCGTTCGGCTGATGAGGGAGGGCGAAGTTGTTCACGTACACCCAGTCGTCGGGGACCGGCAGCGTTGACGACTCCCGCTGCAAGAACTGGGTTATCGTGCTCACCTTTCCCGAGCCCGGCGGGCCAAGAGCGAAGATGTTGTAGCCGTCATTGTGGATGCTGATGCCGAAGTCGACTGCCGCGACTGCGCGGTCCTGCCCGATGATCTCGTCCAAGGGCGGGAGTTCCTCCGTGGTCGCGAACGTGAAGGAAGCCGGGTCGCAGGGCCGGTACGTCTCGGAGGCGTCCAATTCCACCGGCGGTCTCGCTTGCTTCAGGTCGGCAGTACGTCTGGCCATCGTTCCTCCGTGTCTTGATTCCGCGACGTCGTGAATCTACCTCTTGGTGCGGGCCCCTAATCCAGGGCGCCGTGTCGGGTGCCCACCTGTATGAAGGCTTGGATGGCCTGCTCTACGTGCTCCGGTTCGTGGACGGCGGAGAGCTGCACCCGGATGCGCGCTTCTCCGCGCGGCACGACGGGATAGCTGAAACCGACGACGTAGATGCCCTCTTCCAGAAGGTCCTCGGCCATGGCAGCGGCCAGACGGGCGTCCCCCAGCATGACCGGGACGATGGGGTGATCGCCGGGTTTGATCGTGAAGCCGGCCTCGGCCATGGCCTCGCGGAACCGTCGTGTGTTCGCCATGAGCCGGTCTCGCAACTCCGTCGTACCCGAGAGGAGCCGCAGCGCAGCGAGCCCAGCGGCGACGATGGGAGGGGCCAGAGCGTTTGAGAAGAGATAGGGTCTGGACCTCTGGCGGAGAAGGTCGGTGACGTTCCGGGATGACGCGGTGAAGCCGCCCGAGGCGCCGCCCAGGGCTTTCCCGAGGGTGCTGGTGAGGATATCCACCCGCCCTTGGACTCCTGAGTGCTCCGGCGTGCCCCGCCCCGTGCTCCCCACGAAGCCGGACGCGTGCGAATCGTCGACCATGACCAGCGCCTCGTAGCGGTCGGCCAGGTCGCAGATGCGAGCGAGGGGTGCCGCGGTCCCGTCCATGCTGAAGATGCCGTCGGTTGCGATCATTCGGATCCGGGCGTCGGAGGCCTCGAGCAGCCGAGCTTCCAGGTCGGACATGTCGCCCGTGGCGTATCGGAAGCGCCGGGCCTTGCAGAGACGCACCCCGTCGATGATCGACGCATGGTTGAGCGCGTCGCTGATCACCGCGTCCTCGTCGGTGAGCAACGTCTCGAACAGACCCCCGTTGGCGTCGTAGCAAGAGCCATAGAGGACGGAATCCTCGAAACCGAAGAAGGCCGCCAGTGCGGTCTCGAGTTCCTTGTGCCGATCCTGGGTGCCGCATATGAAGCGCACGCTGGACATACCGAAGCCGCGCTCGTCAAGGCCATGGTGCGCGGGGCCCACCACCCGCGGATCAGACGACAGACCCAGGTAGTTGTTGGCGCAGAAGTTGAGGACGTCGCGCGCCTCTGTCCCCTCGCCCACTGTCACGACGGCGCCCTGCCGGGAGGTCAGGATCCGCTCGCTCTTCCAGAGACCGGCCGCTCGGATCTCGTCGGCTTGGCCTGCGAGAAGGCCCCGCGTCGCCTCGTTCAGCATTACGGCTCCTTCCTTAGTGGATGACTGTGACCGGTTCCGGGGTCAACGCCAGTCGAGGATCACCTTTGGATGGGTGTCGATGAGCATGCCGAAGGATTCTCGGGAGAAATCCGCTACCGGGACGATGCAATCTTGGCCGCCGCTAAGGATGACGTCGTACACGCGTTGCTGGATGTCCGAGTTCTGGGCCTCGAGCAGGTTGCGGGTGATGTGCCAGGTCTCCCAAATGCGACGGCCCACGACACTGTGCAGCGAGATACCGTCCACGATCACTCGGTCGATGTGTTCGATGACGGCGTCGCCGCTCCTGATTCCAAAGAGGATCACGTTGCCGCCTCGTCGGACGCCGGCTATGGCGGTGTTCAGAGCGGCCGAGGCTGCACTCATCTCGATAGCCACGTCCACGCCCACTCCGCCGGTCAAGTGCCGCAGTTCTTCGGTGATGGCGGCATCGTGTATGTAGCTCTGGGCCGTCGGCTGCGATGGGCGGATCACCGCGTCGGCGCCGAGAGCCAATCCCATGTGCCGATTCGCTTCTACGGGTTCCACGCCGATCACCTGCCGGGCGCCGAGCGCCCGAGCGACGGCCACGGCGAAAAGACCGATCGTTCCCAACCCGATGATGGCGACGCTCTGCCCGCGGAGGTTGACCTTGGTGCAGGCGTGCACGGCATTACCGAACGGCTCCTGGAGCACCGCTACTTCGGGGCGGATGCGGTCGAGGTCGGTTCTCCACAAGGTCTTGGCGGGGAGCTTGATCTCCTCGGCGAAGCACCCGTCGAGCGAGATGCCGATGATCTGGGCCGTGGCGCACACATGCTTGTCGCCGACGCGGCATTGGTAACAGGTGTCGTCGACGATGTGACTCTCGGCGGTGACGATGTCACCGCTCCTGAGGCCGAAGTCACGTGTGGCTTCGGGCCCCACCTGCGTGACCTCCCCCAAGAGCTCGTGACCGATGATCCTCACGTCGCGGCCTTCGGCGTCGAGCGAGGTGGAGATCATGTCTCCAAAGGACCGGCGATACCAGATGCCGCGATCGGACCCGCAGAAGCCGGTGAGGAGCACGCGGATGAGCGCCGCCTCTCCGTCGTGGTAGTCGGCCGCCTGATCGAGGATAGGGCGGGGAACCTGCTGCATCCGGAGGCCGGTGGTCGATTCCCACGGGTCCTTGATCCGGTCGTATGTGAGCGCCAACATGGTGTCGGGCACTGGGTCTCCTCGGATCGGTGATTCGGAATCGAGGTCTTACGCCGCAAGCCTACCCCGAAGTGCCCGCCGGCAAAAGCCGATAGTGGAAGCGCGCTCGGCCGGATCCGCGCGTTCGGCGGCGGTGGGCCTTCCGCTGAGAGCTTGGAGATCGCCCACGGTACGTCCCAGGGGGGTGCTGGAACTGAGCGATGGGATGAAGCAACGAGGGGTGAAGAGACGGCGGGATAGTGTCCGAGGGGGGACTTGAACCCCCATGAGTTATTCACTCACTAGGCCCTCAACCTAGCGCGTCTGCCAAATTCCGCCACTCGGACACGGGCTCTTGCTAAAGCAGGGGTGAGTATAGAGGGTGCCCATGGGGGCGTCAACACAGCACGTGCTTGGCAGTGTCCGGGGAGTCGGGTATACTCGGTAGCGAACAAATGTTCATACCTTGGGAGGCCGCCACGTGGACCTCAGCGTACGTCAGAGCGAGATCCTGCGCGTCATCGAAGAGAGTCTTTTGGCGCAGGGATATCCGCCCACGGTCCGAGAGATCGGGGAGGCCGTGGGCCTCTCGTCGCCGGCATCCGTGCAGAATCATCTGAGCGTGCTCGAGGAGAAAGGATACATCCGCCGCGGGGCCGCGAAGCGGCGCGCCATCGAGGTGGTATCCAGCCATGCGGACGGCCGGTCCGCGCAGAGCACGCGCTTACGGGTCCAAGACCCCATGGAATGGCTTCCGCTGGTGGGTCGGGTGGCGGCTGGGGCGCCGCTGCTGGCCGACGAGAACGTAGACGAGAGCGTTCAGGTGCCCGGTTTCCTTGCCGCCGGCGAAGAATGCTTCGTACTCCGGGTGCGGGGCAGCAGCATGATCAATGCGGGCATCCTCGACGGTGATCTGGTGGTCGTGCGGCGTCAGGAGAGTGCCGAGAACGGGGATATCGTAGTAGCGTTGTTGGGCGAGGATGCCACGTTGAAGCGGTTCTTCAGGGAGCAAGGCTACGTGCGGCTGCAACCCGAGAATGACGCGATGGAACCCATCGTCACTCGCGACCCGCGGATCGTCGGCAAAGTCACGGGCGTGATGAGGAGGATGTGATGAGGGCCACGGCCTCCGTGGAGTTCACGGGTCACACCGAAAAGTTCTACTCGGCGCCGCAGAAGGATAGACAGCTGCAGTTGGTTCTTGGGGCTGAAGCGGCGTCGTCCGAGCCTCCGGCCCATGAGGGCGGGAATCCCAAGCCCTCGGCCTCTACCTCCGGGTGCATCGTCGAGAGCCTGGCCGAGTACGCGCTCGGGCTTCGTGTCGGTGACCCGTGTTTTTGCTGCGGTGGGGCGCTCTCGGCCGCGGATCGGGGCGGCTGCGAGGACGCTAGGGAAGGTGAGGGTGCGGGCGCTCCGTCGCTCGAGTGTTCGGAGTGCGGCGCTTCGGTTGGTAGGGCGGGATAGATCGATAGCTCAGGCATTTTAGAGAGGCTCCGCAGGTTTGCATAGGTGCGGGCGTTCGCTATACTACCGTGCGTCGCGCTCCTCGGTAGCTCAATGGTAGAGCACCTGGCTGTTAACCAGGGTGTTGCAGGTTCGAGTCCTGCCCGGGGAGCCAACTTCCCACCCTTTCAGAATTCACCGGTCGTGCGCGGATGCAGGTACAATATCTTTAGTCCGGCACATGTACTGGAGGCAACGTGCGACTCCCAGAACTGACGATCGGCCGCTTCACCGCCCGAGTCCCCATCGTGCAAGGTGGCATGTCCGTGAGAGTGAGTCGGTCCTCCTTGGCTGCCGCGGTCGCCGAGAACGGGGGCATCGGGACCATCGGCGGTTCAGGCATCCCCATCGAAGAACTCAAAGCGGACATCAGGCGCGCCAAGGAGATGACCACGGGGATCATCGCCGTCAACATCATGTTCGCCATCCGTGACTTCGCCGCGACCGTCCTGGCTTCCATCGAGGCAGGCGTAGACATGATCGTCACGGGCGCCGGCTTCTCACGCGACGTCTTCGAGGTGGGTCGAGAACACGACGTGCCCGTCGTTTCCATCGTCTCGTCGCCCCAACTGGCCCGTCTGGCCGAGAAGAGCGGCGCAGCCGCGATCGTGCTCGAGGCGACCGAGGCCGGCGGCCACCTAGGCACCGACGAAGCACTGCGTGATCTCTTCCCGAAGGTCAGGGAGGTTGTGACCAAGGTGCCGCTCATCGCAGCGGGCGGCATCACCGACGGCTACGACATCGCTGAGATGATGGGCGACTACGGCGCCGACGGCGTTCAGATGGCCACGCGTTTCGTGCTGACGCAGGAGTGCGACGTGGCCGATGTGTTCAAGGACGCCTACCGCACCGCCGGCCCCGAAGACGTCATTCTCATGGAGAGTCCGGTCGGACTGCCTGGACGGGCCATCCGCAACAAGTTCCTCGATGACCTTTGCGCGGGTCGAGAGGTCTACGACGGTCGCTGCAAGCGCGCGTGCTTGAAGAAGTGCAGCAAATCGTTCTGCATCATCGACCGGTTGGACCAGGCGCGCGAAGGCGACGCCTACGAAGGTCTCATCTTCTCGGGCGCCAACGTGTGGAGGTTCGACGACGAACCGACG
>JBBRDB010000030.1:0-19297 GCA_038204345.1 Thermoleophilia bacterium | reverse complement strand
CTGCCCTGGAATACGAAGTCGCCCGCGGCGGCCTGCGCGGCGGGCACGACGGCCGCGGAGGCGAGGGCGCCGAGCATCACCATCAGAAGGCACACCGCACCGGTGGAAAGACGAATTATGGGTCGCAAATCGATTCTCCCGGTTTTTCCGTCGGGTCGCGTGGCAGGCTGATCAGTCGCCGGCACCTACGGGGTCCGGCGCTACGGACAGGATGGGGTCGATGGTGACGCCGTCCACTGCGGTCGCCGTAAGCGGCACGTCCCATCCAAGGTACTCGATGATCCCTTTCGCGATCCCGACCGCCGCGGCCCGGAGGTACGCGGGATCCCGGAGTTTCGCTTCCTCCTCGGGATTCGAGAGGAAACCCACCTCGGTGAGAGCCGCGGGCATCAGGCTCTCGCGCAACACGTGCAGACTGTACCAGTGAATGCGCGCACCGCGGTCGACGCTCCCCAACGACTCGGTCAGGTTACGCTGGATAGCCTGGGCCAGGCGCTTTCCCTCGACGGAGTAACTCGTGGCGCTCGTTCCCCAATAGAAGGTCTCGGTGCCGCTGGAGGCCGGATCTCCGCTCGAGTTGTTATGGATAGAGACGAAGATCGCGGCCCCCGCCTGGTTGGCAAGATCCGTCCGTTCCTGCAGCGTGGGATAGCTGTCGTCGTTGCGCGTGAGCAAGGTGCGCAGCCCCACCTGACGCAGCAGTTGGTCAACCAACAGAGCGATGGAGAGGTTGACGTCTTTCTCCAACACGCCGGTCACGCCGCGGGCGCCTGGATCCGAGCCTCCATGGCCGGGGTCGATGGCCACGAGCGGCGGTTCGCCGCCACCCGAGCCGCTGAACCGCTTGAACACGTCGATCACGACACGATATCCGCGCCCGCCGGATGGAGGCATGACGCTCACCTCGTAGCGGCTGAAGGCTTTCAGCGTAAGCGTGAGCCGCACTTGTTGGGGTCGGTACGCAAGCTGGCGGACCGCAGCGAGTTCGATCTCCGGCGAGCCGATAGTGAGGTCTTTGCCGCCCCCCTCGACGTAGGCCCCGGAGATGTCCACTACCAGCACGCTGGAGCCACTCAGTTCTTTCCCGATAGTACCGGGAGCCGCGGAAAGGTCCACCACCATGCGCGTCTTGTCAGGATAGTCGGTGCTCGCCCGGAGTCCTTCCACCCGCGCTTTCCCGTACACAGCGGCACGATAGGCAACCAGACAGAAGTGTGCCCGCGTGATGGGGTCGGTGGGGTTGAAGCGCCCCTCGCTGTCGCCCTTGAAGAGGCCTCGATCCAACGCTAGGGCTACGTAAGGCCGGGCGGTCGCCGGTATCGCCGAGGCATCGACGATGCCGCTCAACTTCTGGGACACCTGGGTGGACGTGAGTTTGAGGGCCTCCGCCTCCCACCCCATGCTACGCACCACGATGATCGCCATATGTTGGCGCTGGAGTGGGTCGTAGGTGCGGAAGGTACCGTCGGGGTAGCCGACGATCCAGCCCTTGGCCGCCGCCGCCTCGACGTATGGCCCGTACACGCTCTCGATGTCTGTGAACGCGTGGGTGGTGATCGTGGAGGAAACAGCAAGCCCAGCCTGTCGCACCAGCACTTTGGCCGCTTGACCTCGGCTCACCGAGACCGCGGGCCGGAAGCTGCCGTCGTCGTATCCGCCCACGACGTCGGCGGCGCTCAAGTACTCAATAGCCTCGTGGCCCTCGCCTGATGTTCCAACGTCGGAGAAGGTGGAGGGATGGGCCTGAGCGGTTCCTGACGCCGCCAGGGTCAGCAAGGCCACCAGCGCCACGATCAGGAAGGCTGCCGCCGAGTTAGCCCAGAGCTTCGCGCGGCGGCGCATGCGAGAACCACCGGCGGACTGCAACACGGCCCGCGACCGCGCCACGACGCGGGGGTGGGTATCCGGGGAGACGTTGTCCATATGAGTGGAGTACCTCGTTTGGTCGGGATGTCCTCCCTGCGGGGATGTCCTCCCTACGGACGCAGGGCTCAGGATCCCGCGCCGTCTTCTCGCAGACGGAGCGCCCGGGCGATGACGGCGGCGGCGTGCGCGCGTTTCGTGCTGTCTTCCGGCCGGTAGAAACCGTCGGTGCCGCCCGAGACGAGTCCCGCCACATACGCTGCGGAAATCTCGGGAGCGGCCCAGTAGTCCTGCGCAACATCCTCGAACACCTGCGACTCCGTCACCGGCGTCGCGGCTGCGGCCGCTACCTGCTCGTCCAGGCCGAGCGCACGGCAGAGCATAGCAGCCATCTGTGCCCGAGTCATCGGGGCCTCCGGCGAGAAGTGCGTGCCGTCGCCGGTACCGCGCACCAACCCTGCCGCCGCGGCTGCTTCGATCTCACCATATCCCCAGTACGAGTCGGAGACGTCCGCGAAGGTGGGGGAACTCGGCGCAGCCTCTATGAGTTCCGGCGCGAAGGCCCGCGCCATGAAGGCCGCGAACTGAGCGCGCGACACCTGGTCGTAGGGGTGGAAGCCGCCGTCCGAGAAGCCTTTGACTATGCCCAACGCGTAGACCATCGTCAGATCCTGAAAGAACCAATCGTCCGAGCCCACGTCGCTGAAATGGGGCATGCCCGGATCGAGCTGCCCGCCGGGACCTGGGTCCCCGCCGGTATCTGAGCCAAAGAGGGGCGCGGCCATCAGGCTAGCATACGGGTCCACCGGATTCTTGTAGCCACCGAGGTGCAGCTCGAAGTGCAGATGACTGCCCACGTCCTCCGCGTTCCCGCTGTCTCCCGCCCAGCCGATAAGCTGGCCGGCGGTGACGTGCGTACCCTTTGTGAGTCCCGGCGCGTAGGCGTACTTGACTCCGCCGGCGCCGTCGTCGGTGCCCGGAGTGTCGTTGTTCATGTGGATGTAGAAGTAATCGTTGCCATCGTCACCGCGGAGAAGGATGTTGTAGTACGGCTGGCTGTTGTAGGAGGACAGGTCGCCGGTCAAGTTCATCCAATCCAAGGTGCCGTCGACGACAGCGAGCAGAGGGGTCATCTTCGGGACCATGATGTCGTTGCCTTCGTGGGTGCGTCCGCCACTGCGGGCGGCGCCGAAAGTGTCGGTCCAGGCGACACGCTTCTCGAGCGGAAACACCATGGGGACCACTGGCGCCTCTACCGCCAGGGCCTGCACTTCCAACGCGTCGGCGGCCGATGCCGGCGCAAGCCAGGCGAACGTCAGTATGAGGATCGCAAGGAGCACTACCGCCGCGCCTATCGCGATCCCCGAGAGCAGTCTTCGCTCCGCGGTCCGGACTATCATCGTCCTCACCATCCTGTTCAAGTTCGTTGCCCGTTCACGGCATCCTGCCTGCCGAGGGCTTCGCGCAGCATGGCCATCACTTCACGAGACTCGGGAAGTCGGCCGACACGGGCGGAAGCTATGTAGATCAAGGCGCCCACCGCGACCCCCAGACCCACACGGAGTGCCAAGGAACGATCGCCGGCCGGCAGCATCGCCGACAGCCGGCGATCGACCGCCCACACCGCTGCGCCCATCACCAACGTGGCGGCTGCGATCCGCGCCAGCGACGTGGCAAGACGGCCGAATCCCATGGGCCCGATCTTCTTGCGAAGCAGCTGGATCAGAACGAGCAGGTTCACCGTGAGGGCGATGGTGGTGCCCAGAGCGAGACCGCCCACCCCCAGTACTTGCATGAGCGCGAACGATACCACGATGTTGAGGACCACGGTCGCCACGCTCACTTTAACGGGGGTCCGGGTGTCGTGATACGCGTAGAACACCCGCGTGAGCGTGTCGCGGCCCGCATACGAGAACAGCCCTATGGAGTAGAAGAGCAGGGCCCAGGCCGTCCTCGCCGTGTCATCCGGGCCGAACTTCCCGTGCTCGAAGAGCAGGGCCACGATGGGCGTCCGCAAGACGATGAGCCCTACCGAAGCGGGCACCATGACGAAGGCGATGAGTCTCAGTCCGAATGAGAGCGTCGACTTCAGCCGCTCCGGCTCCTTGGCGGCCACGTGTTCCGAGAGGAGGGGGAAAAGGGGGATGGTTATACCTGCCACGAAGAGTCCCAGGGGCAGCTGGAAGAGTTTCTCCGAGTAGTTCAGCGCCGAGATCGACCCCCGCTCCAGGAAGCTGCCCAGTATCTGATCGGCGAAGATGCTCACCTTGCCGACAGCCGATCCGATGAGGACGGGCCAGATCATCCCACCCACTTCCCTCACGCCGGGGTCGTCGCGGACCACCGACAATCGATAGCGCAGGCCACTGCCGCGCAGCTGGGGGACCAGCACCGCGAAGGACGCGGCCGCCCCCACCGTCGTGCCCACGGCAAGACCGGTCAATCCCCAGGAGCGGGCGGTGGTCAGGATGAAGACGAGCGTTATGAGCGCCCCGAGCGAGGTCGAGAAGGCAGGTAGGGCGAATCGTTTGAGCGAGTTGAGC
Organism: Thermoleophilia bacterium; assembly: GCA_038204345.1. GTDB lineage: Bacteria > Actinomycetota > Thermoleophilia > RBG-16-64-13 > RBG-16-64-13 > JAHJSA01. The sequence continues at coordinate 14,891 of JBBRDB010000030.1, read as the reverse complement.
ACCCCGGAGACGAGGCCGGCCAGGCCGGCGAAGAACACGAGCGGCATGAGGATTCGGAACAGTCCGACCGCCTGGGAGGTCGTGGCGTCGTCGAGCCCCGGGCCGATGAGGGGCACCACCCACGGAGCCAGCAAGATCGCGGCGGCGGTCACCCCTATCAGCACGAGTCCGGTGAGGTTCATCATGTTCAGTGTGAGTCCCCAGGCCTCCTCTTTCCTGCCGGTGACGTACCGCTGGGTGAACACGGGAATGAACGTAGCGGTAAGCGCCGCACCCACGGTGAGGGCCCCCAGGTAGGGGAGCTTGTACGCCAGGAAGAAGGCGTCGGTGCTGCCCCGCTCGAAGAAGTAGGCGACCGCCTGGTCTCGCGCGAGACCCAGGATGCGGCCGAAGAGCGTGGCCGCCAGTATCACCAGGGCGGCGCGCCCCATCGTGGCCCTCACGCCGGCCCCGGGACTACCCACCCCCACTAACGCCGAGACCGGGATCGGAGGGTCGCCGTCGATCGCAAAATCGGCGGGGTCGCTCCGGCCGAGCGGCCCGCTCCGGCCGGGAGCGTCGCCCTCGCTCATGACCCGGCCCCGGGCGGCGGATGGGGGCCGCCTGAAGCGAGCTGCACTGCCAGCGACGCCGTCCGCCCCGCTTCAGCGCGCAAAGGGCCGACCCGGCGCTCGAGGGCGGCCCGGCGCCCATCGAGGTCATCGAGCGTCTCGCGCAGTGCGGCGCCTAAGGCGGCCACGCCTCCTTTCGACTCGAGGACGTCGAGGGTCAAGGCCCAACGTCGCTGGCCGGTCTGCTCCGCGAACGCGGCCACCTTGGGGTCGTAGTCGATGGCCGCGGCGGGCGTGCCCGCCGCGGCCGATAGGATGCCGCTGTGCAGACGCATGGTCACGGCGCAGTCAGCGCCCCCCAGGACGCCGGCCAGCGCGGCCGGATCGGTCGGAGAGACCACGTACGCACGGCCCCCGAACTCCGGAGAAGCAGCGAGTTCGGCACAGAGAGGCGTGTCCAGGCGGGCGTGGAAAGGCGTGAACACCACGGCTAAACCACGCTCGAGCGCCACGTCGCCCACCGCGGCAACAAGCGAGCGCAGATACCCCGTGCGCCCCAGCCACGGGCGTGGACATACGCACACATAGCGGGCTCCCGACGGGACGCCGGCGGCCTCGAGTATCGGAGCGACGACGTGCGGCGATGCGGGCTCCAGCGCATAGGCGGGGTCGGGCACCACCAGCTGGACCGGGGCCCTCACGCCCACCTCGGCGGCCAGTCGAGCCGAGTCGCGGTCGCGCCAGGTCACCACCTGGCTTACCGATCCGGACGAGCCCACCGCGCGGCGGGCCGCCCTGGTGTGCAGAGGACCAAGGCCCTGCGCGTACCACATCACCGGAAGCTTCAAGACCCGCGCCATCCGCACGATCGACAGGAAGTAGGGGATGGGACGCAGCTTCTTCTGCCGGAAGAGAAAGGAGCGGCCGTACTCCTCGAAGTCGGCCTCGTGGAGGATACTGCCTCCACCGCTGATCAAGAGGTCGGCGGCGCGCATAGCGCGCGCGAGTACGGCGGGGTCGCGAAGACTCGTGGAGAGGGAGTCGACGTCGTGGCGGCGCCTCGTATCCTCGGGATCGAACGATAGAACGGTGAACTCGGCGCCGGCGTCGCGCCGCCGGATCTCCTGGAGGATGCCGGCGAGTATGGCCTCGTCCCCGGCGTTCTTCTCGCCGTAGTAGCCGCTGATGAGGTAGCGCATGGCGTCGGCGCGTCCCGCGCCTTAGCCGCGGGACCGGTGGTAGTCGGAGGAGACATCGGTGAGCACCCGCCGCGCGAACACCGGCAGCGCCAGCTGCCGACGGAGCCGGCGCGGGTCGGTGGCCAGACGGTAGAGCCACTCCACCCCCACGTCCCTGGTCCACCCGGGGGCACGCCGCACCCGTCCCGACCAGACGTCGAAGCTGCCGCCGACGCCCAACGCCACCGGCACGCCTAGTTCGTCCCGGTGCCGGTAGATGAAGAGTTCCTGTCTGGGCGCGCCCATTGCCACGAGCAGGACGGCGGCGCCCGAGGAGCGCACCGTCTCGAGCACGGCCGGCGTCTCGGCGTCCGAGAAGTAGCCGTCGTGACTTCCCGCCACCCGAAGACCCGGATAGCGCATCGCGCACATCTCCGCCGCCCGCGACGCCACGCCGGGGGCGGCTCCCAGGAAGTACACGCCCAGACCCTCGCGTGCAGCCCCTTCGAGCACGCGTTCCGCCACCTCGATGCCGGGCACGCGCTCGAGGCCAGGGACGCCACGACGGGACGCCGCCCACACGACTCCGATGCCGTCCGGGAAGCGAAGGTCCGCGGCCAGCAAAGCCTCGGCGACCGCCTCGTCGTCCTGTGCGCGCACCACCAGTTCCGGGTTGAACGACACCGCCATACGCGTGCGCACGCCCGGCGCGGCGTCATGCGCAGCCGCGCCGGTGTCCGCGAGCCGGCGGGAGGCCCAGCCAAGGATGAGCGAGGCGGCCTCGCTCAAGCCCACCCGGTGGAACGGCAGCCCGAGCACCGAGATGGAGGCGAGCGCTGGCACCGGGGGCGCAGGCTCAGCAGCTTCCCGAGGGCCGTTGCGCGCGCCGACGACCAGCGCCTCAGCCGTAAGAGCGTGTCCGGCCGCCGCCGTGCCCATGGGTGCCGCGCCGGTGGACGAGGCGCCTGGTGTCTCGACACCGCCGGCCGCGGTACTCCGGGCCGCGCTGCTGGCGGTCTCGCCAACGTCGGGCTCAGCGACCCCCCGCCCGACGGAGGCGGCGGCGGAGCGGTAGATCTCCACGTACGACGCCGCGGCCCGCAGATGCGAGTGGTTCCTCACGACGTAGTCACGGGCCGTCTGCGCCAGGCGGGCGCCGAGCTCCGGCGCGTCGGAGAGCCGCAGGATGGCCGCCGCCAAAGCCTCGGGGTCGGCCGCCGGGACGAGCAGGCCGTTCTCCCCATCGTCGATCATCTCGGCGAGTCCGCCGACGGCTCCCGCTATGAGCGGCCGGCCGCAGGCCATGGCCTCCAGAGCCGAAAGCGAGGTGGCCTCTTCGACGTTCTCGGAGTGCACCGAAGGCACCAGGATGATGTCGGCCACACGGTAGAGTTCGAGGATGGCCTTCCGGCCCTGACCTCCCAGCAGACGCACGTGCCCGCCCAGGTCCTTCTCGCGGATCACGCGTTTCATCGGCTCTCGCTCGCCCCCGTCGCCGGCGTGAAGGAGCAGGAAGCGGTCGCGGTCGGCGGCGCTCATGGTGGCCAGGGCCAGTGACGGATAGAGCACCCCGTTCTTTTTGACCAGGCGGCGTGGGCACAAGAGCACGGTGCGCCCCTCGGGGATGTCCCACTTGCGGCGTAACTCGTTGCGTCCCTCGAAGCTGGGGTAGAACGAGGACGTGTCTATGAAGTTCTGGAGTGCGCTGGTCACGGCGGCCTTGTCGGGGGTCAGCCGCACTACGTGCTGGTGCAGGCGGCTGTCGACTGTCACCACGGCGTCGGCGAGCCGAAGGGCGCGCAGTTCCGCGGACATCAAGAAATCACGTCCGCGCACCGAAGCGGCGGAATAGCCCTCCGACAGCGACTCGAAGAGCGGGTAGCCGTGGAGCGTGAGCACGAGGGGGATCCCGTACTTGTCTGCCACCCTGCGGAGGGCGGGCACCGGGTAGACCTCTTGGGCGTTCAGGACCTCCCAGGGACGGCCCGCGGTTCGTGCCCGGTCCAGCTCACGGTCGGTCACTGCCGCCAGCAGCCGCCCGCGGGCCGCGGCTGCGTAGATCATTCCCCAACCGCGGCGCATCCGGTTCAAGATCCCCGCGGGCCACGAGACGCCAAGATCACGAGCCACCTCCGGAAGGGAGCCGCCCAGGTAGAGCACGCGGGGTTCGTGCCCGATCTCCTCGAGTCCGCGCGAGAGCATGTCAAGATGTGTCGTCGTGCCCCCGATCTGCCCCGGATCGCGGATGGTGGGGAGGAGGATCCTCATCGGACGCCACCTCGTGCAGACGGAGCGCCGGAGGCTCCCATGCCTGCCAACATATCCTCCACTAAGGCGGAGATGGTCTCCACTCGATGGTCCCAGGTGTTCCTCTCGGCGAGGGCCACGCGCGCGGCCCGCTTCTCGGACGAGTCCTCGGCAAGCGCCTGCGCCACGAGCGCCGGATACTCCTGGGCCGATCTCGCGAGCAGGATCTCATGCGCGAACCCTGCGAGCTCGGGTAGAGCCGCAGAGACCACGGGCACGCCACCCGCCAGGTATTCGAACAGTTTGAGAGGAAAGATGTTGCGGCTGAGCTCGTTCAGCTTGTAGGGGATCAGCGCCACATCGAGTCCTTTGAGGTAGGAGGGCAGCTCTGCGAGCGGGCGATCGCCCAGGAAGTGAACGTTCGGCAGGGCCCTAAGGCGGGCTTCGTTTACGTCCCCGGGACGGACAGGCCCCACCAGCACCACGCTCCAGGCCGGGTAGGCTGCGGCGATGGCGGCGATGGCGTCATCGTCGAGTCGCTCGTCGTGCACTCCAATGACTCCGATCCTCGGCCCCGGGAGGGACTCGAGGTCGGCGGGGAGCAGGAGTTCCGGGTCGAGCGCCCGGCGGAAGAGGTCCACGTCGGCAGCATTTGGCACGTGGAAGGTGCGCGGGTTCAGGTGGGCGCGGGACGCCCGCAGGTTCTCCGCGGTCGTGATCACCAGATCGGCCCGAGCGGTCAGGCTATCGTCGTAGGCGCGCACGACCTCCGGAGTCACGAACCCGGGGAACGCCGAGTGCTCGTCCACGCAATGGTAGACGATGGCCGCGATATCCAGATGCTCCACCAGGTCGACGCTCGTGGGCAGGTAGGTCCACAGGATGGAATCGCGAAAGCCCAAGTCCTGCTGCGCCCGGCGGATGTATGCGGCCAGGATGCGCTGGTTGACGGCGTTGACGGCGGGCCGCACATTGCCGAAGGGGAGCAACGGCGGAGGCGTGAGTACCCACAGGTCGGCGGCGACTCGCCGGATGCGCGGAGCGACGGCCTTCCACCGGGCCCACCGTTCCGACACTCTGAACGGGGCCAGCATGGTGACCGGCTCCTCCACGTAGAGCACCCGGTTGGTGCGCGCCAAGCGCTGCATGATCTGCTGCTTGCTCGTCCAGTGGGCGTCCCAATCCAGGGAGGACACACATATGATGTCGCGGCCGCGGAGCACGGAGAGGTCAGACTCCCGGGATGGGCGGATCGGCATCGGCGGCCCCGGCCACCGCCGCGGCGCCACCGGATTCATGGACACCGGCTGCGTCGCCACTGGCTGCGCCACCTACCGCGGCGCGACAGTCGCCACCTGCCGCCGCTCGGCGACCCGCCACACACTCGCTATAGGCGTCGAGGAGCACCCGCGCGGAGGCCTCAGCACTGAAATCACGCTGCACGCGGGCCCTCGCCGATGCCCCCATGCCCACCCGCAGGGTCGGATGCCTCAAGAGGTCGAGGACGCGGTCGGCCAGGGCCCGCGCGACCGAATCACGGTCGGATCCCCGGGGGACGAGAGTCCCGTTCACCCCCTCCTGCACCACTTCTTTCATGCCTCCCACGTCGGTAGCCACTACTGCCACCCCGGCGGCCATGGCTTCGAGCACAGCCATCGGGATGCCTTCTGAAGCCGAGGTGAGCAGGAACAGGTCGAACTCGCGCACGACCGCGGACCCGGGCCTCACGTCGCCGGGGAAGGTTACCACCCCGTCCAGACCCAGCGACCGAGAGAGAGCGCGGAGCCTCGCCAACTCCGGCCCGGAACCCACCACTGCGGCGCGCACGTCGGGTGCGGAGGAGGCGACCCGGACCATGACCTCCAGGAATAGGTCGATGTCTTTTACCTCCACCAGCCGAGCGACCGTCCCCACCCGCGGAGTCCCCGGAGCCGGCGGCGGGCCACTCCACACGGCTGAGGCGACTCCGGAAGGCGAGTCCGAGCCCTGTGCGGGGGCGCCGGCCTCGAACTCGAGGCCCGACCGCACCACGAGCGACTTCTCCTCAGCAACACCCGCCACGAGGAGCCTGCGCCGCAGATCCTCCGACACGCACACGATGCGGTCGACCCGCGCGCGGGTCCAGCGATCGAGTGCCGGGAATACCCGGCGGCGCAGTGGGTCGGAGTAATCGAGCCGCAGATCGGAGTGCACGGTGGTGAACAGGCAGGGGATCGACCCGGCGGGAAGCGCGCCCGACCGTCCGGCGACGCCGCCCACGCCTGACTGTTCGGCGACGCTACCCGAGCCCGACTGTTCGGCGACGCCACCCGAGCCCGACTGTTCGGCGACGCCACCCGCGCCCGACCGTTCGGCCGCGCCCCACAGTAGGCGGACCGGCAGGTTGGCGCGCATGCCGTGAGTGTGGACCGCGTCCCAGCGCGTGCCCCTTAGGCGGCGGCGCAGAGCAGGTAGCACCCGTGGGTCCCAGGGGGTCGTCATGGGCAGGACCTCCACGGGCAGACCCCGTTCGGCGGCGGCGCGCGCCAGCCCGCCGCCGCCCAAGCACAGTAGGTGGGCGTCACAGCCGACCCGCCGCAAGGCCGACAGCAGAGGCAGCAAGTGGGCCATAGCTCCGCCGGTGTCCCCACCCCCGATGATGTGCAGGACTCGGATCTCCAGCTCCGCCCCCGTCAGGACGCGGTCGCCGGGCCGACGGCGCCGTCAGTAGCCGAGGCCGCCGGGCCGATGTCCACCCGCATCTCCCGCAGCGGGCGCAACTCCGGCTTGACGCCAACCGCAAGCGACGTCGCCAGTCCTGCTAAGAACCAGAACCCTGCGCCCACGACCAGCGTCTCCCAGACACTGGCGGTGAGATTGGCGAACGCCACGGCTACGAAACCCCCGAAGACACCGGCGACGACGGCCCGCAGGAACGGATCGGTCTGCACCTGGTGACTCGCGACCAGGCCCTTGCCCACGCGCACGAGAAGCCATATGAAGGCCCCCAGCAGGACGAGTCCCCCTTCGGCCGCGATCTGCAGGTAGAAGTTGTCCACCCACAACCTGGTGTAGCTGAAGAGGAAGCCTGTGGTCCCCCCGAAAGTGCCGAGACCCACGCCCAGCCACGGATGCTCGATTATGCGGTCTATCGCGATCCGCCAGATGTACAGCCGTCCGGCGACGGCACTCTTGGCCAAGTACTCGGGGCTGAAGGCGAACGTAAGGCGATCGAGGAACACACGCGGCACCGCCAAGGGAGCCACCAGTCCGGCCACGATCAGGGCCGCTAACACTCGCCGGTAACTGAGGGCCGCCAATGCCACGAGTCCGACGATGAAACCGAGCCATGCGCCCCGGCTGAAGGTGACGGCCAGGCCGGCGGCGAGCACGAGCGCCACGCCCGTAGACATGGCCCGGGCGACGAAGCGGCCGCGAGAGAGCGCCAGACTCACGGCCAGCAGGGACCCCATCAGTAGGAACGCCCCTAATCCATTGGGATTCTCGACCACGGAGTAGGCCCGAGTGGAGATGGCCGATTCCCTCGCGTCCACCCAGCTCGCAGGCATGGGGGCGTGCGTCACGTACTGGAACAAGCCGTGCAGCGCCAGCAGCAGACTGGCCCCAAGGAACACCGCGATCGCCGCCCGCACCCAACGTCGATCGCGGGGCAGCAGTTGACCCAAGAAGAAGAAGAGGAGGGGTTGGAAGGCGACACGTAAAGCGAAGATGCCCACTTCGTCGGGCACACCCCGGACCAGCACCGATCCAACGGCGGCCACGACCGCGAGAGCGAGCGGCGCCAACACTGGGCTCACTCGCACTGCGGAGCGCCCGGTGAAGACGAGCGCGAAGACCACAGCGGCGAAGCTGCCGAGCAATAGACCCTCGTCCCAGACGCCGCCAAGCCCGCCGAGACTCTGACGTGCCGCCCAGTTCACCCACGGGAAGGCGGCGAGAACGAGCAGCAGCACCTCCGAGCGATAGAGGATCGCCGCTGCTGCGGCCAGGCCCACGCCGAGCACCAGAGGCAAGAGTGCGCCCGTTCCGGGCGAAAAACCGGCGAACGCGCCCACGGACAACGCCGCCAGAGAAGAAAGCACCGCGATCGCGGTGTTGGGTGGGCTCTGCTCACCGACGACCGACGCCGGTCGGGTTCCAAGACTCAATCGCAGGCCGCGGAAGATGACCCCGGTGTGGCCCGCAGGGGCGGCGCCTCCGAGAACGAGCGCCGTAAGCCCGGCCAAAGCCAGGACGACCAGGCCTGCGGTGGCCGCGGCATGGTCAACCGGCGGCGCCGTCTGGGAGGCCACCTCCTCCGCGCCGAACCAGGGAGAAATGAGTCGCGCGAGCGCGAACGCACACAGGGCTCCCCCCAGAGGCCGCAGCCACCCTCCGCCGACGAGCAGCGAGCCGTCGGCACCCGCGGCCGCGCGGCGGGCGAGCCGACCGAGCGCGCCTCCCCCTATCCCGTCGACCGCCGCACGGAACGTGCCGGCGGCGGCCCGACCGGTGAGCGAGGCGGACCGCCGGAGCGCCGGCCGGGTCGTCGCGGCCGCCGTGGAGAGCAAGGCGCTCCCCGTCAGAACCGGAAGGAGAAACCGCCACGTTTTCGACAGCAGGCGCCCGGCCACTGAGACGTCCCACGCGGCTCCCAGCCACACGAAGAAGGCGGCAAGCAGTGCCCCCGTCAGAGACGCGGACCGGACTCCCCCCGGTGACACGTCACCCGCCGACGGGCGCGACACCCATGACCCTGGCGATGGCTTCCATGCCCGGGCTCCGCACGGTGAGAATCATGCCCACAGCCAGGCGAAGACTTCCCACCCGCCAAGTCGAACTGGAATGGTTGCCGCGGCCTTGGACGATTATGGAGACATCTTTGTACAACTTGGAGTCCGCCAACTCCAATCCTCCGGCGGCAGTGGGAACCTCGACCAGCGTCTTCACGACGGTCGGGGGGGACACTATCTGTCCAAGGACCGTCCCTCCCTCGTCGGTGACGGTGTCTCCCACATGGAATTGAGCTACGGTGACGTCGCGGACCTTCTCAACGGTGAGGGTCAGCATGTAAGGCTCCTCCGCCGTGTCGGTGCCGACAAGGCGGGCGTACGCGAACAGCGCCAGAGCCACCAGCAGAAGTAAGACGAAAAGATCGACTACACTGACTTTGCCGAACAGGCGTCCGCGATCGTCGAGAACCGGACTCATGTGCGCCCTCCGGAGTAGTAAGGTCGTGATAGGTGGTGGACACGGGGAAGTCCGTGCGATTCTATCCGAATCCGGGGGCGACACCAAAAGGTGCGCGCGCGTGCGGCGTCGGGTCCGGCGACATCTGATACATTCTCACCTGACGGGCACCGCCCGTTCGCACGGGACACTCGAGGTGACCATTGGATTCCGATCGCGCGGACTCGAAACCGACCACCACCCGCCGGCGCTTCCTGGCCGGCATGCTCGTCGCAAGCGGCGTGGTGGTCGCCGGCTGCGATCCGCCCGAGCTTGTGCGGCGGGTTGGTCGCAAGACGAGTCGGCTGCTGGACCCCCCCGTGACCCAGACCAAGATCGGCGGCGGACCCGAACCCTCCAGCTTCAAAGCGCCGGCACCCTCAACGACGCCGCCGCCGTTCCCCGACACGTTGACGCTCGACTACGACGTATGCGTGGTGGGCGGCGGCGCTGCCGGCAGCGCCGCCGCAGTATCCGCCGCCCGCATGGGGGCCCACACCCTCCTGCTCGAAGAATCTTTCATGCTCGGCGGCAATACGACCCGCGGTCTCGTCAACCTCGACAAGGTCGCGTACGGGGGAGACGTACCCCTGGTGCGCGGCTTCTTTAGAGAGATCGTCCTTGGGATGGAAGCCAGGGGAGAGGCGGTGTACCCGACCGTAGAGACCCACTTCTCGGTTCCCTATGACGCAGACGGCCTGCGGCGCGCGTTGCTGGAGGTCGCGCTCGCCGCGGGTGTCGACGTACGCCTGGGGGCGCAGATGGCGCGCGTCACGGCGGAAGGTCGCGCCATCAGCGAGGTGTGGGCGATCGAGCAGGGTCGGCCTCTCGACGTGCGCGCGAACACCTACATCGACTGTACCGGCGACGGCCACCTCGGCTACCTGGCCGGCAACGGCTACTGGCTCGGCGATCGGAACCACGGCCAGGTCCAAGGGCAGACCTTGATCTTCTACGCCGGTCCGGTCGACTTCGAGCGGCTCGGGTCTTTCGCCACTGAGACGGGCTCGCTCGTAAGCGCCTACCAGGTGATCGGTCTGCGCGACCAGATGGCGAAGGCCGTCGCCAACGGGCTGATCGGTGGCACTCCGCAACGGGGCCTGCTGATCAACAGGACCCTGAAGGAAGGTGTCGTCTCCATCTCGGGGAGCGAGACCTACCGTAATCACCTGGAACCCGGTGAACTCAGTACGATAGCCTCCGAACTAGAATCACAAGACCTGCAGATATACGAGATGTTGCACGACTCGATCCCAGGATTCGAAGAGTCATCCCTTGCTCGACTCGCCGAACGGCCCTACCTGCGGGAAGGCAGGCGTCTTATCGGATACCGAGTGTTGACCGGTGATGAGGTCCTTGCGGGATTGAAGCCCAAAGACAGTATCGCCCGGGGCTGGTATCCCATCGACCTACACGTGTCCTACGGTGCGGGTACGTTCCACTTCGGTCAGGTCAAAGGCGGGGACTGGTACGGTATCCCCTACGCCTGCTTGGTGGCGCGCGATCTGGACAACCTGCTCATGGCCGGGCGCTGCATATCCGTGACCCACGAGGCGCTCGGCTCGACCAGGATCTCGCCGGTGTCCATGGCGTTGGGACAGGCCGCCGGCATCGCCGCGGCACTGTCCTCGAAAGAGGGCAAGCGCCCCGCGGACGTGGCGGCCGGCGCCGTACAGTCGCACATAGTAGACCAGGACGGACTCATCTGATGCGCACCCTCTTCGTGAGTTTCGGGACGAGACCGGAGGCGATAAAGATGGCTCCGGTGGTGCTCGAACTGCACCGCCGCCCGGGATTCAAGGTGGTCACCTGCCTGACCGGCCAGCACCGCGAGATGCTCGACCAGGTGATCGACACCTTCGGCATCCCGGTGGACCACGACCTCGACCTCATGCGCACGGCCCAATCTCTCACCCACATCACGACCGCGGTGCTCACGGGGCTGGAAGGTCTCCTCAAGACCGAGGCCCCCGACATGGTTCTCGTGCACGGCGATACCACGACGACCTTCGCCACGGCCCTGGCCGCCTTCTATCAGCGCATACCCGTGGCCCACGTGGAGGCGGGTCTGCGCACCGACACGATCTACGACCCCTACCCCGAGGAGGCCAACCGGCGTCTGGCCGACCGACTCGCCGAGGTGCTCTTCGCTCCCACGGCTGCGGCCCGCGCGGCGTTGCTGGCCGAGGGGGCCGCTGAGGACGCCATCTTGGTCACGGGTAACACGGTGATCGACGCGCTCTTGACCACGGCCGATTCGGACCCGCCGCCCCACTCCCCGGAGGTGGCGGCTGCGCTTAAGCGTCCGGGGCCGAAGGTCTTGATAACCGTCCATCGTCGCGAGAGTTGGGGCGCGCCGATGCGCTCCATCGCGCGGGCCATCGAAACCGTGTGTCGCGAACTCCCCGACGTCACCTTCATCTTTCCCATCCACCTGAACCCACTGGTGCGCGAGATCTTTCGTGGAGGGCTCGACCATGTCGAAGGCGTGGTCTTCACGGAGCCGCTCGCCTATCGCCCGTTCGTGCACCTCATGAAAGCGGTGGATCTGGTGGTCACCGATTCTGGAGGCATCCAGGAAGAAGCGCCCACGCTGGGCAAGCCCGTGCTTGTGATGCGGGATACCACCGAGCGTCCGGAGGGCGTCGATGCAGGCACCGCCCGCCTGGTGGGCACCGACGAGCGGGCCGTGGCGGGCGCCTTGCGGGAGTTGCTCACCGACGCGGCTGCATACGACAAGATGGCGAACGCCGTGAACCCCTACGGCGACGGGAAAGCCGCCATACGCATCGCCGACCACCTCGAACACTACTTTGCGCTGCGCCCGCTCGGGCCCACATCTTTTGTCAGTCTAACCGCATAGCAGGCTCGGATTCTGCTAGGATTCGAATAGGCATCTCCGCAAGCGGAAGGGCGGCTCGGCTGAAGACACACAACTGGACACGCCTCAGACTCGGCGGGCCTGCCGCTCCCCTCTTCCTCCTCCTCCTTCTCGTGGCCCTTTTTATCGTTCTCGCCGGGTGCACACCCACGGAGGGAGGCGGGTCGAGCACCTCGACATCCGGAGGCACGACAGTCACGACCGACGGCACGTCGACGTCCAGCAGCGTTACCAGCACCACCGTCCGTCCGCCGACCGAGGCGCGGCGGCTGGCTCCCACCACGGGCACTTTCTCCACCTGCCCGGACTGTCATTCGCTTCTCGATCCGCCATCGGTAGCCCGTCCCGCTTTGACCGATGCCTTCGGCCACGAGAGCCACCTGACGCGCGAGGCAACGTGCGAGTCCTGTCACATCCTGCCGGTCCACTCCCAATCGGGGACGCGCCGACCCGCCATGACTGTGTGCTTCACGTGCCACGGCTCCGCCCCGACCTCGACCGCCCCGCGCACCTGCGATCTCTGCCATCCGCCCGGTTTCCGCCTGCAGCCCGCCTCCCATGACGCCACCTTCTACCAAGGAGGACACGGCCCGCTGGTGAAAGAACAAGGGACCGATGACTGCTATGTGTGCCACGAGGGCGGCGCCGTCGATTTCTGCCGCGCGTGCCACGGGCTGGACATACCGCATCCCGAAGAATGGACGAGTGGAGTGAGCGGCCTGCCGGGAGCCCACGCGAAGGCGGGACGGGACGACGGCACTATCTGCGTCCGCTGCCACCAGAATCGCGGTGCAGCGCCCGCGGGATGCTTCGGAGGCGAGTGCCATGGATCGTAGGAACCTTACTCTCGCCGCCGTCGGGCTTGTCGCGCTCCTGGTGGTCTTCGGTATCCTGGCGGCGCAGCCGCCTGAAGCGTCCGCCCAGACGAATTTCATCCACGGCGCCGCGACAGGTTGCGCGCAGTGCCACCATGCGAGCACGTTCGATGCCGGCTTCCGGCCCTGCAGCGACTGTCACGACCCCTCCGTCGCCCAAGCGGCCTGCACGCAATGCCACACGGGGTACACCACTACCGGAGCCACGTGCTGGTCGTGCCACATCCCGGCGGAGGGAGCGCCCCCTCACACCGACACGTCGTGCCGTCTTTGCCACCCGGCTGAGCCCCACCTCGGGTCGAGCCCCGCCTGCACGACGTGTCACACGCAGGTGGGGCCGGCCTCGCCCCACCATGACGCCATCGACCAACAGGCGCCGACGCAGTGTACCGACTGCCATACCGATAAGCAGTCGCACGGGATACGTACGTGCACGACCTGCCACGCGGCCTCCCCGCACCCGAACCTGCCCGAGGTCCCCGCGGTCTGCAACCGGTGCCACGACGAAACCGTGTTCAACGGCCGCGGCGACTGTATCGCCTGCCACACGGCGAGCGGTGGCTTCGCAGGGTTCAGCGACGAAGACATCCACGACAACACCCTGCCCGACGAGCCCATCGGCATCCGCGGCTGTACCACCTGCCACCCGGGCAAGGAGCGCCACAGCGCTCAACACGTTGACTGTGTCCAGTGCCACACGCAGGCCCCTGCTTTCCATCACGGCATGGCGCCGGACACCGGCATCAAGGCCTGTGTTGACTGCCACGGCCAGAAGCAGCAGCACGGCACCGGGCTCGCATGCACGGCCTGCCACGTCGGAGTCCAACACCTGTCAAACCCACTTTCCGTGACGCCCATAGGCGGGTGCAGGACGTGCCACCCTCCGGCGGAGAAGGGCACCAAGAACTGCTTCACCTGTCATCGTCCGCCCATCTATCACGTGACCCCGTCGGTGGGCAGTTGCTCCTCGTGCCACGGCTCGGGACGGGCCTTGCACGCAGGTGTGGTCAACTGCACGCAGTGCCACACCAACATCGATCGCGGGCACCACATCACCAGCGTGGTCCGGCCGGCGTGCACCACCGCCGGCTGTCACACCACGTTCGAGCAGCACCAGCCCGGGGTGAGATGCAGTGACTGTCACGGCCGGGGAGCCGTCCACGACAGCACACCGCGGAACCTCCCGGCCAACACCTGGTCGGTGTGCGCCCGCTGCCACTCCTTCGTCCGGGCGGGCCTCGCCGCCGGCCTACCCGCCTGTTCCCAGTGCCATGACTCCACCCAGCACAACGCCGACTACCGCGTGCCCGCGTGCACCACCTGCCACAAAGACAAGGCGAAGCACGCCGGGAAGGTGGACTGCCGCCTCTGTCACACCAACCTGGACAAGGGACATCATCGCGCCGGTAAGGTGAGCACCCGAGCCTGCTCCTCGTGCCACGTCGGCGCGGCCATCCACGCTTCGGGCACGACAGCGGGTGCAGCGTTCACCTGCGGCACGTGCCACGATGGTTCAGTCCACGGAGTGCTCGGCCTCCCCGCGCCCAAGGACTGCATCGCCTGCCACGAGAAAGCCCCGGATCACGCCGGTGACTTCGCCTGCATCGAGTGTCACTGGCCGGCGGCGCACTCCGCCCGCCCGGACGCCTCCGTCTTCGGTGGCTTCACGCCCCTGGCGCTAGACCTGCCGACGATACCCGGACGCGGCGAAGACAGCCAAGCAGACGGGCGCGGCAGCTTCACCGGGACAGGGTTCCAGATGCTCGCCGCTCTGGCCGCAGCCGTGGCGCTCATCGGCACCGGATTCTTCTTGCGCCGCAGGAAGCTCTAAGCGACGAAGCACCACGGGGTACGCCGCCCAGCGCGGCGCGGCGGCCGAACTCCCGGCGCGGCGGCCCGGCGGCCGCACTTGCCGCACTCGCCGCGCGGCGCCACGGCGGCGCCGCGCCTC
>JBBRDB010000029.1:0-19390 GCA_038204345.1 Thermoleophilia bacterium | reverse complement strand
TAGGGCCATGCTGAGGACCTCGGAGGTCGCGTTGGAAGCGGTGATACGCACCGAGAGACTCACGAAGACCTACGGAAACGACCGAGGCATACTCGGCCTCGACCTCGAGGTGAGACCGGGGGAGGTCTTCGGTTTCCTAGGCCCGAACGGCGCCGGCAAGACCACCACCATTCGCACCCTGCTCGACTTCCTGCATCCCACCTCGGGCACGGCCACCGTGTTCGGTCTCGACTCGCGCGCTCATTCAGTGGAGATCAGAGCGGCCACCGGCAATCTCCCCGGGGAGTTCACCCTCGAGCCCCGCCTCACCGGCGAGGAACTGCTCCGTTATTTCGGGCGGATGCGCGGCGTGCGCGACTTGGGCTACGGTCACGAATTGGCCCGGCGACTCGATGCCGACCTCACGCGTCCCATCGGTCGCCTCTCACGCGGGAACAAGCAAAAGATCGGCTTGGTGCAGGCCATGTTCCATCGTCCGCCGCTCTTGGTGCTGGACGAACCCACCGGCGGCCTGGATCCGCTCGTACAGGAGTCGTTCCTGGACATAATGCGGGAGACAGCCCAGGAAGGCCGCACCGTGTTCTTCTCGTCGCACGTCCTGAGCGAGGTGGAGCGCGTGTGCGATCGAGTAGGCATCATCAAAGAAGGACGGCTGATCGCCCTTGAGACCACCGACACCCTGCTCAACAAGCGGCTGCGCCGCATGGTGCTGCGTTTCTCCGAACCGGTGGATTCCGGGCGGCTACGCGGCCATCGAGGGCGTGGAGGAGGCACGGGCCGACGGCGATGCGGTCGTCCTGATGTTGCGGAGTGGACTGGACGCCGTGGTGAAGCTCACCGCCCGGCACCCTTTGGTGGACATGGAGTTGGAGCATCCGAGCCTGGAAGAGGTCTTTCTTACCTACTACGGAGGCGGGTCGTGAGAGTCGAAGACGCGCTCGATGGGGGTACGGTCGGCGGCGGTGTTGCGTCGGCGGGTCTCGGGACGGCCGGTGGCGCCGCCAAGTCCGCAGTGCAGGACCTTCCCCGGTGGCCGGCCCGCCTCGCGACACTCGTAGCCCATCAGCTGTCGGGCAGGGCGCGGGGGACCATCGTTTGGTCGCTCTCCCTCGGTCTCCTCGGCGTGCTCTACGTCGCCCTGTTCCCTTCTATGAGCGGTCAGATCGACCAGTATATGAACGCGCTGCCTCCGGAGTATCTGGCCTTCTTGGGTCTCGAGGGGGGCGGGATGTCAACCCTGGCGGGCTTCCTCGACGTCGAGCAGTACAGCATCGTCGCGCCGCTTGCCCTGGCGTTCCTCCCCATACTGCTCGGAGCGCGCGCCATCGCCGGCGCCGAAGAAACTAAGACTCTGGACGTGCTGCTCTCCAACCCTTTGCCGCGTTGGATCGTGGTAGCCGGGGCCTTTCTCACCATGTTGGTGGAAGTCGCTGTGGTCGTGAGCGTCATGGCGGTCTTCGTGTGGGTGCCGGTCGCGATATCCGGACAGGAGTTGGCCGTGGGGCGACTGGCCGCAGGTTCGCTCAATCTCGTGCCCTTCTGCCTCTTCTTCGGCGGCCTCGCGCTCCTCGTCTCCTCAGTGGTGCGACGCCCGGGTCTAGCCATCGCCGTGCCCGGCGCCATCTTGGTGGCGAGCTACGTCCTGAACGGACTCGCCGCGGCCATCGATCGCATCAGTGGATTGCAGCCATTTTCCATCTTCTACCACTACGGTTCAGCCATTCAGGACGGCATGCCCTGGGGTAGCGCTGTGGTCATCTTCCTCTTGGCTGTGGCTCTTACGGGGCTGGCCTCCGTGGCCTTCGCCCGCCGCGACATCTACACCTAGCCTTAGCCGTCCGCCCCCTATTCGCCCAGCCCGTTCCACGACACGAGGTCGTCCACGGTCTTCCTCTTCTTCGAGCGGCTTGAGTCGGCCGGGTACCCGAGCGGGGTGAGCGCCACCGGCTCCATCCCTTCAGGTAGGTCGAGGATCTCCCTCACTGCGGGCGCGTTGAAGTCGGCTATCCAACACGTGCCGAGGCCCAAGTCGGCTGCCTGGAGGATCATGTGGTCCATGACGATGGCCACGTCCACGTCGCTGTAATTCTTGCCGTCCGCCCGCACCCAGCTCCGGCTGGGGATGCCGCAGGCCACGACGATCACGGGCGCGGTGTAGAACCACTCTCTGTGGTAGGCGTCCTTCATGTGCGCCCGGAGTTCGGGGTCGGTGATCACGATGATGCGAAAAGCCTGGCGGTTCGCCGCGGTGGGGGCCAGGCGTGCAGCTTCGAGCACCTGATCGAGCTTGGCGGGCTCCACGGCTCGCGGCTCGTAGGCCCTCGTACTGTAGCGAGTCTCAGCGAGCTGCTTGAAATCCATCCCCCGAACCTCCGAAGTCGTCGATCGCGGGCCCCCGCGTTCGAGTGATCACCTGTTCCTGACGGTCCCCCTTCCCCGAACAAGCGCTACCTACTCCCGTGACAGCCGCCCACGGGGGGCGTCTGTTACAATCGGCTCCAACCCGGTAGGGGACTGCCAACGCGTCCAGAGGTCAGTGTGAGTATGCAGACACCCACGTTTCAAGACGTTCTTCTCGGACTCGAGAGCTTCTGGGCGGCGCACGGGTGCGTCATCTGGCAGCCGTACCATACGGAGGTTGGGGCCGGCACGTTCAACCCCGCCACCTTCCTGCGCTCGTTGGGGCCCGATCCGTGGAACGTGGCCTACGTCGAACCTTCTATCAGACCCACCGACGGGCGCTACGGCGAGAACCCCTATCGCCTGGGGCACTACTACCAATACCAGGTGCTCCTGAAGCCCGCGCCCGACGACATCCAGGATCTATACCTGGCCTCGCTGGAGCATCTGGGCGTCAGACTCGCCGAGCACGACGTACGCTTCGTCGAAGACGATTGGGAGTCGCCCACGCTCGGCGCGTGGGGACTCGGCTGGGAAGTGTGGATCGACGGCATGGAGGCGACCCAGTTCACCTACTTCCAGCAGGTGGGCGGCATCGACCTCGACCCCGTCAGCGTGGAGCTCACCTACGGCACCGAACGCCTGGCGATGTATCTGCAGGGCGTCGACAGCGCCTTCGACCTGATCTGGGTGCCGGGCGTCACCTACGGCGACGTGCACCGTGTCAATGAGGCGCAGTGGTCGGCCTACAACTTCGACGTGTCCGACGTGGGCATCCTCCAGCGTCACTTCACCGATTACGAACAGGAGTGCGAAAGCTGCTTGGCTCGGGGATTGGTCATGCCCGCGTATGATTTCGTCCTGAAGTGCTCTCACGCCTTCAACCTTCTCGACGCCCGCGGCGCCATAAGCGTGACCGAGCGCACCGGCTACATAGGCCGCGTGCGCAACATAGCCCGGCGGGTGGCCGAACTCTACGTCGCCCAGCTCGAGGAGCGCGCGGCGGCCGAAGCCGAAGCTCCCGCGCGTGGCGAGGGAACCCCGGCCAACCGCTCGGAGGCCTGACATGGCGCGAGACTTCCTGCTCGAGATCGGCACCGAAGAGCTGCCCGCCTCCGCGTGCGCCTCCGTACTGCGCCTCCTCCCGGAACGTGCCGCGGGCCTCTTTGCGACCGACGACATCGACCTGGAGCCGGGCTCCCTGCGCGTGATGGTGTCGCCGCGACGTATCGTACTGCTTGTCACCGCCGTACCCGAGACTCAGACGCCGCGGGAGAACGTGCAACGGGGGCCGTCGGTGGAAGCCGCCTTCGCAGTCGACGGGAAGCCCACCCCGGCCGCAGAGGGTTTCGCCCGGGCGAAAGGTGTGGCGGCGGCGGACCTGCAGGTGCGCGAGGAGAACGGCCGTAGCTTCGTGTACGCGGTGTCCCGCTCCGAGGGCCGCTCTACCACCGAACTCCTGCCCGAGATCTGCGTGAAGATCGTGCGTGACATGTACTTCCCGAAGAACATGCGCTGGGGGTCGCGTGAGCTGCGCTTCTCGCGCCCTATGCGTTGGCTGGTGGGGCTGTTCGGCGACGAGGTGGTGCCCTTCGAGGTGGCGGGAGTCGTCTCCGGCCGTCTGTCGCGCGGTCACCGCTGGTTGGGCGCCCCGGTGGAACTGACGGCGCCTGCGGACTACGTGGAGACCATGCGCTCGGCCAAGGTCGTGGTAGACCAGGAGGAGCGGGAGACCTTCCTGCGCTCCGAGCTCGACAGCCGCGCCCAGGAGCGTGGGTTCACCTGGATCGATCCCATGGGGAAGATGGACGAGGTGCTCTACCTCGTGGAGTGGCCAACCGTGCTTGCGGGAGCTTTCGGCGAAGAACATCTCCGTCTCCCCGACGACGTGCTGGTGACCGCGATGCAATCGCATCAGCGCTACTTCCCGTTGGTCGACGCCTCGGGAGTTCTTGCCTGCACCTTCCTCTACGTCTCGAACGGTGATCCGGCTTTCGCGGAGCAGATCACCGCGGGCAATGAACGCGTTCTCGAAGGCAGGATCGAGGATGCCGAGTTCTCGTTCGACAAAGACCTCGCCTCGGGCCTGGAACACATGGTGGGTCAACTCGACCGAGTGGTGTTCCACATCAAGATCGGCACGATGGCCGACAAGAGCGCCCGCTTGGTGGCCCTTACCGGCACGCTGGCCGAGGCGACCGGGGTGTCTGCGGACTCCAAGGCGCACGCCCTGGAGGCCGCGCGGTTGGCCAAGGCCGACCAGGTATCGGTCATGGTGCGTGAGTTCGCCGACCTCGAGGGCGTCATGGGCGAGACCTATGCCCGTATCGAAGGCTTCTCGGCCGAGGTGGCCCAGGCTATCCGCGAACAGTACCTCCCGGACGTTGCGGGCGGGGCTCTGCCCCGCACGCTCGCCGGCGCTCTGCTGGCCACCGCCGAGAAGGTGGACAACATCGTGGGAGCTTTTGCCTGCGGAGAGCCTCCCTCAGGATCCAAGGATCCCTACGGCCTGAGACGCGCCGCCATGGGCATGGTCACCATAGCCTTCATGCACGGCCTCGAGTACGACGTCCGAGCACTGGTGGGAGCCGCCTACGCCGGGCTTGACCGCTTCCCCAACCTGGTCGGTCGCGACCAGGTGGTCACGGATGCCGTCGACTTCATAAAGGACCGTCTGGCTAAGTTCCTAACCGACAGCGAAGTGGCGCGTGACGCGGTGGAAGCCGTGCTCCCTACCTCCGACGTCTTTGCCCACGTGCGCCGGCGCGCCGTCTCGCTGGAGCGCTTCCGTGGGTCGGACGCCTGGGACGACCTGGTGGTCGTGTCTACCCGGCCTTCGAACCTGGCACGCAAGTTGTCACCGGAGCAGAGAGGCGCACCCGTGGATCCGGAGTTGTTCGAGGAAGAGGCGGAGCGCGTCTTGCACGAGGCTTGGACAGCCGCCGATGCGCGCGTACGCGACCTGACCGGCACCGGAGACTACCTCGGGACCCTTTCGGTGCTGGCAGCGCTTCGTCCCGCCGTCGATCGCTTCTTCGACGACGTGCTGGTCATGGCGGACGACGAGGCGGTACGCCTCAACAGGTTGCGACTCCTCGACGGGATCGCGGCGTCGGTAGGCCGAGTCGCGCGCTTGGAGCGGCTGCAGGGCTAGCACGCGCAGGCCGCGGATCCATGGCCCTGGCCGGATCTCGGCGTATCGACGTATCGGCGGCCCCCTGCCCTGCTCCCGTCTCTCCGGAGGCCGTAGTACGGTCGGCGCGTGGGCGACTTCGCAACTGTTGCCTTCTTCACAAGGCTCGGCGGCTCCTATACAATAGGCAAGCCCCCCACGCGGGGTTTTGTTGTCCCGTGACGCCCGTCTGCGAGACCCCAAGGAGAAGAGACAGCATGAACGCTACCAAGTATGTCTACGACTTTTCTGAGGGGCAGGCCGACATGAAGTCCCTCCTGGGGGGGAAGGGCGCCAACCTCGCTGAGATGACGGCGATCGGCATCCCCGTGCCGCCCGGATTCATCGTCACCACCCGCGCGTGCATCGAGTATGAGGCGCACGGCGAATTTCCCGACGGTCTCACTGAAGAGGTCGAGGAGCACCTGGTCCGCCTCGAGCAGATGACCGGCAAGGTCTTCGGCGATCCCGCCAATCCCCTGCTGGTCTCGGTGCGGTCGGGGGCGGTGGTGTCGATGCCGGGCATGATGGACACGGTGCTCAACCTGGGTCTGAACGACGCGACGGCCGCCGGCCTTGCCTCGATCACTTCCAACCCTCGCTTCGCGTACGATTCCTACCGGCGCTTCATCCAGATGTTCAGCGACGTGGTGCTGGGCGTGGAGTCGCAACTCTTCGAGGACGCTCTCACCGCCAAGAAGGAGGAAGTGGGAGCGGGACAGGACACCGATCTAAGCGCGGACGACCTGAAGGATCTCACCGACCGCTTCAAAGCGATCCTCGATCAGCAGACAGGCTCCGGTTTTCCGAACGATCCCCGGGAACAACTCCACCTTGCCGTCCAGGCGGTCTTCCGCAGCTGGGGCAATCAGCGGGCGCGTGTCTACCGCAAGATCAACGGCATCTCCGACGCGCTGGGCACCGCCGTCAACGTGCAGTCGATGGTGTTCGGCAACAAGGGCGACACGTCGGGCACGGGCGTGGCCTTCACGCGCGATCCGTCCACCGGCGAGAACATGTTCTACGGGGAGTTCCTGATGAACGCGCAGGGTGAGGACGTGGTTGCGGGGGTGCGTCACCCGCATGCGCTTGAGATGATGCGCGACGTCATGCCCGGGACGCTCGACGAACTCTACGCAATCCGCGAGAAGCTCGAAAAGCACTACAAGGACATGCAGGACATCGAGTTCACCATCGAAGACGGCCGCCTCTTCATGCTCCAGACGCGCAACGGCAAACGGACCGCGGCCGCTGCCTTGCGCATCGCCGTCGAGATGGTCGGAGAGGGACTCATCAGCAAAGGAGTGGCGCTCAGCCGTATCGATCCGGGGGCCCTCGACCAGCTGATGCACCCACGTCTTGACACGTCGGCCTCCTTCGACGTGCTCACTCAAGGCTTGAACGCCTCGCCTGGAGCGGCCGTGGGCCAGGTTGTCTTCGACGCCGACACCGCTGAAGAGCGCGGAGACAAGGGCGATCCTGTCATTCTCGTGCGTTGGGAGACCAATCCCGACGACATACACGGGCTGGTCAAAGCCCAAGGGGTCGTCACCAGTCACGGCGGGATGACCTCGCATGCGGCGGTGGTGGCTCGGGGTATGGGCAGGCCCTGCATCGCCGGGGCCTCCGAGATGAAGATCGACGTGGTCGCACGCCGCTTCACCGTCGGTAACACGGTGGTGTCCGAGGACGACTGGATCACAATGGATGGCACGACCGGTCAGGTGATCCTGGGGAAGATGCCGCTCGTGCCGCCCCGCATAGACGAGAACTTCGAGACCATCCTAGGTTGGGCCGACGAGGTGCGCCGCCTGGCCGTGCGCACCAACGCGGATACGCCGGAGGATGCGGTGAAGGCCCGGGAGTTCGGCGCCGAAGGCATCGGTCTCTGCCGCACCGAGCACATGTTCATGCAGGAGGAGCGGCTCCCTCACGTACGCGCCATGATCATGGCCGGGACCCTGGCGGAGCGGGAAGCCCACCTGGCCGATCTGCTGCCCTTCCAGCGCGACGATTTCGAGGGCATCTTCCAAGCCATGGCCGGACTGCCGGTCACGATCCGCCTGCTCGATCCGCCGTTGCACGAGTTCCTGCCCGACTACACCGGACTTATGGTGGAGTTGGAACGTATGCGCTTCACGGGCGCGAGCGCCGCGGAGATAGAGGCCAAGGAAGCGGTCGCGGCCAAGGTCAAAGCGCTGCACGAGATGAACCCGATGTTGGGGACGCGTGGCTGCCGCCTCGGCATCCAGTTCCCGGAGATCTACGCCATGCAGGTGCGGGCGATCATGCAGGCGGCCTGCGACGTGGTCTCGGACGGGGGAGCCGCGCCTATCGTGGAGATCATGATCCCGCTGGTGGCCTTTGCCAAGGAGCTCGAGGTGATGCGCGAGCTCACCGTGAAGACGGCGTCGGAGGTGCTCTCCGAGCGAGGCCTCTCCGTGGAATACAAAGTCGGCACGATGATCGAGTTGCCGCGGGCGGCCGTCACGGCCGATGAGATCTCCGCGCACGCCGACTTCTTCAGCTTCGGCACCAACGACCTCACGCAGACGACCCTCGGTTTCTCCCGCGACGACGCGGAGGGCAAGTTCCTCACTCACTACCTGCAGAGCGACCTTCTCAAGGACAATCCGTTCGAGAAGCTCGACCAGGACGGCGTTGGCTCACTCGTGCGGATGGCCACGGAGAAGAGCCGTGCCGTCAAGCCCGACATCAAGTTGGGCATCTGCGGCGAGCACGGCGGGGAACCATCGAGCATCAAGTTCTGTCATCGTGCGGGCCTGGACTACGTGAGCTGCAGCCCCTATCGGGTGCCCATCGCCCGCCTGGCGGCGGCGCAGGCGGTGCTCGAGGACTAGCTGCATCGGGTGGCGAAACACGAAAGACCCGGCCGCGTGCGGCTCGATATCGAGGCTCTGGAGGCCGGGCTCTCGCCGCTCGCGCAACGCGCCTCGGCTTCCCGTGGGCGGCTGCACGAGGAGGAGCCCTGCACGTTGCGCACCTGCTTCCAGCGCGACCGCGACCGCATCGTCCACTGCAAGGCCTTCCGACGCCTCAAGCACAAGACCCAGGTGTTCATCTCGCCTGAAGGAGACCACTACCGCACGAGGCTCACGCACGCACTGGAGGTCTCCGGGATCGCCCGGACCGTGGCCCGCGCGATCCGACTCAACGAGGACCTCACGGAGGCGGTGGCCCTGGGGCACGACCTCGGGCACACCCCTTTCGGCCACGCGGGCGAAGAGGTGCTCGACAGCGTCCTGCGCGAGTTGGGCCAGGATGGTTTCCGGCACAACGAGCAGAGCCTGCGGGTGGTCGAACTCCTTGAGAACGACGGACGCGGACTCAATCTTACCTGGGAGGTGCGCGACGGCATCCTGTGCCACACCGGCCCTCAGGAGCCGGCCACCCAGGAAGCCCGTATCGTGCGCATATGCGACCGTATGGCCTACATCAACCACGACATCGACGACGCCGTCCGAGCCGGACTCATCACCGACGCCGACCTGCCCCGCGGAGCGGTGGACCTCCTGGGCCTCACCGGCTCCGAACGCATCGACACATTGGTGCACGACATGGTCGATGAGAGCGATCTAGCCGGTGACGTAGTCCAGAGCGCCCAGGTGCGCGAGGCCATGGAAGAACTCCGCTCGTTCCTGTTCCAGTATGTATATCCACGCTCCGTGGAGCTGAGCGGCGGTGTGGCGATCAACGATCTTCTTACGAGGCTCTTCAAGTACTACCTCGACCATCCGGACAGTCTGCCGGGGGGGGGCGGCGCGGCGGCGGCAGACGAGGGGGGCGAGGCCCACGAGCGGCTGGTGAGGATGGTGGCCGACCACATCGCAAGCATGACCGACCGTTTCGCGCAGCGCGCGTACTTCGAGGTCTTCGTTCCTCGCTCCTGGTCGCTCTGATATACTCGCGCTTCTTTCCCCTCCGGCAACACGAGACTCAGCAACACGAGACGTGACCTTGCGACCGAGGAGCCCGGTGAGCCCCTTCATCAAGGACGCAAGCGTTGAGGCGGTTCTGGCTGCGGCGGACATCGTCGATGTGGTGTCCGGCTATACGAGCCTGCGGAAACGGGGCGCCACGCACACGGGCCTCTGTCCTTTCCACCAGGAGAAGACCCCCTCTTTCTCGGTGAGCGCCGACAAAGGTCTCTACTACTGCTTCGGCTGCGGCGAGGGGGGCAATGTCTTCACCTTCCTCCAGCGTCTTGAGAACCTCTCTTTCGTCGAGGCCGTCGAGCAGTTGGCCGAGCGCTTCTCCGTGGAACTCGAGTTCGACGACCGGGGAGGGGGCGAGCGGGATCAGTCCGGCGAGAAGAGATTGTTCACCCTCCTCGAGCGCACCACGTCGTTCTATTCGCGTTTCCTGTGGGAGAGCCGGGAGGCAGAGGCTACCCGCTCATATCTCGACGAACGAGGGCTCGGGCGCGACATCTGTGAGGAGTTCCGTGTGGGCCTGGCCCCGAGCGGTTGGCGCAGGCTCTACGAGCGCGTCATCAAAGACGGCTACACCGAGGGTGAGCTCGAGGCGGCGGGCCTGCTGGTCCGCCAACCCGACCGCGTGTACGATCGTTTCCGGGGGAGGCTCATGTTTCCCCTCGCGGACCATCGCGGCCGAGTGGTGGGTTTCGGGGGGCGAACCCTCGGTGACGAGAATCCCAAGTATCTGAACTCGCCGGAGGGGCCGGTCTACCGCAAGGGACACCTGCTCTACGGGCTCTACCAGGCGCGGCGGGCCATCGCGGACGCCGACTCAGTCCTGATAGTCGAAGGCTACACGGATGTTCTGGCGCTGGCCCAGACCGGTGTGAAGTACGTCGTGGCCTCCATGGGCACCGCCCTCACAGAGAATCAGATCAGCCTGATTTCTCGGTTCACACGCAACGTGGATTTCATGTTCGATGCCGATAGAGCGGGGACCGAGGCGGTGGTACGCTCGGGTCAGATGGCACGCGCCCGCTCCCTTCAGGCCATGGTGGTGCCGCCCCCGCCGGGTAAGGACCCGGCCGAGGTCGCCCGGGAAGGGGGTGAGGCGGCCGTCATGCGCGTGCTGGCGAACCGAGTCTCGTTCCTGCGATTCGAGTTGACCCGTGCTCTCGACACCGCCGACACGGCCAGCGCGGCGGGCCGCGTGCGGGCTTTCGAACTGGTGCGGGAGATCCTTTCGCGGGCCTCCTCGCCCAAAGAGCGCGAGGAGGAGGTGCGCACGGTTGCCGACCGTTTGCGGCTCTCGCCCGAGAACGTCGATCTCCTGCTGCGCACCGAGCCTGATGGCGACAGAGGGCCGAGGAACGCGAGGTCTAGTGCCGGAGATTCCACCGTACGCGTGGTTCCCGCGTATCGGGAACGGGTACGATCACCAGAAGCTACGGTGGAGCGCGAGTTTCTCCTTGCCGTACTCTCGAACCCAGGGGAAGCGGAGTCTGTCTTGGGTGCGGTGACGCCCGAGTACTTCGTGGACCCACTGCATAGGGAGGCGTTCATCGGGCTCAAAGAGGCACTTCTGGACGAGCAGTCGGGCGAGGCGATGCGGCGGTTGGTGCGCCAAGACTCCGACCTGGGCCGGCTCTATGTGCGCCTAGCGCTCGAGTCGGAATCGGGGCGGCACGGCACTGCCTTCCTGAACGAAAGACACCTCCGCTTGGAGGAGCAGCACGTGAGCAGGACGCTGCAGGATCTGCGCGCTCGGCTGGAGGATGGAGACGGGGATGCCGATATAGAAGCCCGTCTGGTGCGACTCGAGCGACTTCAGCACGAGGTCCGTGTCATGTTGGCCAACGTGGACGAGGGGTAGAAGCGTGGCGGACGCCACAGAAGCCGGCGCGAATGCGATGCGTGAGCTCGTCTCCCGGGGAAGACTGGCGGGGAGCCTCAGTCCCGAGGAGATAAGCGAAGCCCTGCAGGACCTCGAGATCCCCCCGGAAGAGGTGGAAGGGTTCTACTCTCTCCTCGCTGAGGAGGGCGTCGACGTCACCCACGACGGAGACGGTCCGGCCGCATTAGACGAGGATGATTACTCGGCAGAAGAGCGGTTCCTCAGCAAACTCGACCTGGCCATCGACCACTCCGCCAGCGACCCGGTGCGTCTCTACCTCAGGGAGATCGGCAAGGTGCGGCTGCTCACCGCCGACGAGGAGATCGCACTCGCGCGCCGCATCCAGGCGCGCGATCTCGAAGCGAAACGGCAGTTGACGGAGGCGAACCTGCGGCTGGTGGTCTCCATCGCCAAGCGCTACGTAGGGCGTGGGCTCCACTTTCTCGACCTCATCCAAGAGGGCAATCTCGGCCTGATCCGGGCGGTCGAGAAGTTCGACCCCGAACGGGGTTTCAAGTTCTCCACCTACGCCACTTGGTGGATCCGCCAGGCCATAACCCGGGCGATCGCCGACCAGGCGCGCACGATCCGCGTGCCGGTGCACATGGTCGAGACGATCAACAAACTGAAGGCCATGCAACGTGTGCTCCTGCAGCGGAACGGACGGGAACCGTCCGTGGACGACATCGCCGCTGAGATGGACACGACGCCCGCCCGGGTGCGAGAGATCATGAGGGCCGCACAAGAACCGATATCTCTGGAAACGCCCCTCGGCGAGGAAGACGATTCTGAGTTGGGCGACTTCGTGCAGGATGCGGAAGCCGACGAACCTCTGGACGCAGTCGTGCGCAAGATGAGGTACGAGGAGTTGCTGCGCGTGCTCGACACCCTCTCCTTGCGCGAGCGCAAAGTCATCGAACTCCGTTTTGGTCTGTGGGGCGAGCAGCCCCGGACGCTCGAGGAGGTGGGCGAACGCTTCGGAGTGACGCGTGAGCGCATCCGGCAGGTGGAGGCCAAGACTCTCAATAGGCTCAAGAATTATCGGGAGGCTCAGGGTCTCCGCGATCTTCTGTGACCTCGGTCTCGTAACCTCCATCGCTTCAGTCCTTTCCCGCTTAGTTATCCGAGCGTTCTTGACCGGCGGTGAGCACTGCTATACTCTTGAA
Organism: Thermoleophilia bacterium; assembly: GCA_038204345.1. Lineage (GTDB taxonomy): Bacteria > Actinomycetota > Thermoleophilia > RBG-16-64-13 > RBG-16-64-13 > JAHJSA01. Next base: position 6,820 of record JBBRDB010000029.1, on the reverse strand, counting down.
CGGTGCGCTCGGCAAGGGCGCCCATAACAAGAGCGACCTCGATGAAAGAACATGGAGGTCGTGACCGAACGGAGGACAGGTTGGCAGAAGGACAAGTCAAATGGTTCAACGCCGAAAAGGGCTACGGCTTCATCGCGCGTGACGACGGGGAAGATGTGTTCGTTCACTTCTCCGAAGTCAAAGTCGAAGGTTTCCGCACTCTTGCTGAGGGTCAGCGTGTGAGCTTCGAGGTCACCCAAGGTGCGAAGGGTCTGCAGGCAAGCAACGTCGTTCCTCTGTAGGAGGTCTTTGCCGGTCCCTTGCAGAGGTCGGTCGAGAGAGCAGTCAACAAAGCCCCGCTTCAAGCGGGGCTTTGTATTGGTCGGCTCCTCTCTCTGGAAGAATCGTGAAAATCGGGCTAAAGTCTTGGGCGCTGCGGCCGATATAGGGAGAAAGCGAGAGTTAACCCATCCAAGCTCTCCCTTTCTCCTCGAGGGCGCCCCCCAAGGCGCCCTCACCTATTCTGGGGATATAATCAGGCAGGTGTGGCGCCCTCGGCCGAGTCGTTCCTCGGCTCGACTTTTGATGGTGTCACGAGCGAGTCCCGGTGCCAAAGGAGAGTCTATCCCGTGATAACACGAGACGAAGTGGAGCACATCGCCCGGCTTGCCCGCTTGAGCTTCGAGGGCGATGAATTGGGGCGCTACCAGCATGATCTCTCCCGGATCATCGACTACGTGCAAACACTGGGAGAACTCGACCTCTCGGGGCTGCCCCCCACAGCGCACGCCGTGCAGGTCAAGAACGTACTGAGAGCCGACGAACCCCGCCCGTGCCTGACGCAAGAGGCGGCGCTGGCGAACGCTCCCTTGGTCGAAGCCGGGCAGTTCGTCGTGCCCCGGATAGGCTAGGCGGTGTCTGTGGATCTCCTCTCGCTGACCGCTCACGACTGTCGGGAGCTCCTTGCGTCCGGCGAGGTGTCCGTCACCGAGATGACCGGCCTCTACCTGGATCGTATCGAGCGGATCGACGAGTCGGTGGGATCGTATCTGCTGGTCGATCGGGAGGGTGCGTTGGCACAGGCCGCCGCGATCGACGCCAAGCCCGGAGGCGAGCGCCTCCCCTGGGAGGGGGTGCCCATCGCGCTCAAGGACCTGCTCTGTGTGGAGGGTCTCGAGACCACCTGCGCGTCGCGTATCCTCAAGGGCTACCGTCCGCCCTACGACGCAACTGTCGTAGCCAAGTTGCGGGCCGCCGGCCTGGTGTTCCTGGGCAAGCTCAACATGGACGAGTTCGCCATGGGAAGTTCCACCGAGAACTCCGGCTACCACGTCACACGCAACCCGTGGGACCTCGAACGGGTGCCAGGTGGATCGAGCGGCGGCTCGGCCGCCTCCGTGGCAGCCGCCGAGACCCCGTGGGCACTCGGCAGCGATACCGGTGGGTCCATACGGCAACCGGCCTCCCTGTGCGGGGTGGTCGGGCTCAAACCCACGTACGGGGCGGTAAGCCGCTACGGACTCATCGCTTTTGCGAGCTCACTCGACCAGATCGGCCCCCTGACCCGCGATGTGCGCGATGCCGCCGCCCTCTTCGACATGATCGCGGGCCGGGACCCCATGGATTGCACGAGTCTCGGCCTCCCGGCGCCCGTCACCATGCCCGATCGCACCGATCTTGCCGGTCTGCGCTTCGGCATTATCCGCGAATACTCAGGCGAGGCGTTCGAACCGGGAGTCCGCGCGGTGTTCGACTCTGCCGTTGCCGCCATAGGCGCTCTCGGTGGGGTGTGCGAGGAGGTAAGCCTTCCGAGCGTAGAGAAAGGCATCGCCGCCTACTACATCATCGCTCCGGCCGAGGCCAGCTCCAACCTGGCCCGCTTCGACGGTGTTCGCTACGGACACAGAGCCGAGGGCGCCGAGGATCTCCTTGAGATGTACACGCGCACGCGCAGCGAGGGCTTTGGCCAAGAGGTCAAGAGGCGCATCATGATCGGCACCTATGTGCTCTCAACCGGATACTACGACGCCTACTACGGCCAGGCGCAGCGCACCCGCACCCAGATCATCGAGGATTTCCGTCGCGCGTTCGGCCACGTCGACTTTCTCATCTCACCCACCTCGCCCACCGTCGCGTTCAAGATCGGCGAGCGCACTGAGGATCCGCTGGCGATGTACCTCTCCGATCTGTGCACGATCCCGGTGAACTTGGCCGGGTTGCCGGCCATCAGCATCCCGGCGGGTCTTTCGGAAGGGCTGCCCGTAGGACTGCAGATCATCGGGCCGCATTTCAACGAACAGGGATTGTTCGACGTCTCATATGCCCTGGAGCAACGATTGGCGGTGCACGACCGCCCTCGCACGGCCGAGGTGGCATCATGACTTCCGGCACCTCGCAAGGCGGCGGAGTGGGCGGGTCAGCGGCTCCGGGCTCTTCGGCGTGGGAGTGCGTGATCGGGCTCGAGATCCACGTGCAGCTCAGCACCTCCACCAAGATGTTCTGCGGTTGCCCGGTCACTTTCGGCGAGGTCCCGAACACGAGGGTGTGTCCGATCTGTTTGGGTCACCCGGGCACGCTGCCGGTGACCAACGAGCGGGCGGTAGAATATGCCCTACGCATCGCCCTGGCGCTCGATTGCTCGATCACCGAGCACACGCTCTTCCATCGGAAGAACTACTTCTATCCCGACCTGCCCAAGGGGTATCAGATCTCCCAGTACGACCTGCCGCTGGGAGTGGGTGGTCACCTCGATGCCGAACTCGGCGACGGCTCCACGTTCCGGGTGGGCATCACGCGCGTGCACATGGAGGAAGACGCGGGCAAGCTTATCCACTCCGGGGGGGCCACCGGGCGCATACACGGCGCCGACTACTCGTTGGCCGACTTCAACCGGGGGGGGACGCCGCTGGTGGAGATCGTCACCGAGCCCGACATCCGGACGCCCGAGCAGGCACGCGCCTTTCTCATAGAACTGAAGAGCCTCGTGGAGCACCTTGAGGTGTCTGACGTGAACATGGAGGAAGGGTCGCTGAGGTGCGACGCCAACATCTCCGTGCGGCGACCGGGAGATCCCTTCGGGGTCAAGACGGAACTCAAGAACATGAACTCCTTCCGCTTTCTCCAACGTGGACTCGAAGCCGAGATCGAGCGCCAGACAGCCGCGCTCGAGGACGGCGAGGTCATCCAGCAGGCCACCGTGCACTTCGATCCCACCACGGGTCGGGTCACCACCCTGCGCAGCAAGGAAGAAGCACACGACTACCGCTATTTCCCCGAGCCCGACTTGGTTCCCATCGAGATCGACGAGGCCCACATCGAGGAGGTGCGGGCCGGGTTGCCCGAACTGCCGGCGGCGCGCCGCGTGCGGCTGGCCGAGAGTTACGGGCTCTCCGCCTACGACGCCGCCGTGCTGTCGGCGAACCGCGCGCTAGGCGATTACTTCGAGCGCGTGGCTGAGTCCACCGGAGACGGGAAGCTCTCGGCCAACTGGGTCATGGGAGACCTCTCAGCCTACCTCAACGCCGGCGGGCTGAGCGTGGGGGAATCAGAGGTGAGTGCGGAGCGTCTCGCCGACCTCTTGGCGCGTCTCGCCGACGGCACGCTCTCCGGCAAGCTGGCCAAGGAAGTGTTCCAACTCATGGTGGAGACCGGAAAGGATGCCTCCACCATCATCGCGGAGCGGGGGATGGGACAGATCTCCGACGCGGGCGAGTTGGATGCGATGATCGCCGCTATCGTCGAGGCCAACCCAGGCCCGGCCGAGGAGTTCAGACAAGGACGCGACCGCGTTCTCGGTTTCTTCGTGGGCAAGGTCATGAAGGAGACCAAGGGTCAGGCGAATCCCCAGGTGGTCAACGAACTGTTGAGGAAGCATCTACGCGGTTAGCCGGTTGTAAACACCCTTCGGTTCTGCTACTTTGCAGTGTCTTTTCGATTAGTCACCCCATGGGTCGCTGCGGATCAGACACAACCCGGAGCACAAGGAAGGTTCTGCCATCGTGCGTCATAGCGTTACCATGAAAGATTCCTGCCCGGTCCTCAAAACGGCCGACATCATCTCCGGCAAATGGACCCTCTTGGTCCTGCGCGATCTGGCCGAAGGGATCAACCGTTTCAGCGCTCTGGAGCGCTCTTTGCAGGGCATCAGTCCGAAGACGCTCTCCGAGCGCCTGAAGTCGTTGGAGAAGGCGGGCGTCATCACGCGCAAGAGCTATCCGGAGGTCCCGCCACGGGTGGAGTACTCGCTCACCGCGCGCGGCCTCGACCTGATCCCGTTGGTCGATCACATGCGCGAGTACGGTTCGAAATGGCTCATGGCCTCCGGCAACGGATCCAGCCATGCGTCCGGCACCGCGTCCGCCAACGAGTCCGGCGGTAGTTGACCCGACCAGGTATCGTATTCTCGCCGACTGGACTGGAGCGTATGCTCTGGAAGGCTGGACCATCAACATCGAGGAAGTCGATAACCTCGTCGAACTCGGGCGTACGCGTGGCTACGTGACGTCAGAGGACGTCGCGGAAGTCCTCGTGGAAGTCGATCTCTCGACGGAACAGATCGAGGCTATCTACACGCGCTTCCTGGAACTCGGCATCGAGGTCGCAGACGACGGCGCGGGTGAGCTCGATCTGCAGGCCGGCATCGATGACAACGCCGTCGCCCCCGTGTGGAAGGCCCCGGAAATCACGCACGAGGTGGACGTGACCACCACCGACCCCGTGCGCATGTATCTCAAGGAGATCGGACGAGTCCCCCTGCTCACCGCCGAGCAGGAGGTCTGGCTGGCCAAGCGGATCGAGCGGGGCGACATCCAGGCCAAGCACGAACTCACCGAGGCCAACCTGCGGCTCGTCGTGTCCATCGCCAAGCGCTATCACACCGACGGCATGAGCTTCCTCGATCTCATCCAGGAAGGCAACCTGGGTCTGATACGAGCCGTGGAGAAGTTCGATTATCGCAAGGGGCACAAGTTCTCCACCTACGCCACGTGGTGGATCCGACAGGCCATCACCCGCGCTATCGCCGACAAGGCCCGGACCATCCGTATTCCTGTTCACATGGTCGAGAAGATCAACAAGTTGATTCGCGTGCAGCGTCAACTGCTGCAAGACCGTGGCCGCGAGCCGATGCCGGAAGAGATCGCGAACGAGATGAGCATGACCGTGGTCGAGGTGCGCGAGATACTCAAGATCAGCCAGACCACTGTGTCCCTCGAGACCCCGATCGGGGAAGAAGAAGACTCCGAATTGGGCGATTTCATCGAGGACGAGGAGGCGGTCCGTTCCTTCGATGCGGTAGCCGCGCAGTTGGACAAGGACACGGTGAACGATGCCTTGGCGTCGCTGCCGTTTCGCGAGCGCAAAGTCATCGAGCTGAGGTTTGGTCTCAAGGGGGAGCATCCGCGCACTCTTGAAGAAGTGGCCAGGAGGTTCGGTGTCACTCGCGAGCGGATACGCCAGATCGAGGCCAAGGCCCTATCCAAGCTCCAGGCCACCGAGAGAGCGCGTCGTCTCAAGACTCAGCTGGACTGATCGGCTCCGCAGGCCCACTCCCACGCGCCGGTAACGCACGCGTCACGAGTGGCCTTACGTCACCACCTGCGTCACCCCCCGCGTCACCACCGGCGTAACAGGCCGTCAGGCCGTCGCGCCGAGCGTATCCTGGGGCGTACCCGGCACCGAGCGGTCTGCACCGGCGGCCGCTGGTAATAGGGTGGGGGGGTATGGTAAGATGGAACGCACCACGGGTGTGTCCCATCCCGTGGTCACCGAACCAGCGAGCGATGAAGGCGGGCGATGCCGATGGCGACGACGAGTGCGGCTCATATCGAGACGATCCAGATCCCGGTGGAAGGGATGACCTGTGCGTCGTGCGTGGCCCGGGTTCAGAAGGGTCTCAGCAAAGTGGAGGGCGTCACTGAAGCCTCGGTGAACTTCGCCACCGAGAAGGCCACGGTCTCGTATGATCCCGCGATGGTGGGCGTCGACAGGCTCGTCGCCACGGTGAAAGACGTTGGCTACGACGTTCAGTCCGACAAGCTCACCGTCGATATCGGCGGGATGACCTGCGCCAGCTGCGTGAGGCGGGTGGAGAAGGCTCTCGCCCAGACGCCCGGAGTGTTGAACGCCTCCGTTAATTTCGGTACAGAAGCGGCCACCGTCGAGTTCCTCCCCGGCGCGGTGTCTCTCTCCGATCTGCGCCGGTCGGTTGAGGAGGCCGGGTATACCGTCAGGGAGCCTCTGGCCGGGGCTGAGGGGGCTGAGGCAGGGGCGCCGGACCATGTCGAGATGGCGCGCGCCCGAGAACTCCGCACCCTCAAGCTCAAGTTCGGCATCAGTCTCGCCGTTGGCGTGGTCCTCATGGCGTTGAGCTTCTTCCCACCTTCGTTCCTTAGCGTGCGTGAACTCTGGCTGGTGATGTTCGTGCTTGCGACACCTATCCAGTTCTGGGCCGGCCTTCAGTTCTACCGAAGTGCCTGGGCTTCGGCCAAGCATCGCACCACCGATATGAACACGTTGATCGCGGTAGGCACCAGCATCGCGTACCTCTACTCGACTGCGCTCACCTTCTTCCCCGGCTTCTTCGAGACGCTCGCAGGTTCCGGTGTCAAGACTGCGGTCTACTACGATACGGCGGTCGTCATCATAGGACTGATCCTGCTCGGTCGCTTCCTCGAAGCGCGGGCCAAGGGGCAGACCGCCGGTGCCATCAAGAAACTGATGGGCTTGCAGGCAAAGACGGCCCGCGTGGTACGCGACGGCGCCGAAGTTGACATTCCAATTGAGCAGGTGCACGCGGGGGACGTGGTCATCGTGCGGCCGGGCGAGAAGATCCCGGTGGACG
>JBBRDB010000028.1:0-20647 GCA_038204345.1 Thermoleophilia bacterium | reverse complement strand
CGAGCGAGCGGAAGGATCCATGCACGAGACCGTTTACCATCGTCTGGCGGCACACCTGTCGGCATTGGCTATGGGCCTGCCCGCCACCCCAGACCTCGTGGGAATATTGGAACGCACGGCCACTCCGGCCGAGGCCGAACTCATGCTGTTGCTCCCCACCGGGGTCGCGCCGCTCAGTGTCGTCACCGCGTCGGAGGTGGCCGCCCACTCGCCCGGGCTCGATGTTGAAGACCTGGAACGCGGACTGCAGGGTCTTCTCGAGCGCCGACTCGTCTACTCAGAGACCACTCCCTCGGGCGAGCGCGGGTACGGGTTGCTCCAATCCGGCTTCGGCTTCCCTCAGACCTTCTTCTGGGCGGGGGACGAGACCGAAGAGGCGCGCGAGATGGCCGGGATGGTGGCCAAATACGCCAACCGCCACGTCCTTCGTGAGATGTACGCGGCCACGACCACCAAGGCCTACCGCTACGTCCCCGTGGAGCACACGTTGACCGCCGACACCCAGGCCGTCTACCCCAAACACGCCATGGAAGCGGTGCTCGCTCAGGCCACGACCTTCGCTGTGGCACACTGCCCCTGCCGGATGGCCATGCGCCTACGCGGCCATGGTTGCGACCACCCCCTGGAGGTCTGTCTCAAGTTCGACGAACTCGCCGAGTACGTCGTGGAACGCGGCCTCGCGCGAATGGTCACACGGGAGGAAGCGGAGGGCATCGTTGCGCAGGCGGCCGAAGCGGGCCTCGTGCACTTCGTGGACAACGCCGCGGGCCACGTGAAGCACAACTGTAACTGCTGCGGTGACGCCTGCTGGAACGTCGGCACCATCCGCCGGCGCAAGATACCTCGGGATGCGCTGATGGCCACTTACTTCCTGCGCACCACCAACGATGATGAGTGCACCGGCTGTGGGGTGTGCGTCGACGTCTGTCCGGTCCAGGCGCTCACCCTCGTCGACGACGTGGCGCACGTGGACCTCGAGTGGTGCATAGGCTGCGGCGTGTGCGTGCCCAGGTGCCCCACCGGCGCAGCCGGGTTGAGGCCGCGCACCGACGTCGACCTGGAGTTGCCCGCCGACTTCGTCACGCTCCACCAGGTGATCCTGGAGGAGAAGAGCGTCGGCTGACCGGGCGGCACACGCGCCGCCCGGCAAACGGCTCGCGCCGCTAGGCGGAAGCCCTCTCCAAGAGAGCCTTCCCGTACTGCTGGCATGCCTTGAGCCCCTCGGGTGCACCGAGCTCCTTCTCCACCATCTTAAAGGGGCCAAGGTCGACCATATTCATATTGAACACGTGCTGCATCGTGTCGTAGAGGATACCGGGGGCCTCGCCGGAGTGGGTATGCGAACCGAAAGCGCCGCCTACCTTGCCCTCCAGACCGCCCTCTTTGGCGCGGAAAAGCCAGGCCTTCATGCCGTGGAGTAGGTCCTTGTGATACGTGGGTCCGCCGAAGGCATACCCATCGTAACCGGTGAAGTCCTCAGGCTCGCGCACTTCGGAGAACGGCTTCACATCGGCCTCGCCACCTGCGATCCTGATGCCCTCTGCGATGTACCCGGCCATTCTTTGGGTGTTACCGTTTATGCTGCCGAACACGATCAAGAACTTCACGCTCGAACACCTCCGATTAGTGAACAGGTTCGCCGACCGGGCGCCAAGCGCCCCCAGAATCCCGGCTTGCGCCTACCCAGATGCAGGCGTGGGGCAAACCACCGGCTGAGTGCCGAGGTAAGATCGTTACACCATGGATGACTCTCAGAGAAGGCTCGAGATCGAAGATAGGCTGGCCGAGATGGAGCACGGCCTGCGTGGCCTCCTGGCACGCCACGACCAGGCAGTCCGGTACCTGAGCCAAGAACTCAGAATCTTGGCGGAAGAAAGCCGGCAGCATCAGGACTCCTGGACACGAGTGAACGAACGGGCGGAGGCGCTGTTGGCGGACGTAGACACGTCGCTGCGGGAAGCCCGGGAACGGGACACCCCGCGAGAGGACGCCCCGGAACGGGATACCCCGGAACGCGAGGCCGGTCTCTGAGCCGTGTCTCGGGGGCTGTTCTGGTGCCTTACGCCCCGAACATGCCCAGCAGCTGCAGGTGCGTGTCGCGCAGGCGCTCGCCTATGAGTGAGGCGATACGCAGCATCACCGTGTAGCCGAACTGCGGTCTCTCCACGAAGAGACGCGTCAGGTCTTCCGCCTTGAAGACAGCCACCTCGCAGTCTTCGATAGCCCGTGCGGTCGCTGTGAACTGGTGGGGCGGCACCAGGCCCGACCAGGCGAAGATCTCCCCCGGATCGACCGTGCTCACCATCAGGTTCCTGCCCGTGCCCACGTCCATCTGCAGTCCCACACGACCGTCGAGGAGCAGACATACTGCGAAGGCCTGCTCGTTCTCCCGGAAGATGACCTCGCCCGCTGCGTAGGTCTTGCCCACAGCCAGGGAGGCCAGGGAGTCGCGGTCGGCTGGATCGAGTTGTGCGAGGAGTTCGTTGTCGACCACCAGGGTGCGGTTGATGCTCATGGCAGTGCCTCCGTCCCAACCGATTGGGCGCCGGCCGGGACTTCCTTCTCAGCCTGATCCGCCGCGGGCTCGGCCGACGAATTCTCGGACTGATAGGCCGGGCCGTCATCGTCCAAGATGATCACGTGGGTGGAGCAGGAGATGCACGGGTCGTACGCCCGCACCAGCATCTCCATGGCGAGTTGCGCTGCGTCGGCGCCCTTCTGTATGACCTCCGGAGCGAGAGCCCACATGTCGCTCTCGAGGTTGGCTAGGTTCTGGCCGGTGGGGATGATGAGGTTGGCGTCGGCGATCCGCCCCTTACGGTCGACGGAGTATTCGTGGTAGAGGGTCCCCCGCGGCACCTCCACCGCTCCCACCCCGTGGCCTTCGCGCACCTCGACGACGGGCGGCTCGGGAGTCAGACCGGCGGCAAGCAGCGTGTCGATGATGCTCCTCGCGTCGTCGATGCAGTGCACGATCTCGACGAGCTGCGCCACCGTGTTCAGGTAGGGGTTCGTCACCGGCGGCACGAAGTCCATGGCGGCCGCCGCTGTCCTGGCCCCATCCGATAGATAGCGGAAGCCGTTGTTGACACGGGCGAGGGCCCCCACCATGAACGTATCCTTGTTCGACGAGCAATGCTTGGCCGAGGAGTGCGGGACCACCCGCTCCTTGACCTTCTCGCAATAGTGGTGCACCGGAGTGATGTCTCCTTGTGAGGAGAGGATCAGGTCGCCGAAATACGCGTAGTCGGCGGCGGCTTTCAGGGAAAGATACTCGGTGGGATGATCGAACTCGGGCATCTCCAGCTGCGAAAAGAGGGTCACGGTGGCTTCGAGATCGGACTCGGAGTCGACCAAGCGCTGACGCAGGGCGTTCAGCTCGTCGCGGCTGGGCAGGTGCGTGAACCCACCTACCGTGGCGGCGATCTGGTGCACTGCCCGGCCCCCCACCACGTCACAGATATCGTTGCCAAGTTTCTTGAGGCGCAGGGCGCGTTTCACCACGTCAGGATGACTCTCCACCAGGGGGATGACGCTGCCCACCCCGAAGAAGTCGGGGGCTACCAAGAAGTAGGCGTGCAGCACGTGACTCTGGATGGTCTCGCCGTGCAGGAGCAGACGCCGGAGAAGCATAGTCTGGTCGGACCGCGTGACGCCGAGAGCATTCTCCAGGGCGGTGATGGAAGCGAGCACGTGGCCGTTGGAGCAGATGCCGCAGATGCGCGAAGTGATCAGCGGTGCTTGCTCGTACGGCCGCCCGCGGAGCATCCCCTCGAAGAAGCGGGGCGGTTCCGTGACCTCGAACCTCACCTCCTTCACCTCGTCGCCTTGGGCGACGACGACGATATTGCCGTGTCCCTCCACCCGCGACACGTAGTCGACCTTCACATCGACGGCGACGGTCTTACTCATGTGACGCCACCTTCCCTTTGAGCCCGCCGTCACGCAGGGCGTAGTAGCCGTTGTAGAGGGTATATTCGGCCAGGACGTCATCGTGACTGTGGCCGTGTTCCTCCAGCAGGTTCTCGACGGAAGCCACGTTCGGGTCATCGGCCAAGCCGCGACATCCGAAGCACCGGCTCCCATAGCTGGGACAGATGGCTCCACACCCCGCCCGGGTGACAGGCCCCAAGCAGACGAGGCCGCGGTCAAAGGCGCAGACGTTCTCTTTGAGACGACATTCCACGCACACGGGGTAGCCCGGTATGGGCGTTTTGAGACCGAGGAGCACGCCGGTGACCACTCGGATGAACTCATCCTTGTCGATGGGACAGCCGGGGATGTGCAGGTCCACGGGGATGACCGCGTCAACCGGCTTCGCCTCGGCGGAGGGATAGAACCCGGCGTCATCGCCGTACACGTGCCGCGCGATCTCCTCGAGGTCGTGTGTGTTCTTGAGCCCCGGAATACCCACGGGGAAGGCGCAGGCTCCGAGCGTGCCCACGAGCTTGGCGCGCTCCCGTATGGTGCGGAGCTTCTCCTCGTCGGCCGCACGGGTTACGGAGCCCTCGACGAGGGCCAGGTCGTAGACGTCCGAGGTCTCGGTCATCGCCTCCTTGAAGTAAGCGAACTCCACCAGTTGCAGCAGATCGACGAGCTCGTCCTCGCAGTTCAAGATCTGCAACTGGCAACCGGCGCACGAGGCGAGTTCGAACACCGCCACGCGAGGCTTCTTGAAAGCCTGGAGGGCTTCGACCATCGCTCCGCCCATCACAGCATCGCCTCCTCAAGCCGCTTGAGCTCGGCGTAGGTGAAGACGGGCCCGTCCTGGCAGACGTAGACTCCGTTGATCTGGCAATGACCGCACTCGCCGATGCCGCACTTCATCCGCCGCTCCAAGGAAAGGATGATGCGGTCTTCTGGAATCCCACACGCGAGTACCTGCTTCACCACGTGCTTGAACATCACCGGTGGTCCCACCATCACCGGCACGGTGCGCTTTGGATCGATGGTCAAGCGGCGGAACAAGGTCGTCACCGGCCCGACGTTGCCCTTCCACGACGGGGCGGCAAGGTCGACCGTGAGGCGCAGGTCGATGTCGTCGCGGGCCGACCACCGCGTGATCTCGTCATTGAACAAGAGGAAGCTCGGGTCCTTGGTCCCGTAGAGCACGGTTATGTCACCGAAGTCGGCGCGTTCGTCGAGGAGGTTCACGACAAGGGACCGGAGCGGCACGATGCCGAGTCCTCCGGCGATGATGAGAACGTTCTGACCGCGCATGTCGTCCAGCGGAAAACCTCTGCCGAAGGGACCACGCACGCCGATCTGGGCGCCGAGGCCCAAACGCTCCAATGAACCTGTGACGTCACCCACACGTCGGATGCACACCTCGAACGCCTCGCCCCGCGTGGGCGACGAGGAGACGGACAAGGGCGCTTCTCCCACGCCGAACACGCTCAGTTCGACGAACTGACCCGGAACGTGCCCGAGCTCGGAGCCGTCGAGGAGCCGGAGCTGGTAAAGGGTCTCCGTCGTGGTGAGCCGGTCCTTGCGTACGATCTCGGCGAGGTCGGGCAGGAAGGGCGAGGGCTTGAGACGGCGGTGAGCGAGGGTCGGGACGGTGGTCACCGTATCACCTGCCTCTCTGTCCTATCGACCGGCTGCCCCTTGAGCTGGTTGAACACCTCGATCGGATCGATATCCACAAGGCAGTTGCGCGCGCAGCGACCGCACCCCACGCATCCCTGCATGCCGTATCGCTCGAGGATGTAGCGTCCCTTACGATTGAACCGGTGCTTCACCCGCATATTCCGAGGTTGGCGAAAACTCTCGCCGGTACCCACCATGGCGAACTCTTCCAGCTGGCAGCCGTCCCACACCCGATAGCGCTCGCCGTGGTGAAGATCGAGCCCCACGCTGTCTTTCACGTCGAAGCAGTAGCAAGTGGGGCAGACATTGGTGCAAGCTCCGCAGGAGAGGCACTTCTCACCGAGTACGTCCCACAGGAGGCTGTCGGCGCTCTCGGCCAAGAGTTCGGGAAGTTGGTCGAACGTCGTCTCGAGTCTAGGCACGAAAGCAGCGCGCCGCTTCTCGTGCGCCGGGCTAAGCCGGGCGCGGTCCTCGTACACCACCTCACGTGCACCCGCGAGCCCCTCGATCAACGCTTTGCCAACGTTGGAACCGACCTGGATATAGTAGAGATCTCCGAGATCGGTCAGAAGGAGGTCATACGCCGTATGGACCTCCAAGGTCTCCATACTCTCGCAGAAGCAGTGTTCGTCACAGGGCTCGAGGCACTCTATGCCCACGATGGCCACATGGTCTCGGCGGGCCATGTAGTGCCCGTCGTGCTTGTCCTCGACGAATATGGCGTCGAGCAAGGCGAGGGCATGCAGGTCGCAGGGTCGCACTCCGAAGGCGATCACGTTGCGGGTGTCGAATAGGGGTTCGACCTCCACCCCCCCGTCGTAGCTATAACGGAGCAGCGCCTCCTTAGGCGGCAGTAGATACTTGCTCGGCGGCAGGGCCGTGGGAAGGTATCGATCCGTGATCTCTGCGGCGCTCCGGATGGGTTGAAACCGGGTGAGCGGGCCGTCTGTCACGGGAGCCGCGATCGTCTGCTCTGCGGCCAGGTGGTCGATCAGTTCGGTCAGGTCCGCCTTCTTGATCACACGATCCATCATCGCTCTGATCCTCCTCGTTCGACAGGCGCCGACCCGCGGTCGTTTGTGTGAATACATTCACAATGCCTTCTTTGAGTTTACCACTAACCACTCCGATTTGGGATACTTAACAACTCCTTTGGGTAACGCACCAGCACCGACGGGCCCGATCGGCCCGCGGCTACATCACCGCTAGGGGGAGCCATGATAACCACCATCGACCCTATCCTGTCCGCCAAGGGGCGCGACGTGTTCACCATCTCAGCCGACAGCACCGTCTTCGACGCCCTACAGCTCATGGCCGAGCGCGACATCGGCGCTCTCGTGGTGCTCGACGGGGAATCGATCGCGGGCATATTCTCGGAGCGCGACTACGCCCGAAAGGTCATCCTCCAGGGCCTCTCTTCGCCCCGCACCTCGGTGCGTCAGGTCATGACAAGCGCCGTGTACTACGCCACGCCGGACCAGAGTGTCGAAGAATGTATGGCGCTCATGACCGATAAGCACGTGCGACACCTGCCCGTGATCGACAGCGAGGGCAGCCTGGTGGGCGTGGTCTCTATCGGCGACCTGGTGCGCGCGTCGATCGCAGACAAGGAGTTCATGATCAACCAGCTCGAGAAGTACATTCTCGGGAGATGAAGCCTGCGGACGGCCGCTCGTGATGGGCGACCGTCCGGGTCAGTGGCCCGTGTCCGCCCAGAAGTCGCGGGCCGGCCGAAGGGCACCGTAGCCGAGCGTGTCGTCCAGCCGCACAAGCGCCCTGTTGAGCGTCCGGCTCCGTCGCTTTACGAGCACCCGAGCGGCGTCGTGCACGCGGCCGGCTTCCTTGTTGAAGGGGCACACCCGGATGCAGGCGGCGCAGTCCATGCGGTTCTTCGCCCAGAACCCGAAGCACTTCTCGGCGTTCACATACCACTTGCGTGGACCTGACTGGTTGGAGATGTTGGGGCCTTCAGTGGTCATGCCACCGGTCGGGATCGCCCGGGAAGGGCAGCGCTTGGCGCACTTCTCGCACGATTCGCAGAACTCAACCACGCCGAAAGGCCGATACTCGTCGTGCGCAAGAGGCAGATCTGTGAGCACCTTGCAGAGGCGCACCCGCGGGCCGAATTCGGGAGTCACCAGTAGGCCCATGCGGCTCCACTCCCCCAGCCCGGCCGCCATGGCCAGCGGAACGCTGAGTGCCGTGTCGTTGCCGCAGGGCAGCGCCCGGTATCCCAAACCGCGGATGAAGGCGGCGACGAGGTTGGCCACGAAGGCCATCTTGGAATAGCCGAGCCCGGTGGCGGCACCACCCACTCCCGTAGGCGCGGAGCGGATTCCCTGATAGTCCATGGCCACCGCGAGGACCACTGCGTTCTGGATGCCCTCAGGCACCTCGAGCGGCCGGTGCTCGCGCTCCAGCAGATCGAACTCGTGCGAGTACACCCAGTTCGGGTGGAGGGCGCTGATGCCCACGAGGTCGGCGCCGACGAACCGCGCCACCCTCTTCACAGCCACGCTCATCCCCTCGGGGGAATCCTCCACCGGCGGGCCGGCCTCGAGGTACGGGATCAGTTTGGGCGAGACCGCGTCCCAAGAATAGAGGCCGAAGTCGCTGCGGGAGTTGCCGAAGGCCGCGGACCATTCCAGGTTCCAGCTGCCGTTGCGGAAGGCGTAGTCGAGTCGACGGTAGCCGGGCTTGTCCTGGTAGACGATGTCCCGGTAGAAACGCTCGCCGTCCGCCTGCACGGCCTCGTCCCATACGCTCCGCTTGAACATCTCGTTCTTCTGGTCGAAACGGGAACCCGCGACCGGGAAGGGCGACGGATCGGGGGGGCGTGAGCTGCGCTGTGTCATGCAGGAGGATCGATATCCGATGACACCTGCTCAAGAAACTCGGCGAAGCCCAGAAGATCAGCTTTCGCCTGCTCGAACGCGGGGCGCAGCCCTCGAACCAGGTCGGCCAACCTATCGGACTCCAAACTGAACGCATAGACGTTGCGCACCATATGGCGGAAACGGTGATACTCATCTATCACTCGGAGCGTCTGAGGTGCCAGTACGGGTGGACGCAGACCCGGAACATCGACCGCCATCTGCCGAAGCAATTCTCGGTGCCAGTCGGGGCCGGAAGGAAGACTCTTGTCGATCGATGAGGCGATGTGCTCAAAGAGGCGCTCGAGGCCCGCGTAATAGTCGTGCATCCCAAGTGCAACCGAATCGAGCAGCAGGTCACCATCACGGGCGTTTCCAGACGCCGCCGCCATGGCGCGCTCGACCCGCCCCACTACCATCTCGGCGTCTGCCAACCCCTGCCGTATCCGGGCGGCCGCCACGCGGAACCGTTCCGTCACAGAGCCATTCCCCTCGCTTCGATCGCTTCGAGCACCGCGGGTCGGCACGTCGCGGCATCCACCAAGTTGACGCGGATGTCGACGCTCAGATCCATGACCTCTCCGAGGGCTCGCAACGTGTCCCGCGGATCGAGACCCCAAACGGCCACGTCGACATCCGACCACGGAGTGAAGCAACCGGAGTGCGCCAGAGAGCCGAACACCACAACGCTGGTCGCATGATAGCGGCGGCGGAGCAGAGCGGCCGCCTTCCGGGCGAGACTCCACGCCCGGTCTTCGCGCTCACGCAGGTCGACCCGCTCCCGCTCGGCAAGTTCACGAACCGAAGTCCGGTATGAGGCCAGATCTTCCTCGGTCAATTTTGCAGCGGTTCGCACGATCCCTCCGCCAGAATGTGGGCGTAACTCAATGATACGTTATGAGTCGGACGGAGTGGGCGCGTAACTTGCATCCGATATGACTCGCGTGGTTCATCCTACCCCACCGCCACCGGAAAGAACTGCGGATGCCGGTCCTCCTTCGGGATCAGGTTGAACCCCTGCCGCAGCGCGCGCCGGTTGCCCTCCAGCAGTCGGGCCTTGTCGCCCTCGAAGAAGTGGGAGAGCTCAGCCAACAGCGCTTCCCGGGGCAGGGCGCCGGTGGCCGCCGCCAAGGCCCCCACCATCACGATGTTGGCCATCTTCTCGTTCCCGAGCTTGCCCGCCACCTCCACGGCCGGCACGTAGAACACGTCGATGTCGGTGCGGAACGAGCGCTCGGGCACCAGGCTGGAGTTCACGAGCAGCACCCCATGGGGCACCACCCGGGGCTCGAACTTCTCGTAAGAAGGAGTGTTCATCACCACCGCCACGTGCGGACGCGCCACGATGGGCGAGGCGATGTCCGCCGTCGAGATCACCACGGTGCAGTTGGCCGTGCCGCCGCGTTGCTCCGGGCCGTAGGAAGGCATCCAGGTGACTTCCAGGGCCGAGTTCATAGCCGCGTACGCCAGGAGCTGGCCCATCACCATGACGCCCTGCCCGCCGAAGCCGGCGATGATGATCTCCAGGCGGCGGCGGGGCATCAGTCGCCTCCGGGGTCGGCTGGGTCGGAATCGGCGCCGGCTGCGCCCTCGGCGCCGCTGGGCTCGCTGGTGCCGGCTGGGCCATCGGGGCCGGATCCGGCCGGCGCGTCGGACGCGGCCAGCTTGGACGGCGCAGCGAGGGCGCCCGGTTCCTCGTCCTCGTCGTGGTCGTTGGGCTCGTAGTCGGTGCCGTCCACCGAGACCCAGCGACCCCCGCGGCGGCCGAAGGGATGCGGCCGGCGGGTGGGCCTGCCCAGTTCGTCCTCGGTGGCGTGGGTAACGGTCTCGTAGCGGAAGCCGTGCATGTAGTTCTCGCGGAAGGCGGTGGGTGGCTGCTCCACCAGATGGGCCAGGTGCACGGGCTCCTGGTCTTTGATCACGCCAAGCGGGTAGTAGCGGGACACGGTCTCGTCGATCCAGCGCATGGCGTCTACGGGCTTCATCCCCCAGTTGGTGGGGCACGGCGAGAGGAACTCCACCAGACTGAAACCCTTGCCTTGGAGCTGGTAGGTGAAGGCCTTGCGCACCGCCCGATAGGCCACCTTCACGTTCTCCGGGTGCGTCACCGACACGCGCTCGAGGTACACGGCGCCGTCGAGTGTGGCCAGCATCTCCGACACCTTGATGGGGTGACCCTGCAGGACGGGATCGCGGCCCTCGGGACTGGTCTCGGAGCGCTGCCCAACCAGGGTGGTGGGCGCCATCTGCCCCCCGGTCATGCCGTACACGCAATTGTTCACGTAGATCACGGTGATGTTCTCCGAGCGGGCGGCCGCGTGCACGATCTCGGCGGTGCCGATGGCGGCCAGGTCGCCGTCGCCCTGGTAGGTGAACACCACCAGGTCGGGCCGCACCCGTTTGATGCCGGTGGCGCCGGCGGGCGCCCGGCCGTGGGGTAGTTCCTGGAAGTCCACGTCCAGGTAGTTGTAGATGAGGATGGCGCATCCCACTCCGGCGACTCCCACCGTCCGCTCGCGGATACCCAAGTCGTCGAGGGCGTTGGCCACCAGCCGATGGATGAGACCGTGTCCGCAGCCGGGGCAGTAGTGGGTGGGCACCCCCTCCCATGATTCGGGATGCTGGATCACCAAAGGGGCGGTCTGCAGCGACTGAGGCCTGTCGAGGGGCGACGGCTCAGGCATGGGCCACCTTCCCTCGGAGGCGCTCGCCGGCTCCGGTCCGGTAGTCCGCTCAGCTGCGCTCATGTCGTCACCCCCAACTGCCGGATGGCTTCAAGCACCTCCATAGGAGCCAGGATGTTGCCCCCGCTCCGCCCCAGGAAATGTATGGGGCAGCGCCCCTCCACGGCTAGGCGCACGTCCTCGATCATCTGACCGGCCGAGAGTTCCACCACCAGGATGTGTTCGATCTCGTGTTCCTTGACGGCCGCCCGCAGCGCGTCGTACGCGAACGGGTAGGCTGTCAGCGGACGGAACATGCCCACCGGCAGGTCGCGCTCCTCGGCCAGCTCCATAGCGTGGTAGGCCACGCGGGCCGTGGTGCCGTAGGCTACGAGCAGCACCCGGGCACCGTCCAGGTCGTAGGTCTTCCAGCGCGCCTCGTCCCGTTCGATGCGCCGATACTTCGCCTGGAGCAACTCGTTGTGGGTCTCCAGCGCGTCCGGATCCAGGTAGAGGCTCTTGACGATGCGCTTGGGCCTAGTCGCGGCGCCGGTAGTAGCCCAGTCGGGCTCGGGGAGGGCGGCGGGGTCGATCTCGCGGTGAAAGGTGACGGGCTCCATCATCTGCCCCAGGATGCCATCTGCCAAGATCATCACCGGCGTGCGGTAGCGCTCGGCGAGGTCGAAGGCGTCGAAGGCGAAGTCGGCCATCTCCTGGATGTTGGCAGGAGCGAGCACGATCACCCGCGAATCGCCATGGCCCAGACCCCGAGTAGCCTGGAAGTAGTCTGACTGGCTGGGCTGGATGCCCCCCAACCCCGGACCCACCCGCATCACGTTCACCAGGAGGCAGGGCACCTCGGCACCGGCCAAGAACGACACGCCCTCGGACATCAGGCTGATGCCCGGGCTGGAACTGGCGGTCATGGCGCGCACGCCCGCTCCGGCGGCGCCGAACACCATGTTGATGGCAGCCACTTCCGACTCCGACTGCAGGAAGACGCCGCCGGCCGCACGCATCCACCGGGCCATGTAGGAGGTGATCTCGCTGGCCGGGGTGATGGGATAGCCGAAGAAGGCCCGGCAGCCGGCCTTCAGGGCGGCCTCGGCGAGGGCTTCGTTGCCCTTCATGAGCACGCGCTCGCCCAGAGGTACTCGGGGCTGGGGCTGCTCCGCGGGTTTCTGCGGCGGGGAGGCGGCCGGCTCCATTGCCGCCTCGCCTACGGTCTCAGCCGCCGCCTCGGTCGCCCGCGCCGCGGGCTGATGCTCCCCAGGCCTATTCACCGACGCCCTCCGTGTGCCCGTCGGTGCCCTCCAGGCCGGTGACGTCCCCCGACACCCGGATGGCCGCGTCGGGACATATGATCTCGCAGTAGCGACAGCGGAGGCACCAATAGGCGAAGTTGTGCGTGAAGCCCTCGCTGTTCGCCGGCGCACTGGCGGCGAGGGCCGCCCCTTGCGCGGTCGGTTCGACCTGGGCCGGGTGGTAGCCGGCCACGTTCAACTCCTCATCGATCCGCAGATGCCCAAAGGGACAGAACTCGACGCAGAGGCCACATCCTTTGCAGTGCTCGCGGTCGATCGTTGGCGCGCCGACAGCGACGCCGCCTTTCTCGTCGTGTCTGTATCGACCACCGGAGCCGGACACCTGCGTCGCCTCCTCTGATCCCGCTGTGTCGCGCACGCGGGTAAACAGCAGCCTCTGCAGCCCGCTGTTGCCCTTTCGGACTCCGTGCGTGAGCTTCTCTTTCTTTAGCCTACATTCGCGCTGCCCACCCACGCAAGCGGACACTCCAACGCGGAGTACCCGCTCGGCACATCGCAGAGTGCACGCTGCCGCAAATGGGGCGCTATGTTGTGCAGATGCATCATTGTGCAGGTATCGTGGCAGGGGGAGTATCGTGTGGCACACGATATAGAGTTGTTGGCAGCGGCGGGAAGACGCGTGAGAGTGACTGGAGGCGTGGTATGAACGACTATGGTGCGGCGATGATGGCCCAGGTGAAGGCCAAGAATCCGTCGGAGCCGGAGTTCCATCAAGCGGTCTTCGAGGTGCTGGAGTCGCTCGACGTCGTCCTCGAACGTCACCCTGAGTACCGCGCGGCCAAGATCATGGAACGCATGGTAGAGCCCGAGCGCACCATCATTTTCCGCATCCCCTGGGTGGACGATCAGGGACAAGTGCAGGTGAACCGAGGGTTCCGCGTCGAGATGAACAGCGCTATAGGCCCTTATAAGGGGGGGCTGCGTTTCCACCCGTCCGTCAACCTGGGCATCATGAAGTTCCTGGCCTTCGAACAGGTCTTCAAGAACTCCCTGACCACGCTGCCCATGGGCGGCGGCAAGGGCGGCTCCGATTTCGACCCCAAAGGCAAAAGTGACAACGAGGTCATGCGCTTCTGTCAGAGCCTCATGACTGAGCTCTTCCGCCACGTGGGCCCCGATACCGACGTGCCGGCCGGCGACATCGGTGTCGGCGGCCGGGAGATCGGCTACCTCTTCGGGCAGTACAAACGCCTCCGCAATGAGTTCACCGGCGTGCTCACCGGCAAGGGCATCAACTGGGGCGGCTCTCTCATCCGCCCGGAAGCCACCGGCTACGGCACCATCTACTTCGCCGCGGAGATGGCGGCCACCAGGGGAGACACCCTGGAAGGGAAAACCTGCTTGGTGTCGGGCTCGGGCAACGTAGCCCAGTTCGCCATAGAGAAACTCTTTCATCTCGGCGCGAAGCCTGTGACTCTCTCCGACTCCAACGGCTTCATCTACGACGAAGCCGGCATCGATGTGGGAAAGCTGGCCTACGTCAAGGAACTGAAGAACGTGCGCCGCGGTCGCCTTAGGGAATACGTGCAGACGTATCCCACGGCGGTCTACACGGAGATCGTCCCGGGCGCCGATGAGAACCCGCTGTGGGATACGCCCGCCGATTGCGCCTTCCCGTGTGCAACACAGAACGAGATCAACGGCCTGGACGCAGCCAACCTCCTGCGCAACGGCGTCACGCTGGTGGTCGAAGGCGCCAACATGCCCGTGCAGCTCGATGCCGTCAACCTGTTCCTCGACGCCGGCATCCTTTACGCCCCAGGCAAGGCTTCGAACGCAGGGGGCGTGGCCACCTCGGGCCTGGAGATGACGCAGAACAGCATGCGCCTCTCCTGGTCGCGCGAAGAGGTGGACGAACGCCTTCGCCGCATCATGCGTGACATCCATACGGCCTGCGTGACCGCAGCCGAGGCCTACGGCGCCCCCCGTAACTACGTGGTCGGCGCCAACATCGCCGGGTTTCTGAAGGTAGCGAACGCCATGCTCGACCAGGGTGTGGTATGAGTTAGAAGCGCCCGCCGCGCTAGTCTTGACACGAGCAAACGGGGGAATCGATGGCGACCGTCCACGAGTTGCTCGCCGACCTGAGCAACCGCAGCAGGTTCCAGGATTTCGAGGTCCTGATGTCCTCCCGGGTGGAGAACATCATCCTGGTCTCGAGCCTCTACGATAAGTTCATCCTGCAGGAGGACGGTCAGCTGAGCGAGGTGATCCTCGGCGAGTTCCTCGATCTGCACCTGCACCACACGACCGGCCTCACCCACGTCTCCACGGGCACCGAGGCTATCGAGCTGGCCCGCTCCAACTCCTCCTTCAACCTCATCATCACCGCCGTGAACGTCGGGGACATGAACGCCGTCGAGCTCGCCGACAAGGCGCGCGAGGCCGGCCTCGACATCCCGGTGATAGTTCTGGCCTACGACGGAGGCGAACTCTCCGATTTCGTCCTGCACCATGACGTCACCAAGCTCGACCGCTTGTTCCTCTGGCAGGGTGACGTGCGCATCCTCCTCGCCATCATCAAGTACGCCGAGGACAAGCTCAATGTGGAACGCGACACGCGGGTGGCCGGAGTGCAGGTGATCCTGGTGGTGGAGGACAGCATCAGGTCGTACTCCTCCTTCCTCCCGATGATCTTTACGGAGCTGATCCGCCATTCGCAGCGCCTGATCCCCGGGGGCATGAACATCGCGCACAAGATCCTGCGCATGAGGGCCCGACCCAAGATCCTCTTATGTACCACGTACGAGGAAGCTTGGGACAACTTCACCCGTTATCAAGAAGACGTGCTCGGCATCATCTCCGATATCGAGTTCCCTCGGGAAGGCGAACTCGACCCCGAGGCCGGCGTAGAATTCGCGACCCGCGTGCGCGAACTCTGGCCCGACGTGCCCATCGTCCTGCAGTCGGGGCGTCCCGAGAACGAAGCGGTGGCGCGAAAGATCGGAGCCTCCTTTCTCCTTAAGGGCTCGCCAACCTTGCTGCACGATCTGCGCTTGGTCATGATCGAGCAGTTCTCCTTCGGCGACTTCGTCTTTCGGCTCCCCGACCGTTCCGAGATCGATCGGGCCGGCGACCTGCGGACCCTGGCCGAGAAACTCCATACCGTCCCCGTGGACAGCGTGGTCTATCACGCCGAACGTAACGACTTCTCCCGTTGGCTCAAGGCACGGACCGAGTTCGCCCTCGCCCACCGCCTGCGGCCGCGGAAGGTCATCGAGTTCGAGAGCACCGAGGCCGTCAAGGCCAACATCATCGATACGGTGGAGGAATACCGGCGCGAGCAGGGGCGCATGATCATCGCGGATTTCGACCGCCATACGTTCGACACCACCAGCAGCTTCAGCCGCATCGGCGGCGGGTCCCTGGGCGGCAAAGCACGGGCGCTGGCCTTCGTCCGCCATCTGCTCGGCGCTTTCGACATGTTCGCCCGCTTCCCCGGCGTGCAGATAGCGGTGCCGCCTTCCGTCGTGCTCGGCACCGATGTCTTCGACCAGTTTCTCGACCGCAACGAGCTGCGCGACCTGGCCATGCGTTCCGACGACGACGAGGAGATCGAACGGCGTTTCCTGGCCGCCTCCCTTCCCCACGAGGTCACCCGCGACCTGGCTTCCTTCCTGGAGCTGATCCGTTACCCCCTCGCGGTGCGGTCGTCGAGCCTGCTGGAGGACTCCCAGTATCAACCTCTAGCGGGCGTATACGAGACGTTCATGCTGCCCAACAACCACCCAGACATGAGTGTGCGGCTGAACCAGCTCGAAGTCGCCATCAAGCGCGTCTACGCCTCCACCTTCTCGTCTCACGCGAAGAGCTACCTGGAAGCCACTCTCTACCGCCTCGAAGAAGAGAAGATGGCCGTGATCATTCAGAAAGTAGTGGGTACGGCTCACGAGGAGCGTTTCTACCCGGAGATCTCGGGCGTCGCCCGTTCGTACAACTTCTACCCCACGCCCCCCATGAACGCCGAGGACGGAGTGGCGGTGGTGGCGCTGGGACTCGGACGAACGGTGGTCAACGGCGAGCGGGCTCACAGCTTCTGCCCCAAGTACCCAAGACACCAGCTGATGGCGGGAAGCCTCGACGATCAGCTGCGTAACTCCCAGCGCGAGTTCTGGGCCATCGAGCTGGGTCCGCGTATCGGTGATCTGAACGCCGAGGAGCCGATACCCGATTTCTGGGAGAAGCGGTACCCTCTCGAGGTGGCGGAAGAAGACGGCACCCTCACCCAGCTCGGCTCCACATATTCAGCTGAGAACGATGCACTCTATGACGGCATCTCCCGCCCCGGCGTCCGCCTGGTCAATTTCGCGCCGCTGCTCAAGTTCGAACTCTTCCCCTTGGCAGAGATCATCGACCTGCTGCTCGACATCGGCGCCCAGGGCATGGGCACGCCGGTGGAGATCGAGTTCGCGGTGAACTTGACGGCGCCCAAGAGAGTACCCAAAGAGTTCGCGTTCCTCCAGATGCGACCAATGGGCCTTTCGATGGAGTCGGAGGAATCGATCATCGAAGAGAGTGACTCGGATAGAGTTATTTGCCGCAGCGCCAGCACCCTCGGGAACGGCCGAGTGGACGGCATCAAAGACATAGTGGTTGTGGACGTCGACCGTTTCGACCGCGCCCGGAGCGCCGAAGCCGCGTTGGAAGTGGCCCGCTTGAACGGCGCGCTCGTACGCGAGGGCAGGCGCTACATCCTCATAGGGGTTGGACGATGGGGTTCGGCGGACCCGTGGCTGGGCATCCCGGTGAGTTGGGACGAGA
Source organism: Thermoleophilia bacterium (assembly GCA_038204345.1). Classification (GTDB taxonomy): domain Bacteria; phylum Actinomycetota; class Thermoleophilia; order RBG-16-64-13; family RBG-16-64-13; genus JAHJSA01. The sequence goes on along the minus strand of JBBRDB010000028.1, from coordinate 3,436 downwards.
TCGCCGGTGCGAGGGCCATCGTCGAATCCGAACTCAAGGACATATCCGTGACGCCCTCTCAGGGGAGCCACTTCTTCCAGAACCTCACTTCGTTCCGCGTAGGTTACTTCACGGTCAACCCCGAGGCGGGCGACGGATGGGTCGACTGGGAGTGGCTGGCCGCGCAGCCGGCGGAGAGCGAGGGCGCATTCGCGAGACATCTGCGCTTCGAGCACCCGTTGGTGGTCAAGATGAACGGAATGACGCGCGAAGGGGTCATCCTCAAACCCGACAGGTAAGCAGCCTCCTGTCGGGGTGAGCACTATCCGTGTTTAGCAGAGTGCTATTCCCGGGCATCCCCGAGGGGTGGCCAAACAACGAGGAGACCGACCATGGATCATCCCCCCATCAAACTCTACGCCCTGAGCACCTGCGGTCACTGCCGCACTACCCGGAACTTCCTGGACGCCAACGGCATCGAGTACATATGTATCGAGGTGGACCTCACCTCTGGCGAGGAGCGCAAGACCGTCCTTGACGAGGTTCGCGGGGTCAATCCCAACTGCTCCTTCCCCACCCTCGTCATAGGCGACAAAGTGATCGTGGGCTTCAAAGAGGCGGAGATACGGGAGGCACTCGGACTGTGAACGAGGAAGTGCGCCGGTTGCGCGATCGTCTGGCTCCACTCCAGGAGAAGAAGGGCTATTTCTTCAGCAACGACGAAGCGATGGTGGAGTCGCTCCTTGAGGGTCTCTTGGTCAACAAGGAGCGCTACGGCTACATGGGTTGCCCCTGCCGGCTCGCCGTGGGCGACCGGGAGGTGGACCGGGACATCATCTGCCCGTGCGACTACCGCGAGCCCGACGTGGCCGAGTACGGTTCATGCTACTGCGAACTCTACGTGTCGGCTGAGTGGAACGCCGGAACCATCTCACACACGACGGTCCCGGAGCGCCGGCCGCCCTCGCCTATCCGGCCTTGACCTTCTGGTAGGCCGCTTCGACCCACGGGAAGGCAGCTTCAAGGTCGGACGTCTCGACGGTCGCGCCGCCCCAGAAACGTAGACCGGGGGGGGCGTCCCGATACGGCGCGACATCGTAGGCCGCACCGTCGGCTTCCAGGGAGGCGGCGACCTTCTTGGCCGTCGTCGCCTGCTCTTCCGGAGAGAGAGCCTGAAACCACGGATCGACTATCTTGAGGCAGATGGATGTGCACGAACGGGTGTTCGGGTCTTCGGCCAGGAAGTCCACCCACGGAGTACGGGCCACCCACTCGGCCATTGCCGCGAGGTTGCGCTCGCTCCGCGCGATGAGCCCGGCCGCCCCGCCTTCGCTTTCAGCCCACTTCAAACCGTCCAGGGCGTCTTCCACGCAAAGCATGCTCGGAGTGTTGATGGTGTCTCCCTGGAAGATCGACGCGTTCAGCTTGCCGCCTTTGACCATGCGGAAGATCTTGGGCATGGGCCACGGCGGCTGGTAGCTCTCCAGGCGGGCGACGGCCCGCGGACTCAAAATGAGCACGCCGTGCGCCGCTTCTCCGCCGAGCACCTTCTGCCACGAGTAGGTGACCACATCGAGCTTCTCCCAGGGCAGGTCCATCGCGAAGACGGCGGAGGTGGCGTCACAGATGGCGAGGCCCTCCCGTTCGGCGGGGATCCAATGGCCGTTCGGAACGCGCACCCCCGAGGTGGTCCCATTCCAGGTGAACACCACATCGCGGGAGAAGTCGGCCTGGGAGAGATCGGGCAACCTGCCGTAATCGGCGGTGAAGGTACGCACGTCGTCTAGCTTGAGCTGTTTGACTACGTCGGTGATCCAGCCCTCGCCGAAGCTCTCCCATGCGAACACGTCGACACCGCGGGCGCCGAGCAACGACCAGAGGGCCATCTCTACCGCCCCCGTGTCGGAGGCGGGCACGATGCCCAGCAGGTAGTCATCGGGAAGGCCCAGCACGTCCTTGGATCTCTCGATGACCTCCTTGAGGCGCGCGCGCCCTTCCTTGGAGCGATGGGAGCGGCCGACCAAGGCGTTTACGAGAACCCCCGCGTCCCAGCCCGGACGCTTGGAGCAGGGACCTGACGAAAAATTGGGGTTGTTGGGACGGACAGTGGGTGCAGACACGGTGTTCCCTCCTCCGATGAGCCGGGCGCCGCTGCGCCCGACCCCTTTGAGCTGCAGCGACGGATGCTCGCAGCTTAGTCGCGATACCGGCGGCAGTCAACGACCCGTACCGTCCTCCGTACAGTCGTGCGCGGGAGTGGACGGCGCGCGGACGTGTCCGGCGCGCGACGTGGACAAGTCGGCCGAAGGGGAGCACCGGTTAGACGAGTCAGCCCCCGGCCCCAGGGCGGATGCGCCAACAGGTATGCACGCGGGGGCTGCGCACGAAATCGGGCGGTAGCGTCTTCGTGCTCAGGTCCTCGAGTTCCAGACCGTGCAGACCCTCTCGGTCCATGCGGAATCGCCGGCTGTTGGTGGAGAAGATCAAGGTCCCGCTTGGCGCAAGCAATCGGGCCGTCCTCTGGATGAGTTCCACATGGTCGCGCTGGATGTCGAGCACCGCGTCGCCCATGCGCTTGGAATTCGAGAAGGTAGGCGGATCGAGGAACACCAGGTCGTAGGCGCCGCGCTCACCTTCGAGCCACTCGAGACAATCGGCCTGGACCAGGCGATGACGGACCGACTTCACGCCCCCCGCGCTCGCCACCGCCGTCCTTCTTCCCGAACTGGTCGGGCGAGCGCCGGGGTCCCATCGTTCGATGGGGCCGACGTCGAAGCCGTTAAGGGTCAGGTTACGGGCCGCCCAATCCAAGTAGCGCGCGGAAAGATCGACGGAAATGCTCTCACGCGCTCCACCCGCCGCCGCGTAGACGGTTGCGGTCCCCGTGTAGGCGAACAGGTTGAGGAAGCGGGCGCCCTCAGCCGCGTCGCGTAGCAGAGCACGCGTGGGACGGTGGTCGAGGAAGAGACCCGTGTCCAGGCGCTTCTCGAAATCCACCAAGAACCTGAGACCACCCTCCCGCACTTCGTGGAAGTCGGCTGCGCCCGCACGCACCTCGTACTGGGAGGCACCCCTCTGTCGGCGACGCACTTTCAGGAACACGTCCTCGGAAGGCACCCCGAGAACGCCGGCCACGGCCTCGAGCACGTCGCGCAACCGGGCTTGAGCACGCGCCGGGTCGACCGTCGATGGGGGCTCGTACTCCTGTACGTGCACCCACCGCTCGTAGAGATCGATGGCGACCGCATACTCGGGGAGGTCGGCATCGTAGATCCGGTAGCAGGTCACACCCTCTCTGCGTGCCCAGGCCCGGAGGCGCTTCATGTTCTTGCGCAACCGGTTCGACAGCATCTCTACCCCGGCCGCCGTGCGGTCGACCCCGACGGCCGCGCTCCCGACCTCGGCCCAGGTACCGGCCTCCACAGGAGGGCGCCCGACCTCGGCATGGACGAGCCCG
>JBBRDB010000027.1:0-20780 GCA_038204345.1 Thermoleophilia bacterium | reverse complement strand
CGGGGCGGAAATTTAACAAAAAAACTCAACACACCTACCTAAGGACCCCCCGCCCCATTGATTCCGGGCCAAATTCTGTTGGGGCGGCCGTTAACACCCCGCCCCCACCTCCCAACTTACCTGCGCTCGATCAACACTGGGTGCCCTAGTGCTTCGTGATCGTGATGACCCAGAAGTTGACTTGGTTACCCAGAGACTGGGCGAAGTAGCCCTCTACCCAGTCTTGGACGAGGTCGGGGTTCGTGTACCAGTAGATCGGTGCGATCGGCATCTCGTCGCTGGCTATCTTCTCGGCCTGGGTGTACAAGTCCCAACGAGCCGCATCGTCTGTGGCCATCAGGGAATCATCCAGAGCCTTGTCGTACGCGGCGCTACCCCAACGGGTGTAGTTGTTGCCGCTTTCCGTACGGAACAGGTCGAGGAAGTTGTACGCATCCGCGAAGTCGGCGATCCAACCCATGCGGTAGACCATGACGTCGTCGTTGTTCTGTACGAAGTCAAGGTACTGCTTCCACTCCATGTTCTTGATGGTCGCGTTTACGCCGATGTCCTTCCACATACTCTGCACGGCCGTGGCGATGGCCGCGTGACCTTCGCTGGTGTTGTAGTAGATCACGACCTCGGGCATACCCGCGCCATCGGGGAAGCCGGCTTCAGCCAAGAGTGCCTTCGCGGCTTCCGTATCAGCGGTAGGCTTGAGGAAGTCCTGGACCATCACGTCGAAGCCGGGCATGCCGGGAGGCGTGATGCTGGTTGCGGGCTTTTGATCGGCCTGTCCGACATTGTCGATGATCGCTTGGCGATCGATAGCCAACGCGAGAGCCTTGCGGACCTTCACGTCGTCCAACGGCGCATGCTTCGTGTTGAAGCCGTAGTAGTAGGTGCCCAGCGTCGCGAACATCTTGTACTGGGGCAGGGCCTTGAGGCGAGGCATATCTGCGGTCGGGAGCGAGTCCTGAACGTCGATCTCGCCGTTCTCGAAGGCCGCGACGGCTGTCGTATCTTCGTTGATCATCGTCATCTTGACAGTGGTGAGCGTCACAGTCGCGGCGTCACGCCAACCGTCCCACTTCTGGAGCAGGATGTCGGAGTCGTGATTCCACTCGGTCAGGTTGTACGGGCCGTTCGTGACGATGTTCGCCGGCTCGGTCCATTTGTCGCCGAATTCGTCGACAGTGGCCTTCGGGATCGGGAAGAACGCCTGATGGTTCATCATGGGGACAAACCACGGTGCCGGACTCGTCAGAGTCACGACCAGGGTGTTCGGATCGGTGGCGTCGATACCGAGATCGTCCACGGTGCCGGTGCCGCCATTGAACTCCGTGGCGCCTTTGACCTGGTAGAGCATGTAGGCGTAGTCGGCGGCCGTGGCCGGATCAAGGATGCGCGTCCACGCGTTCTTGAAGTCCATCGAAGTGACCGTGTCACCGTTGGTCCACTTGTCGGTGCCACGCAGGTGGAACGTGTACACCAGTCCATCCGCGGAAGCTTCCCAGGACTCAGCCGCGCCCGGGAAAGGATTCCCGTCGTTGTCGAGGTGGACCAGACCCTCGAAGATGTTGTTGATGACCTTGGCCGACGTGGTGTCGGTGGCCAGGCTGGGATCCAGGCTCGGGGGCTCGCTGCTGAGGTTGACGACAAGCGTCTGGTCCTCGGCGAGGTCGCCGGCGGCAGTGGTAGCCGTCGTATCGCTCGAGGCCGGACCGGACGTCGTCGTCGTCGCGTCGGAACCACCGCAACCAACGGCGACGGCCACGAGCAAGACGAGCGCCACGACCATGATCACACCTAACCACACACGTTTCCAACTGTTCAAGTTCTGCTCCTCCTCCGTCTCTTTTACACTGGTTCCTGGTTCTCATGGGCCGAGCTATTCCTCGGTCGCCCCACGGACGCGGCGGGGAAGACGCCCCGCAGCGACTGCTAGATCAGGAACCCTAGGACTACGGTGAGTACGAAGAAGACGATCGCGCAACCCACGGTCAGGCGATCGAGATTCTTCTGCACTACGCCGGTGCCACCTATGGATTGAAAGCCTCCGCCGAACGCACCGGACAAACCGGCGTCTTTGCCGGAGTGGAGGAAGATGAGGATAAGCAACCCGATTCCCAGCACCGAATCCAGGAAAGTAAGTACGTAGACCACGCTCAGCTACTCCTTGATGTACGAAATCCTGTCTAACGCGAACCGAGGCAGACTACCACAACCCTCCCGACTGCGAATACTTCGTCGGGCTAGCCATGATCTGCACCGCGGCCGCGACCGTACCTGATTCGGTGCCTCGATCTCACCCGGTCTCCGCTGCGGGAGCCCCACGGGAGCCTCCGCCCACCCTCAACACAATCTATGACGAACGCAACCAGCAGAAAGTTAGTCGAGCAAGGGTTATCGCCGTGAGGGTGGGCGGGGCCGGCAGGTTCGATGCGGTCGGCCGCGGGCCGGCGTCGTCCACTCGCTTGGGCCTACAGTTGCTCCGGACTGTAATGGAGCCGCGCGAACTCTGACATGGGTGTAACCCAGTACATGGGCTTCTCGTCGAGCGTGTTCTCGAGGCTGCGTGGAGGAAGCCACGCGGTAAGTATCGATTGGTCCTCGCCCACGGCGCCAGGGTCGAGCGTGCGTGGGGCCACGACCCGCGGCAGCGCGGAATACCCCTCGCTTTCAACAACCTCCGACGGCATTCCTTGATCAAGTGTCCACACGCCCAGCCCGCCGATCAGCACTCCCAGGAACAGGGCCGCAGCTACAGCCGTCGACACAAGGCCCGAGCGCCAGGATGGGCGGCTATCCGCAGACCCGGATACGCTCGATCCACGCACCTCGCGGGCGAGTGCGGACGCCGACAGGACGGAGGGCGTAGCCGCCTGTTCGGACATGCATGACCGGTCGCGCAACACCCGCCCCGACACGCGAACGAAACTCTCGAATTCGCGGCAGCGCGGGCAGTGACGAAGGTGGTGATAGACGCGTGCCCGCTGCAGATCGTCGCCCTCCCCATCCACGAGTGACGACAGCAGAGGGCGTACGTCGAGGCAGGGTGGATCACCGCTCGTTCCGCGGACGCCGTGCCTAACATTGGTGAGTCTCCGTCGCACCTATACCTCACACCTTCCGCGTGACCGCGCCCGAACCCGCCGCCGCCTTGTAGGCGGAATGTACCTGCTCCCGAGCCTGGTATATCCGCCACTTCACCGTGGCCAATGTCGCACCGACGATCTCGGCTATCTCCTTATAGCTGAACCCATACACATCACGGAGCACGATGGCCGACTGGAGGTCCACGTCCAGACGCCCGATGCACTGCCAAAGAAGCTCGTGCTCCTCGAACCCATGCTCGCGAACCACCTCAGGGACATCCTTCTCAGACACCCGATACAGCGGAGTCCACTCGATCTCCCTCTTGCGAAGATGATCGATCCCAAGGTTCTTCGCGATCTGAAAGAGCCACGTGGTGAACTTGGCCTTACCCTCGAACCTTGGAAGTCCACGTGCCATGCGCAGGAAGACTTCTTGCGTCAGATCCTGAGCGTCCGATGTATCACCCACGATACGTTCCAGGTATCCCTGGATTGGGCCGTAGTACAAGCGGACGAGAGAATCGAGCGCCGACTCCTCGCCTTGAGCCGCTTTGCGGACTATCTTGGGCGACGGTTGCTCCAACGTGCGTCTCTTCCCCTTCTGAACTGTCAGACGACCACAAGCCGAGGAAGTTAGGGGCCGAACAAACCTGCGATCGGGCTCACGCCCGCCCCTCGCATAGGTCTCTCCCTGTCATCTCCTTCGGCGCATCTAAACCAAGCAGATGCAGCACCGTAGGTGCGACGTCGGCCAATCCGGCACCGGAGCGCATTGAGCACCCTTCCTTAAGGTACACCAAGCGAACAGGGTTGGTTGTGTGAGCGGTGTTCATGGACCCGTCCGGGTAGAGCATGAACTCGCAGTTGCCATGGTCCGCGGTCACAAGGACGTGGGCGTCTCTCTCTGCTAGAACGCCGAGCACACTCGCGAGGCACTCATCCACTGCCTCGAGAGCCTTGACCGTGGCCTCCAGATGGCCGGTATGCGCCACCATGTCGGGGTTGGCGAAGTTGAGGACGGTGAAATCGATCGGTTCTTGCCTGAAGGTGTCCCCGAAGACCTCGGCCACGCGGTACGCGCTCATAGCCGGTCGCTGGTCGTAGGTTTCCACGTCCTGGGGCGACGGGATGAGTCGGCGCAGTTCACCCGGGAACGGTTCGTCCCGGCCTCCGTTGAAGAAGAAGGTGACGTGGGCGTACTTCTCCGTCTCGGCGATATGCAGCTGACGAAGGCCCGCTTCGCTCAATACTTGGGCCAGCGTGTTCACAGGAGAGACGTCAGGGAAGGCCACGGGGATGTCGAACGACGAATCGTATTCGGTCATCCCGATGAACCGCACATGGGGCGGCGGGCCACCCCGGTCGAAGCCCTGGAACGGAGGTTCGATGAAGGCACGGGTGAGTTCCCGCGTGCGATCTGGACGGAAGTTGAAAAAGATCACCAGGTCCCCGTCGTGGATGCGGGAATCGGCATCGTCGCCGATGATGACCGGTTCGACGAACTCGTCGGTGACTTCGGCTCCGTAGGAGGCGGTGATCGCGGCGTGACTGCCGGGTGCGTGAGACGCGGTTCCGTGGACCAGGGCGTCGTAAGCCATCTTGATACGATCCCACCGGTTGTCGCGATCCATCGCGTAGTAGCGCCCGATGATCGTCGCCACGGTTCCCAGACCGACGGTCCGCAAGAACCCGTCCAGATCGACCAAGAACCCTTCCCCCGCGTGAGGCGCGGTGTCGCGACCGTCCATGAATGCATGTATGAACACCTTGGTTGCGCCCGCGCGTCGTGCCATCTCTACCAACGCGTGGATGTGTTCGACGGCGGAGTGCACTCCGCCGTCTGAAAGCAACCCCATCAGATGGATGGCCGCCCCGCGCTTGGCTGCGTCCGCCATCGCCGGCGCCAGGACAGGGTTCGCGAAGAACGAACCATCTTCGATGGCGCTGTTGATGCGTGACAGGTCTTGACACACCACGCGTCCGGAACCGAGCGCCAGATGGCCCACCTCAGAATTGCCCATCACGCCGTCGGGAAGGCCGACAGCGTGCCCGCTCGCTTCGAGTAGCACCCAGGGGTAACGCTCGAGGATCCCGTCGATCGTCGGGGTGCGCGCCAGGGAAGCGGCGTTGCCGGGACCGGGCTCAGCGTATCCCCAGCCGTCGAGGATGATGAGAGCAACCGGCCGCAGAGCATTCACCTCGCGGCTTCGACGAGAGTGGCGAAGGACTCCACGTCGAGACTGGCCCCGCCCACCAGGCCCCCATCGATATCCGGCTTAGCCATGAGGTCGACGACGTTGTCGGGCTTCACGCTGCCCCCATACAGGATGCGGGTGGCCTGGGATGCCTCTGCGCCGAGAAGCTCAGCTAGGCGTACTCGGATAAGGGCGCATGCCTCCTGTGCGATGTCTGGAGTAGCCGTTCGCCCGGTGCCGATGGCCCAGATGGGCTCGTAGGCGATAGTGACAGACGAGGCGCCGCCCGGAATGAGGTCGGCCAGGCCTTTTGTCACCTGGCTCAGCAGGCGTTCCTCTGTGAGACCTTCGTCGCGTTCCTGCTCCGTCTCGCCCACGCAGAGGATGACCTGGAGTCCGTGATCGACGGCGGCGCTAGCCTTGCGGGCTACGCCCTGGTCGGTCTCGCCGAAAAGCTGCCGACGCTCGGAATGCCCCACGATCACCCACGTCACCCCGAGATCGGTCAACATCCCGGGCGCGACCTCGCCCGTGTAAGCCCCTTCGTTCTCCCAGAAGACGTTCTGCGCCGACACCCCGATGGCCGTGCCCGCCGCCGCGACGGTGGCGGCCGCCAAACCGGTGAACGGCGGCGCCACGATCACCTGGATCCCTTCCAGCACGCCCAGGCGAACGGCGAGCGCTTCCACAAAGACCGATCCTTCGGAGGGAGTCTTATACATCTTCCAGTTCCCAGCCATGACCGGTATGCGCCGGCTCATTCGCGTGCCTCCTAAAATATGGCCTACCAGTTCGGCGGCTATCTAGCGGTCCATCAAGGCCGACACGCCCGGCAGTTCTCCGCCTTCGACGAACTGCAGTGACGCACCCCCTCCGGTGGAGACGTGATCCATGCGATCTTCGAGCCCGAGAGCCCGGAGAGCCGCCACTGAATCGCCACCGCCCACCACCGTGACGCCGTCGCAGGCCGCCATGGCGCGCGCGATCGCCTCCGTTCCGTGGGCGAACGGCTGCATCTCGAAGACGCCCATGGGGCCGTTCCAGAACACCTCGCCCGCGGACGATACGCGCCCCGCGTACGACGCGGCGGTCTCGGGTCCGATGTCCAGTCCCATCCAACCGTCGGGGATCGCGTCCACCGCAACCACTTGGGTGGCGGCGTCTGCGGCAAAGGCATCCGCCGCCACGATGTCCGTGGGCAGGGCCAGGTCGCAAACGACGCCGGCAGCCTTGTCCAGGAGCCGGCGGGCGAGCGCGATCCCTTCCTCGCCTTCGACGAGCGAGGCGGCGACGCCGATGCCCTGCGCTTTGAAGAAGGTGAAGCACATGGCGCCGCCCACCAAGATGGCGTCGGCGATGTCCAGGAACCGCTCGATGACGCCTATCTTGTCGCTGACCTTCGAGCCGCCTATCACCACCACGAACGGCCGACGGGGCGAAGTGAGCAGGGACCCGAGCATCTCCAGCTCTTTCTCCAACAGGAAACCGGCCACGGCCGGGACGAGGGCGGGCACTCCCACGGTGGTGGCATGCGCCCGGTGGCTGGCCCCGAAGGCGTCGTTCACGAAGACGTCGGCAAGTCTGGCCAGTTCCTCGGCAAGCTGTGGGTCGTTGCTCTTCTCGCGCGGGTCGAAGCGAGAGTTCTCGAGGAGGATCACGTCGCCCGACTCCATGAGCTCCACCGCCTCCTCGACCGAGGGACCCGAGAGCGCGTCCATCTTGCGCACGGGGATCTTCAGCAGGCGGGCGAGGTGCGCCGCCACCGGATCGAGCACGAAATCGGCACGAGAGCCTTTCTCCGGGCGCCCCAGATGTGACACCAAGATCACCCGTGCCCCGTGCTCGCGGAGATAGTCGATGGTCGGAAGCGTCGCGACGATGCGTGTGTCGTCGACCACCTCCCCGTCCACCAGCGGCACGTTGAAATCCACGCGCACCATGACCTTTTTTCCGGCCACATCGACGTCGCGAACAGTGCGCTTCGGCATGAGCCCTGCTCCTAGAGGAGGATGCCTACCAGGTCTACCATCCTATTCGAAAATCCCCACTCGTTGTCATACCAGGACACGACCTTCACCTGGCGGCCCATCACCATAGTGAGTTGCGCATCGAAGACAGACGAAAAGGGATTGCCGACGATATCGGAACTCACGATGGGATCCTCGGTGTACTGGAGCACGCCGGAGAGCGGACCTTCGGCGGCCGTCTTGACGGCCGCATTGACTTCGTCCACCGTGACGTCTCGGCCCAGGGTCGCGACGAGGTCGACCACTGAACCATCGGGGACCGGCACCCGGAGAGCCATGCCGTCCATCTTGCCCTTCAACTCGGGAAGCACGAGGGCGATCGCGCGTGCGGCCCCCGTGGAGGTGGGGATGATGGACATGGCGGCCGCACGTCCCCGACGCAGGTCTTTGTGCGGCAGATCGAGGATCATCTGATCGTTGGTGTAGGCGTGCACCGTGGTCATGAACGCCTGCTCGATGCCGAAGTTATCCAACAGCACCTTCGCGACCGGCGCAAGACAATTGGTGGTGCACGAGGCGTTCGAGAGTATGTGGTGCTTCGACGAGTCGTACTCGGAGTCGTTGACCCCCATGACGACCGTGAGATCGGGATCCTTAGCGGGCGCGCTAATGACCACCTTCTTGGCTCCGGCTTCCAGGTGCTTGGAAGCTCCCACCCTATCGGTGAAGTGGCCCGTTGACTCCACGACAACATCGACGCCCAGATCGCGCCAGGGGATCAGCGCGGGGTCACGTTCAGAGAAGACCTTGAAGGCCTCGTCGTCGATAGTGATGCCGTCGCCCTCCGCTGCTACCGCGCCGGACCACACCCCGTGCACGCTGTCGTACTTTAGGAGGTGAGCCAGAGTCGCGGCATCCGTCAGGTCGTTCACGGCCACGACGTCGATGTCGGCCCCGCGCCGGCGAGCCGCGCGCAGGAAGTTCCGCCCGATGCGACCGAAACCGTTGATACCTACCCGTACGCTCATGCTCCAGACTCCTTCTCCGACGGTGGCGAGGCGGCCTGATTCTACCATAGCGGAACCGGCCGACCCGCTCTCAGCGACCTTCGACTCCCCTTACAGCGGCCTGCGCAGGGGCCCGCGCTCACCGCTCGCCAGTATCGGGGAGGTCGGTGGCGCCGTGTTCCTCGGCGGCGCGAACGAGCCTCCGGAGCCGATGATTGAGGGCGGAGCGACTCACCCCCTCCGGGGCCTCTTCCACAAGTTCGCTAAGGCTCAGATACGGATGCTCGGAGCGTAATGCTGCGACTTGACGTAGTGCTGGAGGCAGACTCTCGAGCGCCCCCTCCTCCCGCAGGAAGGCCACGGCCCGGAGTTGCCGGAGCGCAGCCGCGCTCGTGCGGCGGGTGTTGGCCTCATCGCAGTTGGCGAGTCTGTTGGCACGCGCCCGCACGTCCTTCATCACCGCCTGTTCCTCCACCTCCAGGGCCGCCTCCTGCGCCCCAATGAAAGCGAAGAAGGCGGCTACTTCTTCTCCGCTCTTAAGGTAGACCACGTGTGAACCGCGGCGCTCATAGACCCCGGGGGCGAACCCGGCCCTCACAAGAAGTCGCACGAGATCGTAGGCGAAGTCCTCATGAGGGCTCACGATCTCGAGATGCGTGCTCCTGGCCGGAAGGCTCACCGACCCGGAGCCAACCATACAGCCGCGCACGAAGGCGCTCTGGCAGCAGCGCTTGCGCAGGATCCTAGAGGGCAGGCCCTGCTCCAAGCGGAAGCTGTCCGTGAGGATCCCCAGTTCGTTCAGGGCCTGCAACATCGGCGGGCTCCCCGGCAGGTGTACCTCGTAAAGTAACCGTCGGCGGAATCGGGGCTCCCTACGGGTCATCAACCGACCTTCTGCACCGTAGTCCTTGAAATAGGAGTACACCATGTGCGCGGCGAGGCGGGAGATCGTGGACAGGTGCAGAGCGTATCGCCCCTGCTCCTCGGAGGCACCGCCTAGTATGTGGAACGTACCCGAGGTGCGCACCAGGGCCGCCACTTCAGCCCTCCGACAGCACGGCCGGACATCTCCGTGCCGGAGCAATTCCTCCCGCACCCGTCTCGAGAACGCACCTGCGCTCACCGTGAGCCCAGCCGTCGGAGCGCCAGGACCTCGCCTGCCAGAGCCGCTGGATCGTGGCGCACGTGGCCTGACACCCGGAGGAGGTCGCGCCGCACGAGGGCGACCCCCTGCACGGTCTCGGCCCCGGCACCATTGTCGCCGACCACGGGGGGCGGAGGCCACACCACGGGTTCGGCACCGGTATCGCCGTACCGCTCGAGAGCCCCGTCGGGCACGGGAGCTAAGTTGACCAGCACCGTATCGACTACACCCTCGCCGAGATGTTCGATGAGCGCCCTCAAGTGGTCGGGCCCGCTGAGGTTGGCGGTCTCCCCCGGCTGAGTCATGAGGTTGGCCACATACACCACGAGCGCATCCGTCGCCGCGAGTGCCTCACGCATGCCGCCCACCAGGAGATTCGGCATGACGCTGGTGAACAGACTGCCCGGCCCCAGGACCACGAGGTCGGCCTCGGCGATCCGCGCCAGGGCCAAAGGCAGGGCGTAGGAGTCGCGTGGTTCCAGCCACACCCGGCTCACCGACACCGGAGATCTCCCGATACTCGACTCCCCGGCCAGATGACGGCCGTCGCTCAGCTGCGCATGGAGTCGGACGTCCGCAGTCGTGCTAGGTAACACCGTGCCCGTGATGGCCAAGACCTTACTCGACTCCTTCACTGCTTTGTCGAAATCCCCGAGCACCTCAGTGAGAGCCGCCAGGAACAGATTGCCAAGGGTGTGACCCGCCAACTCGCCCGCGGCGAAGCGATGGGAGAACACGGCGCTGAGAAGTGACTCGTCGTCGGCCAGAGCCAACAGGCACTCTTTGACGTCACCGGGGGGCGGCACCCCCAGATCGGCGCGCAGCCGGCCTGACGATCCACCGTCATCCGCGACCGTGACGATGGCCGTGATATACGGCGTTAGGTGCTTGAGGCCACGCAGCAACGTCGAGAGGCCGGTCCCCCCGCCCAGGGCAACCACGCGCGGAGGGGTCCGATCCCGGCTAAGACCGTTCACGGGGCTCACGGGGCCGACGAACCTCTGCCGTCGTCCTCCTGCCTCACCCCGAACGCCCGACGTCCCTGTGGCGCACGCTCGTCTGCACCTGCGGGTCCTTGGCCAGAGAGGCGGCTAGGGCCTCGGCCAGAGCAACCGAGCGATGCCGGCCTCCAGTGCAGCCGATAGCCACCACCAACTGCGTCTTCTGCTCGGCCAGGTAGAGGGGCACCAGGTAGCGAAGCAGGGACAGGGCCCGCTCGATGAAACCGTGCGACTCCGGTCTCGCGACCACGAAGTCGCGGACCTCGCCGTCAAGCCCGGTGAGAGGCCTCAGTTCAGCCACCCAGTGTGGATTCGGCAGGAAGCGGACGTCGAACACCATGTCCGCCTCGGTGGGCAGTCCGAACTTGAAGCCGAAGGAGAGGAAGGTCACCAGGATCTCGTTGCGCAACTCGTCAGCGAAGAGGGTCTCCTGCAGACGACGGCGCAGCTCATGCACGTTCAATTCCGTGGTGTCCACGACGACGTCCGCCCTGTCGCGCAGCGGCATGAGGAGTCGCCGCTCTTCCTGGATACCGGCGAGCAGAGGCCCTTCATGGGCCACGGGATGAGGTCTCCGCGTGGACTGATAACGGGCGACCAGCGCCTCGTCGGACGCTTCCAGGAAGAGGATGCGACAGTGGGCGCCGCGTTCGGCCAGATCGTCCAGGACCTCCACGAGCTCGTCGAAGTATTGGGCGCCGCGCACGTCGAAAACCACAGCGAGCCGGTCGACCCGGCTGCCCTCGAGCGAGAAGAGTTCGAACACTCCCGCCAGCATCTGAGGGGGCAGGTTGTCGATGCAGAAGAAGCCCATGTCCTCGAAGGTGGCGACGGCCTGGGACTTCCCCGCCCCCGAGAGGCCGGTGATGACGGTGAGGTGAAGATCGTTGAGCGGCGTCACGCGCGCGCACCCTCCAGCTGCAATAGGAAGGACTTCCAGGGGTCGCCGAAACCGTAGCGCCCCAGAGAGCCGTCGTTGCGCACCACCCGGTGACAGGGGATGACGATCGCGATCGGATTCTCAGCCATGGCGGACCCTACGGCGCGCGCCGCGCCGGGACGGCCGGCCGCCCGGGCCAACTCCCCATAGGTGATGGTGGAGCCGGCGGGGACGTCCAGTAGAGCCCGATAGACGGCGGTGCGGAAGGGCGTGAACCCGAAAGAATCCAGTCTGATGTCCTCGCCGTTCCATCCGCGGCGGAGACCGCGGAAGTAGTCACCCAGTTCGCGGGCCCAGCGTAGCGCCTCGTCCGACGGTTCGTCGCTAGCGGCGGCCGAGATGCCTGCCGTGACGCCGGAGCGGTCCTCATCGCTGGGGGTCGTCGGCTCGGCGACCGACGGCCGGCCGTCGACCCGCGGCAGTACCACCTCGACCAGGCGCCCGGCTTCGGCCACGACTGTCCCCCGGCCCCAGGGCGTCTCGAATGTCGCTTCGCTTCGTATCTCAGCCACCTCCTTACCCATCAGTCTACCCGTTCTTGTGTACGTAGGCGAAGATCGAACGGGCCACCTTGCCGGGAAGGCCCGGCACCGCCTCCAACTCCTCACTGCTCGCCTGCAAGAAGCGTTCGGGGGACCCAAAGTGGCTGAGAATGGAGCGCTTCCTCTTCTCTCCCACCCCGGGAAGGCCGTCGAGGAACGAGTCGGTGGCCCGGGCCCCACGCCGCACGCGGTGGAACCCCACGGCAAAGCGGTGCGCCTCGTCGCGCACGCTGCGCAACAGGAGGAGGCCGAGATCGTCGGGAGCCAGGTCCAAGGCAGCGCTGCGGCCGGGCACGTACACCTCCTCCTCCCTCTTGGCCAGGGAGATCACGGGAACCACGTCGTCGAGACCCGCCTCCTCCAGCGCCTCCAGCGCGGCCGCCAACTGACCCTTTCCGCCGTCGATGAGCACCAAGTCGGGGACGGCCTCGAACGAGGGATCGTATGCTTCGACGGCGTCGGGATCCGTCTTCCTCGCGAACCGGCGCGCGACCGCCTCGTGGATGGCGCCGAAATCGTCCTGACCGCTCTGACCTCGTATGGAGAACTTGCGGTAGTCGGACTTCTTGGGGGCGCCCCCCTCGAAGACCACCATCGATGCGACGATGTGCTCGGGTCCCAGGTTCGAGATGTCGTAACCCTCGATGCGGATGGGAGGACCCTCGAGGTCCAGACTGCGCTGCAGGGCCGACAGCCCGCCCAGACGCCGCTCGCGGCTGCGCGCGCTGCGCAGACGCTCGTGCTCCAAAGCCAGTGACGCATTGCGGTCGGCCAGTTCTTGCAGGCGGCGCTTGTCCCCGCGCTCCGCCTGCCGCACCTGGACACGCGTGCCGCGCAGCTTCTCGAGGAACAGCGCGAGACTCTCGAGGTCGGCGGAGATGCGCGGCACTACGATCTCCGGGGGCACCGAGACGGCTGTGGAGTAGTACTCTCCAACGAAGCGCTCCAACGCCTCCCTGTCGGACGCTCCTTCGACCCCCACCAGGGTGAAGCTGCGCCGGTCGGAGAGCAGACCGTCTCGAGTGAGGAACACCTGCACGTTGGCCCCGCTCTCGTCCCGCGCGAGCCCGATGATATCCACCGCCCCTTGTACCGCTCCCTTCACCTGCTGCCGCTCCAGGATGTGGCGGAGCGCCTCCAGGCGGTCGCGCAGCAGCGCCGCCTTCTCGAAATCGCGGTCCGTCGCCGCGGCCTTCATCTCGACCTCCATCGCGGCTACCGTCTGATTGTGGCGCCCGGCTAGGAAATCAGCGACCCGGCTAACGACCTCCCGGTACTCCTCCGCCGAGACACCGCCGACACACGGAGCGTTGCAGCGCTTGATGTGGAATTGCAGGCACGGAGAACCGGTGCGACGCCCCGGTTGCGGGCCCCTGCACTTGCGAAAGGGGAAGATGCGCCCGAGGGCGTCCAAGGTCTCGCGCACCTTGGCCGCGCTGCCGTACGGCCCGAAGTACAGGTTGCCGCGCCGGTGAGGTTGGCGCGTGAACATCACGCGCGGGAACTCCTCCGCCATCGTGATCACGATGTAGGGATACGATTTGTCGTCCCGCAGGCGGATGTTGAAATCGGGCCGATGGCGTTTGATGAGGTTGTGCTCCAGAAAAAGCGCCTCGGCGTCCGAAGAGGTGACGATCCACTCCACCGACTCCGCCCGACGTCCCATCTCCCCCACCTTCACCGGGACTCGAGCTTCTTCTCTCACCGCGGGCGCATAGCCGGCCAAGCGTCTGCGCAGAGATAGAGCCTTGCCCACATAGAGGACGACGCCGTCACCGTCGCGGAAAAGGTACACGCCCGGCAGATCGGGAGCTTCCTTGATCTGGCGTTCGAGCTCGGATACATCCATGGTCAACCACCCGGTCCGACGATCCGGACCGCTCTCATCGAAGCGGTGCTACGCCTCGTTCTCTTCCTCGACGGCGGGAGGCACCCCCACGGCGTGGTAGCCACCATCGACGTGGATCACCTCGCCCGTGGTGGCCCGTCCCAAGTCGCCCAAGAGCATGAGTGCCGCGTCACCCACCTCCTCGGGAGTGGTGGCTTTGCGCAACGGAGCGTTACGCTCGTACCAGTCGAGGATCTTGCGGAAATCTCCGATGCCGGCCGCGGCCAGCGTGCGCACGGGTCCGGCCGAGATGGCGTTCACCCGGATCCCCCGCGGGCCCAGGTCGGCGGCAAGGTAGCGCACGGCGCACTCGAGCGCGGCTTTCGCCACCCCCATCACGTTGTAATGGGGGATGGTGCGCTCGCCGCCCAGATAGGTCATGGTGAGGATGCTACCGCCCGGCTTCATGTAGGGCAGAGCCGCCCGAACCGAGGCGACCAGTGAATACACCGACACATCAAGGGCCAAGCTGAAGCCGTCGCGGGGGGTCTCCACGAACGCGCCCTTGAGGTCCTCACGGTTGGCGAAGGCCACGGAGTGCACGAAGAAGTCGAGCGACCCCCAACGCGTGCCGACGGCCTCGAACACCGACTCGATGTCTCGATCCACCTGGACGTCGCACGGGACCACGAAGTCCGAGCCCAATTGCGCCGCCAGGGGGCGAACACGTTTCTCCAGTATCTCGCCGGCGAACGTGAAGGCGAGTTCAGCCCCCTCCCGCTTCGCCGCTTGAGCGATACCCCAGGCGATGCTCCGCTCATTGGCCACTCCCATGATGAGGCCCCGCCGACCCTCGAGCAGCCCAGCCATCGATGACTCCTTCATTCGACCCAACGCCCGAACACCGGACGACCACTAAGTACTGGTGAGGACAGAATACACATGAAGAATGCGCAAGAGGTCAGGAGGATACCACGGGCGGAAAACTGAGGCCGCGCGAGGGTGTGTGCACCGCGCGCCGCAGCCGAATGGCGTGCTCATACACGTGCGTGAGCGGACGTGCGCGTGAGCGGGAGGCTGCAACCCGAAGGGCCACGCGATACAATCTCGGCAGACGAACGACCACGGGTGTGTCCGACACGACGCTCCGCTCACAGAAAGGAACCCGCATGAAAGAGATCCTTCGCCTCCTCGCCCTTTTCGCCGATGCGCACGGAGTTTCCGGCCATGAGGGGGCGGTAGCTTCCCTTCTCGCCGCCGAACTCGAGCCCTTGGTGGACCAGGTGGCCACCGACGGCATGGGCAACGTGGTCGGCACCAGGGCCGGTGCCGGACCTTCCATCATGATCGCAGCCCACATCGACGAGATCGGGTTCATGGTCAAGTACATCGATGACAACGGCTTCTTACGTTTCGTGCCCTTGGGCGGATGGTTCGACCAGATGGCGCTCGGACAGCGGGTGTTCGTTCACGGCGCTGAAGGCCCCGTCACAGGTGTGATCGGAGCAAAGCCGCCCCACATCATGGACGAGGAAGATCGCAAGAAGGTCGTCAAAATGAAGGACATGTTCATCGACGTCGGCGCTACCGACGCCGAGAACGCGGCCGCGCTGGGTATAGAGATCGGGTCGCCGGTCACACTTGACCGGACCATGGCTCCGCTCGCCAACGATCTGGTGACCGGAAAGAGTTTCGACGACCGGGCGGGCGTGGTCATGATGATCCTGGCCATGCAGCGCCTGAAGGGCAAGAAGATCAAGGCCACCGTTCACGCGGTAGGCACGGTCCAGGAGGAAGTGGGTCTCAAGGGCGCCCGCACGAGCGCCTTCAGCCTCGACCCCGACGCCGCCATCATCTCCGAGGTAGGTATTCCCGGGGATCACCCGGGTGTTACCAAGGAACAGCGGCACGTGGAGACGGGTAAGGGACCGATACTCACGGTCGTAGACGCCGACGGTCGCGGTGTCATCGTGCCCAAGAAGATCCTCACGTGGCTGCGGAGTTCCGCCGACGCCGCCAAGGTCCCGTATCAGCTCGACGTGGGCAGCGGCGGCACCACCGACGCCACCGCCATCCACCTGAGCAAGAAGGGTGTGCCCTCGGGAGTGGTGAGTGTGGCTACCCGTTACATACACTCACCCATCGAGGTCCTGTCGCTCAAGGATATCGACCAGGGCGCTGATCTTCTGGTCCAGGCGGTGCTGTCCGCGCACAAACACCTGTGACGCACCTCTGACGCACGCCCGTGGGGGTCCTCGCGATCCTGCCGCCGCCTAGCCCGCCGCTTAGTCCGAGCGCGGCCCCTGCCCGCCGCTTAGTCCGAGCGCGGCGGACATGGCGGCGGCCCGGGCAGGTACTCGGCGCGCGCAGGAGCGAACACCTCGACAGCCACGGCACCGCCCTGGGTGTGCCCACCGTGGACCACCCCTCCGGGGATGGACCAACTGTCGCCGGCCGACACGGGCCATTCGCGCCCGCCGGCGATAAGGAGCAGGTCGCCCGAGACCAGGTAACCGGTCTGCTCGTGAACGTGATGATGCGGAGGGATATCGGCGCCCGCGTCCAGGTCGAACCTCACCATGGTCGTACGCTCCCCGCACGCCAGGGTGGCGCGCGTCGCCCCGGGAGCTATCTCGATGACCTCAGCCGAGGTCCCATCGGCGACGACCGGCTCCGATGGCACGCGACCTGCCCGGGCGCGGGCGGCTATGAAGCCCGCAAGGGCTTCGTCCCTTTCGCGCTCGAGCGCCCCCGGCTCGGCGCCCGCAAGGACTTCACGCAGACCCTCTTCGAGCACCTGCACCGTGTCCGCGGGAAAGGTCGTCCACGAGGCGATGTCCCCCAACATGCCTTCTTTGACGTTACCGAGGTGTTCCATGTGGGCGCGGATTCCGCCCTCTCCCCCACCCAGATGGTAGACGAGGTGCGGCCCCATGGCCGCCCAGCGGAGCCCGGGCCCGCTGGAGACGGCCCGGTCGACGTCGGCCACCGACGCCACCCCGGAACGGACGAGTTCGATTGCCTCCCGCCAGAGGGCAACGGACATGCGATTGGCTAGGTAGCCCCGCACGTCGCGAGTCAGCACCACCGGATCCTTCCCCACGGAAAGATAGAATCGCCGCGCCTGCTCCATGACGGCCGGGTCGGTCTCGGCCCCGGGTGCGAGTTCCACCAGTGGCACCAGATGCGGTGGGTTGTACGGGTGGGCCGCGATGCAGCGGCGGGCGCCGGTCAGCCCTGCCTGGATCTCGGTGACGGAGAGGCCACTGGAGCTGGTGGCAAGGATCGCGTCCGGCGGTGCGGCGTTGTCGGCCGCGGCGAAGACGCTCCGTTTCACCTCCAGGTCCTCGGCCACGCACTCTTGGACCAGGACCACCTCGTTGAGCGCCTCTTCCAGGCTGTCCGCCGCCCGCAGCTGAGACGAACCGCGCCCGAACTCCGCGGGGTCTGCGAGCCCCCTGTCCACGAGGAAGCGACCCATGTCTAGAGCCCGCGCGCAGGCCGAGTGGGCACGTCGGCGGTCGATATCGAAGACGCGGACTTCCCGCCCGTGGGAGGCGAAAAGCGCCGCCCAGCCGGCGCCGGTGAGGCCCGCGCCGACCACCGCGACAGGTCCGCGCGGCGCGTCTGGCTCTCTCACGTGCTACTCCTTGGCGTAGCCCACCGAACGCAGACTCTCGGCGATCTCTCCCAGAATAGCCGGGTCGTCGATCGTGGAGGGCGTGGTGAACGGCTGGTTGTCGGCGATCTTGCGCATCGTGCCCCGGAGGATCTTGCCCGAACGTGTCTTGGGCAACCGGTGCACGACCGTCGCGACCCTGAAAGACGCGACCGCCCCCACCTGGTCGCGTACCATCTGGACCACGTCGGCGGCGATGTCGGCATCCGAGCGATCGACCCCCGCCTTCAGCACGCAGAGACCGATGGGGACCTGGCCCTTCAGCTCGTCGGCCACCCCGAGCACCGCACACTCGGCCACGTCAGGATGCTGCGCGATGACTTCTTCCATCCGACCGGTAGAGAGCCGGTGTCCCGCCACGTTGATGACGTCGTCGACGCGGCCCATGATGTACAGATAGTCGTCCTCATCGACGTAGCCGCCGTCTCCGGTGAAGTAGTAGCCGGGAAAGGTGCTCACATACGACTCGATGTAGCGCTCGTCGTCCTGCCAGAGCGTGGGCAGGCAACCCGGAGGGAGCGGCAACTTGATGGTGACGATGCCTTCCGAGCCGGTAGACACCTCGCGCGCATCGGCGTCGAGGATGCGAACGTCGTAGCCGGGAACGGCTTTGGTGGGCGAGCCGGCTTTGATGGGGAAATCTTCGATGCCCAGGCAGTTCGCGGCGATGGGCCAGCCCGACTCGGTCTGCCACCAGTGGTCGATAACCGGCACTCCGAGCATCTTGGAGGCCCAGAAGTAGGTGTCCGGGTCCAAGCGCTCGCCCGCCAGAAAGAGATACTTGAAGTGCGAGATGTCGTACTTCTTGAGGAACTCCCCGTTGGGGTCCTCCTTCTTGATTGCCCGGAATGCGGTTGGAGCGGTGAACAGCACCTTGACGTCGTGATCGCGGATCACCCGCCAGAGCGCCCCTGCATCCGGGGTGCCCACCGGCTTGCCCTCGTAGAGGATGGTGGTGCAACCCGTGAACAGCGGCGCGTAGACGATGTAGCTATGTCCCACGACCCAACCCACGTCGGAGGCCGCCCAGTAGACGTCGCCGGGCTGCACGTCGTAGATGTTCTCCATGGACCACCGCAACGCCACCGCATGCCCCCCGTTGTCACGCACCACACCCTTCGGCTTGCCGGTGGTGCCGGAGGTGTACAGGATGTAGAGAGGGTCCGTGGCCTCTACCGACACGCAGCCAACGGCCGAGGCATCGGCCATCACGTCTATCCAGTCGTGGTCGCGTCCTTCGATCATGGACGCTGTGGCCATAGGCCGCTGCAGAATGACGCAGCTCTGCGGCTTGCTCTCGGCAAGATCGATCGCCTTGTCGAGCAGTGGTTTGTACTCGATCACACGGGCCACCTCGATGCCGCACGAGGCTGAGACGATGACCTTGGGCTTGGCGTCGTCGATACGCACGGCCAGCTCCTGGGGCGCGAAGCCGCCGAACACCACCGAGTGGATGGCTCCTATGCGGGCACAGGCCAGCATGGCGATGACGGCTTCCGGCACCATGGGCATATAGATGACGACCGTGTCGCCTTTGGCCACGCCCAGAGTCTGCAGGGCCCCGGCGAACCGGGCCACCTCCGACGTCAGCTCGCGGTAGGTGTAGGAGCGCACGGTGTCGGTCACCGGGCTGTCATACACAAGGGCCTTCTGGTCTCCTCGCCCTGACTCTACGTGGTAGTCGAGGGCGTTGTAGCAGGTATTCAGCCGTCCGCCCACGAACCACCGGTAGAGCGGAGCCGCGCTGTCGTCGAGCACCTTCTCCCACGGCTTATCCCACTGAACGGCCGCCGCTGCCTCCGCCCAAAACGCCTCCGGCTCCTCGATGGACCGCCGGAACTCCTCGGCGTAGCTCTTCGGCATCACGATCCCCCTTCTCCATATGCGGAACAGGTGCGGGCAGGATAGTGCCTGCGGCCGCCGGGAGTCAACGCCCGCCCCCGCGGGCGGCGCTCCCCGGACGATGACCGGTCAAAGCTGCGGCTCCCCCCCGGCCCGCTCCACGTCCGCTTCCCTGACCGCACGCTTCCAGTTGCGGGCGGCCTGCACCAGTTCCCCCGCCAAGGCCTGATCAACGCGCCCGTGCACCTTGACCTCGGTGTCCTTATACTCGAAATCCACGGCACCCCGCTCGCGTAGGCGCGCGAGCAGAGACCCGGCGGTGTACGGCACGGCCAGATCCACTTCAGCCCACATCTCAGCCAGCACGCCCGCCAGCGCCGAACGCAGTTGGTCTAACCCCCGTCCTTGAAGGGCGGCGACACCCACGGCGTTCCGCTCGCCCTTGGGAGGCGAGTAGGTGCGCCCGATGGCCTCTTCCACAAGGTCGATCTTGTTGAACGCGACCACACGCGGCTTATGGCCCGCTCCCAGTTCATCCAGCACCACCTGGATCGTGCGCCGGTGTTCACGCACGTGGGGATCGGCGGCATCGACCACCTCGATCAGCACGTCGGCGCGCACCACCTCGTCCAGCGTAGCCCGGAAGGCGTCGACCAATTGGTGCGGTAGCTTGTGGATGAAGCCCACCGTGTCGGTGACCATGACCGACTGCCCCTCTCCCAGCGAAACGCGACGGCTGGTGGGGTCGAGCGTAGCGAAGAGTCTGTCCTCGACTCCCACCACCTCCTTGCCCACCAGCGAATTCAGCAGGGTGGACTTCCCGGCGTTCGTGTACCCGACGATCGCCTCCGCCGGCAAGACGCGCCGGCCGCGAGTACTGGACGCGGTGTCGCGGCGCACACGCACCTCAGCCAAGCGCTCCTTTAGCTTCTTGATGCGAAGACGGATGATCCGGCGGTCCGTCTCGAGCTGGGTCTCCCCTTTTCCTTTGGTCCCGGGTCCTTTGGTCCCGATGCCGCCGCCGATACGCGAGAGGTGGGTCCACAGCCGGGTGAGCCTGGGCAATTGGTACTGGAGCTGGGCCAGCTCGACCTGTAGCCGGCCCTCGTGGGTGCGCGCGCGCTGGGCGAAGATATCGAGAATTATCCCGCTGCGATCGATCACCTTCACATCGAGCAACTTCTCGAAAGAGCGCTGCTGTTTAGGCGAGAGTTCGTCGTCCGCGACGAGCATATTGAAGTCTGTGGCGGCCTTGGCTGCCTTCAGCTCCTTGGCCTTGCCCGAGCCCAGATACCACACCGGATGCATGGAGGCACGACGCTGAGAGACCATGCCCACCACTTCAGCGCCCGCGGTCTCCACAAGGGCGGCCAACTCGGCCAACGACTCCTCGGCCGTCCAGCCGACATCCTCATCCGTGTCGAGCGCGATAAGGAAGGCGCGCTCCCTCTCAGGGGCGGTGTCCATGCCGCCGGCGTTCATCATCCCGTGGATTCTCCTCCGTCAGACAGCGGGCGTGCGGCGCGAGGCCGTAGGTCACTCTACCACCGAACCCAGG
>JBBRDB010000026.1:0-20952 GCA_038204345.1 Thermoleophilia bacterium | reverse complement strand
TCCCACCACGATCACCTCGGGCTCGAAGATGTTCGCCACGTTCGCCGCTCCCACTCCGAGCCACGCCCCCACCTCTGCCACCGCCGCCCGGGCCCCCGGGTCGCCGGCCACGGCTAAAGCTCCGACCTCTTCTCCGGTGAGATGGCCATCGCCGAGCAGCCGGGAGAGCCCCTCGGTGCTCACCACCTCAGCCGGTTCGCCTTCGAGTCCGGGGGCCACCCGCCAGCCCGAGAGTGCCTCTCGGCGACCTTCCGCCTCGACCAGCCGAAGAGCGGTCCGCTCCAGCGCCGTGCCCGAGGCATAGGCCTCCAAGCAACCGAACGCCCCGCACTTGCAGCGCTCGCCGCCGCCCGCCACGATAGTGTGCCCCAACTCCCCCGCCGCGCCGGTGGTGCCCCGGTACAGGCGGCCGTCGAGCACGATGCCGCCCCCCACCCCCGTGCCCAACGTGAACATGATCACCTGCCGGAGGCCCGCCGCCGTCCCGACGCGGGCCTCCGCCAAGGTAGCCACGTTGGCGTCGTTGTCCAGGACCACAGGGAGCCCGGTGTGTTCGGTCACGAGCCGCGCCAGCGGCACGTCCACCAGGGGAAGGTTGGGCGAGACCACGACCGCGCCTCGATCGCGGGCGATGGTGCCGGCACATCCCAGCCCGACGGCGAGCACTTCGTGCCCGTCGTGCCTCGCCGTGGCCAGTCCGTCGAGCAACGCGGCAAACAACCCGTCGAGGAACGCATCCTCACCACGCGGGTCGCTGGGACGGGAGACCACCCCGTCAAGCAGCCGACCGTCGCGGGCCACGGGCCCAATGGCGATCTTTGTGCCGCCTATATCCACGCCCAGCACGACGCGCACGGTGCCTTCTCCTGTGGCCTTCTGCGGACACTGCAGTGGAGGCATCGTAGCAGAGCCGGCGGCGGGATTCCTCTACTCGTACTGGAGGGCCTGCACCACCTGGAGTCTCGCCGCACGCCGCGCGGGGAAGTAGGCGGAGAGCAGCGACATCCCCAAAGCCACCACGAAGGTGCCCACCAGCACCACCGGTTCGAAGGTGAAGTCGATTGACATCCCGGTCACCGCTACCGTGCCCCGGTTGAGCAGATACTGCACCGCCACGCCCACCGCCAGACCGGGCAATAGACTTATGGCCGCCAGTCCCAGAGCCTGGGAGAGGATCATCTTACGCAATTGGCGCCTCGTCATGGCCACTGCCCGCAACAGGCCGATCTCCCGGGTCTGCTCGAGCACGTTCATGGTGAGGGTGTTGACCACGCCCAGCGAGGCGACCACGAACACCATGGCGATGAGAAGCCAAAGAAAGCCGAGCACGCCGTTGATCATCTCATCCACCATGAGCCGGAAGTCGGCCTGCGATTGCAGGAGTAGTCCTTCGCGTTCCGAGAGCGCGGCCAACTTCTCACCCAACGAGGCCGTGGCTCCCTCGCCGGCGGCCACGATGTAGAGGTCGGCACCCTTCAGATCGAAGTTGCGCTCAGCCGTGGCGTAGTCCATGTAGAGGGAGTAGCCCCCCGCCGTGTACTCCGTCACCAGACCTGCCACCGAGAACGACGCCGGTCCCGACTGAGTCTCCACGACGAGGGAGTCGCCCACCCCGACTCCGGCCGCCTTGGCCAGGGCCGTGCCCACGACCACCTCTCCGCGCCGCAATCCTGCGAGCACGGCCTCTTGCCGGCCCTCTTCCAGGTCCAAAGGCAAGGGCGTCGACTCGAAGGGGCGCGCCAGGACTATGATCTGGCGGTCGAGTGCCCTCGACTGTACGAAGGCGAAGGGGACGATGCTCTTGACGCCCTCCAAAGCAGCGATCTCCTCGCCGACGCGGGGCTCGATGGTGGCAGCGCGAGAGGTCCCGGTGTCGGGGATGACCCCTCGCACGAAGTAGTCTCCGATGATGGTGCGATCGTACCAGTCGGCGCTGTCGCGCACGTTGGTGAGCAGACTCCCGCCCATGCTCACGGCCACCACCACGGCCACGAACAGGACCCCCACCGTCAGATTGGTGCGGGTGCGGTGCCGCGCGAGCTGGCGGAAGGCCAGCCGCCCCTCGGATCCAAGGACGGGGGTCAATACTGAGGCCCAGAACCGCGCGAGCGGCCGCGTCACCAAAGGCACCACCAACACGCAGCCGACCAGGAGGGCCATGAAGATGGGCGACGCCGTCGAAAGCGGCAGAGCACCACGGATCATGGCCAGGGCCGCGACGACGGACACGGCCACCAGCGCGAGACCGGCGTAGGAAGGCCACCGGCGCGATGGTTCGGCGGCTCTGCGCCGCCCTCCGCCAACCCTTCCAGCGGTGTGATCCTGCCGGCGCGCCGCGCCGGGATGTAGGTGGCCACGAGCGCCAACACCGGTCCGAGTAACCCGCCGACGACGAACGGCCTCCACGAGAAGGCGACACCCGGCACTCGGGCGCCCACCAGGCCGGCCAGGCCCTGGGTCAGGGCCACCGAGACAGCCGCGCCCAGCCCGAGGCCCAACACCGTCCCCGCCAGCCCCAGAGCCAGGGCCTCCCGCAGCAGCAGTCTCGTCACCTGGCGGCGCGTCGCTCCTAGAGCGCGAAGCAGGGCGATCTGCCCGTGCCGCTCACCCACACTCATGAGGAAGGCGTTGAGGATGATGAAGGCCCCGGCAACCAACGACAGGCCGCTGACGGCGCTCAACCCCGAATCGGTCGCCTGTGAGCGTGTCCACGGCCATGTCGCCCCGAGACGCGGGAGTCTGGGCCACGAGGCCCGTAGGAAGGGCCGCGGTCAGCCGCTCTTTCACGTCCGCCACCTGAGCTCCCTCGTCCAGCACCAGGCGCTGCTCGTCGTCAACGAGACCATCCTTCAAGAACACGATTCGGTCGGCCACCGCAGCGTCCTTGGCGTCATGCGTCACCATCAGTATCGTCTGGCCGTGCTCATCGGCCAGCCGCCGGAGCAAGGAGATCACCTGGTCACCGGAGACACTGTCTAGGTTGCCCGTAGGTTCGTCTGCCAGTATCAGGACGGGCTCCGACACCAGAGCCCGGGCGATAGCAACCCGCTGCTGTTCCCCTCCGGACAGCTCCGACGGACGATGCCTCGCCCGGTGAGCCACCCCCACCGCTTTCATCGCAGCCAGACTCCGACGATGAGCTTCCTTCTCGTCGACGCCGTCGATGACCAAGGGCAAGGCCACGTTCTCCTCTGCGGTGAGGATAGGGAGGAGGTTGAAGAACTGGAAGACGAAGCCGATCTGGCGTCGGCGCACCAGGGTGAGGGCGTCATCGTCCAGCGCGGCGAGATCCTGGCCGCCCACGCGCACTACTCCCCCGCTCGGCCGGTCGAGACCGCCGACGAGATGCAGCAGGGTGCTCTTGCCCGACCCCGATGCCCCGGTGACCGCGACGAACTCCCCCTCGCCCAGACTCAGATCGACGTTACGCAACGCTTCCACCCGGGTCTCTCCGCTCCCGAACTCTTTCCGCAGGCCCAGCGCCTCCACCGCCACAGTCATGCTTCCTCCATTCTCCGTTTGGTCAGCGTCGCCTCACAACGGTCGAGCCATTTCAAGAACGCCTCCAGTCTGAGGGCGGCAAGGTCGAGTAGCAGCGAGACTCCCACGGAGGGCTCGTCGCTATCGGGGCTCGCCTGCGCAGCGACCACGTCGTGCAGGCGCTCGAAGCAGGCGCGGCGCTCGCTCCTGAGAACCTCGAGCGGATCAGGGCCGCCGATAGAAGGGTCCAGCATGTCCGCCAGGAGGAGCTTGAGGAAGGTGGCGTTGCGGAGGTCGAGATCGGGCACCGAGGGCGAACGCATCCACGAGACCAGCTCCGCCCGTCCGGATTCAGTGAGAGCGAAGACCTTCTTGGCCGGACGCTCCTCCTGCTCCACGGTGCGATGCACCACGTGTCCATCCCGCTCCAGCCTGTCGAGCCCGGTGTAGACCTGCCCGAAGTTGAGGGGAGATAGAGGCACGAGATCTCCCTCCACCGCGGCCTTGAGCTCGTAGCCGTGCCGTTCCCCTTGTGCGAGCAGGCCCAACAACGCGTGTCTGATAGACAGGGCGACCTCCAGAAGCGCTCTATCCAGCCTATATACCCTGTATATATCACGGCCACGTATGCCGCACAAGCGACGATGGAACACGTAGCGGTGCGGCCGGAAGGGTCGGCTAGAAGATCCCGTCGAGGGCGAGGCTGGTGGTCACATCGCTAACCGAGCCGTCCGCCGCCACCACCGCTTCTGAGCTCCCCCAGGGTAATCCGAAGAACGTGTAGTAGCGGTACTCGAAGCGGGTGCCCCCACTCTCCACGACGGCACCACTTACCTTGTTGCTCATGGAGTTGGCCAGCCAGTCCTGCTGCTGGTAGGCAGCGCGACGGCCCAATCTGGCCTGCTCCTCTTGTTCCGGGTTCAAGGGTTCGTCGCCGATGCGGGCGACCAGGAAAGGCAGCGCCATCGCGAGGATGACGAACACCAGCAGTGCGTCTCGCAGCATCTTGCCCGTGCTGGGCTTTCCCGGAGTGAACCCACGCCCGCCGGACGCGCGTGCCCGCCCACCGGACGGCGGCGGTGGCGTGGAGTCAGCGGCGGGTTCTATCACGGTGCCGATGAAGGGCAGCAGGGGACTCGGTCACGAAACGATCTCCACGGGCGTGCCCACGAAGACCCGATCGAAGAGATCCTCCACGTCGCGGATGTACATGCGGATGCATCCGTGCGAGGCGGCCGTCCCGACCGACGACGATTGGTAGGTGCCGTGAATGCCAACGTGCGGCGCGGACAGCCCCATCCAGCGAGTGCCCAGAGGGTTGTCGGGACCCGGAGGCACGGGCTCAAGACCGTCCGCCCACGGTGACGGCGGGGGGCTCCAGGTGGGGTTTGAGACCCTGTTGATGATGCGATACTTGCCCGTGGGCGTGGGGTATCGGGATTGTCCCACGGCCACCGGGTACGTCTTCAAGAGTGTGTCTCCGTCGTACAGGTAGAGCTTCCGCTCCGATCGGTCGATGACGATGCGGCCCAGCAGCCCCGCCATGCTCTCGAGATCGAGGACCGGCTCCGCCGGCAACCCGCGGGACACCTTGAATGCGACGACCGCCTGGGCGGTCGCGGGACCGAACGTCCCGGTGGTCTTCTCCTCCAGAAGTCCCTTCCTCCGCAGGACCTGCTGCAGGGTGGTGACGTCGCGCCCTTGCGCTCCCGGTCCCATGGGGCGCTGCCCGAAGCTCTCGGTGGAATCCACGAGAAACGCGTACGAGCCGGACTGGGTGTTGGCACCCCGGTCGGCGACACTATATTCCACGACGTGCTCGCCTTCGGCGAGATCTCCCGTGTCGATGAGGTACAACCGAGCGTCCGCTCCATCGGGAGTCGTCTCCGAGGCGACGTTCGCTGGAATCCCATCCAACTGCACATGGACCTCGAGCCCATCGGGCTGATCATCGGTCACCCGGAGCGCCAATTCGCGGCGCGGCTCGTCCCACGACTCCTCCGGCCATTCGACGGGATCCGCCTGAGGAGCCTGAAAATCGACCCACGCAGTCCACGCCTTCGTGGTCGCGTTGCCCGCCCTGTCCGTCGCGGTGACGGCGAGACTGTGCCGACCCGAAGGCAAGTGGAGGTCGGCGCCGACCTCGAGCGAGCCGGAGGCTGAGGATGCGCCCACATCTCCGCCGCCGGAAGCCCCTGCCGCCTCGCCAAAAGGCACCTGCTCGCCATCGATAAGAAGCTGCACCTGTACCGGCTCTCGGAAGGCGAGACTGAGGCGGGTAGAGACCGACGAGAACGCCGTTATCGGGACCGGATCGGTGACGGTTACAGATGGAGCCGTCGTATCGACCACGAACGACCACCGGGCAACGATCCTGCGTGAGAACGGGTTGCGTGACGAGAGGGTGACCCGCGCCCAATGGGATCCATCGCGCAAAGAGACGGCGGCGCGCGCAGCCCCCCGCACCAGCTCGAGTCGATCGGGTGGTACGAGCTCGGCGTCGATCAACATCTCCACCTGCGCCGATCCAGGCTCGAAGCCAGGAAGAGAGGCGGAGACGATCACCTCTGACGATCTAAGAGCGGCGCCGTCGGCAGGCTGCAGTTCCCCGAGTTCGGCGGCGGTGGCGTACTGGACCGCGACGAAGGCTGCGGCGGCGGCGACCACCACCAGCGCGGCCACGGCGCTCCACAAGGTCACACGCGATTTCCGGAGCCGGTCAATCATTGCGAGGCATCATAACAGAGGCCGGGCCGAGTTCATTCGGCATCGATGCCGCCCAGTCTTCAGAGGCCGGCTCGATCTCGCGCGGGGCCCGCCGACACGCCGGGGGGCCTCCCGGGATGCGTTCGGGACTCAGGCTCATTGTCTTGCCGACTACTCCGCCGGCGCCTGGCCCCGGCCCCGCGGGGAACCGGCGGCGGCCGGTCTTGGTGCGGCCGACGCCGCGATCACCGCGGCCTTGCGCGCGCGATCGCGACGTGCAATGTATGCGAGGAAAGGCAGGTATCCGAATATGTCGACCATGAAGATGCCGGCCATCGCCAGGAAGACAACCATGAAGCCCACTCCCCGCCGGCTGCTCTGCAGGTAGACGAGGCCCATCAGCGCGAACATCACGGCCGCATGGGCGTAGGCCACCCACGACGGCGGATCCTGCATGAAGAACAGATAGAGGATGCGGAACACGGGTGGTCCTCCTGAGCTACCTCGGCGGGGCGACCGCCCCCAGCCACGGATGTCAAGTATAGACGATGGGGTCCAGGCCGGCTGCAGGTGGCGAACCGGTGGAGTGACGCGTCCGCAGCTCAACCGCGACGGCGCGGCGTCGCGCGCGGGCGCCTCCCCGGAAGGCTTGTCGCGGGCGACGGCGTGTCGTCGCGAATCGCCGGCCTGCCGCAGCGGGTCGCCGTCAGTTCAGGAGTTTCGACATCCCAACGTAGTCGTGGCCGTAGTGATGCAGGGGCAAGAGGTACTCACGCGAGTAGCCCAACCCGCGGTAGAAGTCTTCGGCGCGGGAGCCCCCCGGAGTGCGCAGGGACATCTTGTGGCATCCGAGACCGAGCGCATGTTCCTCCATCACCTCGACCAAGCGACCCCCTATGCCGCGTCGGCGGTAGTCATGGTGCACTAGAAGCTCATTGATGGTGGCCACGCCGCCCGTGAAATGGCCGCGCAGCACACCCACCACTTTCCGACCTTCTCGAGCCACCAGATCGACGCTCTCGGCACGCCAATCGTAGCGCCGCCCAAGGATCTCCTCATCCGCAGCGGGCCACTCCTCCCGCAGGAAACGCATCACCGCGCGATCCCTGTCGCCCGCGACGTCGACGACTATCCCTCGCGCGCTCTCCCCGGCGGTCGGCGGTCGTTGTGTAACCGCCATCATCCAGTCGGCGTGACGCGCCTCCCGGCGGCGCAGCTCCGCTTCCCTGGTCATGATCACGCGCCTGCCCACCTGAACACCAGCCAGAGAGCGCAGAGTGGTCGCATCCTTGCCCGCCAGCTCGTCGCCCGCTCCAGGCTCGCCCCACGCCCGCAGGACACTCCCCACGAGAAGAGGGATGGCTTCCGAGGAGCCGTCCGCCAGCTTGATGAAGCACCCCACCGGTCCCAGACGTCCTACCCCCGCCGCGAGCCCGAAGCCCTGCGCCCCAGCGGCGCCCGCCTTCGACACCAGGTCTCCGGGAAGAAGGCGCATGCACCGCGTGTCGAAGCGCCCCTCCCCCCCGACGAGGGCGGGATGGGCCACCATCGCGTCACGCACACGCCGCAGCGACGGTTCGGCCCCCTCGACGAGACGGGCGAAGAGTGTGGCACACTGCACCGCCGACATGCGCAGCACCGGCACGCCGCAACCGTCGACGCCGTGGAAGAGCGCGCGCGGGTCTTCCCCCCCGAGCAGACGCGCGACGGTGCGGGCTATCTCCCGTTGCACAGGATGAGAGGGGTCCTCGTAGCCGGTCAGGGGGGCCTCGAGGAACAGCGCCAATCCCAGCATGCCGGCGTGCTTGCCCGAGCAGTTGTTCTGGAGGGGGGACGGCTCGGTGCCTGATCGCTGCAACTCCTCGCGAACCGACCGCGCGAAGGGTGGGTGAGTGCCGCACACGAGGTCTTCGGACGAGAGGCCGAGACGTTCGAGAAGCGTCGCCACGACGCGCACGTGCTCCTCTTCGCCTGCGTGAGACGCACAGATGACCGCCAGTTCCGCGTCGCTGAGGCGAAGCGCGTCGGCCGCGCCGGACGCTACGATGGCGAGCGCTTGAAAGGGTTTGGCGGCAGACCGCATGAGAACAGGTGTACGAGGGTCACCAACGCCGCCGAGCAGGCGCCCACCCGCGTCGGCCACGACTATCACTCCCCGGTGGACCTCCTCGACCGAGTCGCCGCGCACCGAAACCAACAGGGATTCGGTAGAAGCCTCCCAGCTAAGCGCGGCCCGTATCGCAGACCCTCTCCGGGTCTCGACCGGCGACTCACCCTCCTCCCCTGCTCCGACCCAGGCGCCGGCGTCCACTATTCTGGACTCCCGCTCAGGTCGAGTGCTCCTCTCGCCTCCACCAGATCCTCCGTTCTCACTAGGACGTGGTGCCGGGCGTGCCCCTCCATCGTCAGCCCGTAGACGACCGAGAGTGCTTCCGGCTGCACGATGCCCTCTATTCCCGCGCTGCGCAGCTTCGACACCACCATGTCGGCTTCCACCGGGTCGAACACCGTCACGAGGATCGAGAGTTCGCGACCCTGCTCGTTCTCCTTCGCCGCTGCCATGTCCGCCACCTCCAACAGACGTGCGCTGAATATCTCCCCGGCAACGGCTAGATCCTCCACGTGGTACGCGAAGCCCGAACGGCGGGGGAACATGATGACGCAGTCCGCAGGCATGGCGTCTTCGGCCAAGCCGAGACGCGCGCCGAGAGGAAGATGCGGGAGGAAGGGGACCTCCCACACGACCTCGGGGTCTACTCCGACCCCAGCCAGCGGTCTGGCTCCAAGAGCGCTAAGAGCCTGCACGTACGCCTCCCCGTCTTCCCCGAAACGCTGTAGGAGAGGGACCTCAGCGTGGGACCGGAAGGCGGAGGTGTATGCGCCTGCACCCGGCAGGCCCTGGAAACGCACCGGGTCTGAGAGATCCAGAGGTCCCACCGACCGGGTGAGGTAGTGGAGCACGACGATAGTGACGGCCACGACAGCCGGCTCCCGGTCTAACGAGACGAAGCCGTCGGGATACCCCACCTCGACCTCCCGGTCCATGAAGGGGAATCTGAACGCGCCGGCCGGCACGCCCCCCACTTCCTGCGACACGCCCCGAGGTGTGAAGGTGACTCCCGCCGCCGTCTGCACTACCGCCGGTGTCGCCGCACGGAACTCCTTGACCGCTTCTTCGATGGCTCTGGCGTACGCTCCCCCGCTTCCTTCCACTTCTCGCACCTCCTCCCGGCCCGCGCAGTGGGCGTGTCGTGCGCGCAGCGCTGGTAGAATCAAGGCTATGAGGTACGAAGGCCAGATCTACCGTCCACCTTGTGAAGCCCGGAGCCTGATAATCCAGGCCACGGTGGGCTGTCCGTGGAACCGCTGCACCTTCTGCGGCATGTACAAGGATAGGCAATTCCGCGTGCGGCCGCTGGACGAGGTGTTCGAAGACCTAGCCACCGCACGGGCCTCGTTCGCTCATGTCCCGTCGATCTTCTTCGCCGACGGCAACACGATAGCACTGCCTACCGACGATCTGCTCGCTATCCTGGCCGAGACGCGAAGACTCTTCCCAGAACTCGAGCACGTGGGCCTCTACGGTGGCGCCCGATATCTGGCCCGCGAACCCGGCGCCGACCCCGGCCGACCCGACATCGAAGCAGCCAAGAGCGTGGCCGAGTTAGTGCGATTGCGCGTGGCAGGCCTGAGCGCCGTCTACCTGGGGCTCGAGAGCGGCGATGCCGAAGTGCTACGCCGCGTGAAGAAGGGCGCGACGCCCGAAGAGATGATCGCGGCGGGCAGGAAGCTCAAAGACGCGGGACTACCCGTGAGCCTCTACGTCCTCGTGGGTCTCGGCGGTCGTGATCGCTACCGCGAGCACGCCTTAGGCACAGCGCGCGTGGTCAACGCTATCGAGCCAGACATCCTGCGGCCCCGTACTCTCTATATCCAAGAAGACACGCCCCTGTGGCACCAGCGCCACCGCGGCGATTTCGTCGAAGCGGGTCCACGCGAGGCCCTGCTCGAGACGCGGCTACTATTGGAGAACATCACCGTCCCGGTGACGCTCCTCTCCGACCACATCACCAACTACCTGCCCCTCCACGGGCGGCTCCCACAGGACCGCGACCACCTGATAGCGGCCATAGACCGTACGCTGGCAGAAGCCGACCTCGACTCTCTCCGGCCCGCGTACCTCGAGCACCTCTAGGCACGGAGTTCACAGACTTCACGGGCGACAGGTTCCGTCTCCACCCATCGTCGGATGTTGCCCCCCAGAACCAGCGCCAGGGCCTCGTCGTCCAACCCGGCGTCATCGGCGGCCTCCAACACCCGCAGCAACTCGCGCACCTCCTGGCCGAAGGGCACGTCTGATCCGTAGGCGATCTTGTGTGGATCGGCGTGCTTGAACAACTCGCGCAGCTGGTCCTGATCGAGGGTCGAGGTATCGAACAGCACCCAGTCGCAGGTGCCGCACTGGGCACAGCACCGAGGGAGATCCTGGAGCGCGGAATGGCCAAGGATAAGTCGAAGGGCGGGAAACGCGTCGATCACCATGCGGATCTCGTCAACCACGCTCTCGGTACCTTTGCCGGTGTGCAGAAGCACCGGCAGACCGTCGGCTTCCGCCCACGAATAGACCTCCATCACCTGGGGAGCCGCGATGCGGAATGACTGAGAACGCGGGTGCAGCTTGATGCCCCTGAATCCTTGCCGTAGCCGATAGTCGTACTCCTCCCGGGACGGGAAATTCGGGTTCAAACGGAAGAAGGGCACGACGCGGTCGGGATAACGCTGGTAGGCGGCCCACACAAGGTCGTTAGGATGGCGAAAACAGACTCCCTGACGCGGATCGTTCATGGGGAATACCACGGCTCGGCTCACGCCGAAGGCGTCCAGATGTGCGACGAGGTCGGGAGCCGCGAGGCGGCTGGCGTCGATGTCACAGCCCACGTGTGTGTGGGCGTCCCACACCTCCATGTGTTGGAGCCGCTCGCGGTAGGGATCGAGGTTGGCGGCCTGCACGCGGAGCCGCTCGATATGGTCGGCCGACAAGGGCGACTCCAGCACCTCGCACTCGAGGTCGCACGTCTCGAGATCAGGGTCGCCGCTCGGGTAGTCGTCCGCTTCTCTCATCCTTGTATTGTCGCCCGTTTCCCCTCCTTCGACACTCGCCGCGTGATCTGCCGCCTTCAGCAGCCGATCACAGTCAATCCCATGGCCCGCGTGGCGGTGCCCAGGGCGGAGTCGTGGGTGGCCATCACCAGCTCCTCACCGGCCGCATCGCACCAGAGAAGAGCAGTCGCCAGATGGATGGCGTCAAAGGTCCCCACCGTAACGGGTAGCGGTTGGCTCGCGCGACGCAAGATCGGAGCGGTCACGCTAACGACCTCAACGGACTTCAACAGTCCCGTGACCGCCTGCCTGCGGATGGACAACGGGTCTTTAGGCTCAGGCAGGCTAACTCGGAAGTGTCTGGCCGGCGGCCGGGGACGGCGACCTACAGCCCCAAGTCGCCCGCGATGGCCTTCATCGCATCGAGCCCGATGGACAGGAACTCATCCAGCGGGATGCCGAGATCCTCGCATGTGAGGATGTCCTCCCGGCGGGCCCCTTTTGCGAACGACGGCTCTTTGAATCGCTTCTTGAGGCTCTTGAGCTGCACAAGTTCGAGCTTCTTCTCAGGCCGGATGAGGGCGGCGGCCGTCACCAGACCTGTGAGCGGGTCGGCCGCGAGCAGAGCACCGGCCATCGTCGTGGTTATCTCCGAACCGTTCGCGGGATTGTGTGCGCGTATGGCATCGATGACTTCCTCGTCCTCGAAGCCCACGTCGCGAAGCCATTCGACGGTGCGCATGCCGTGGACGGTCATCATGTCGGCCGTCTCCTCGACGTCGAGGTCGTGCAGTAACCCAGCCACGGCCCAGCGGTCAACGTCACCCTCGAGCCGCTCGGCCAGAGCGGCCATGATGGCTTCCGTAGCCAACATGTGGTTCACGAGGTTCTCGCTGCGTACGTGTTCGCGAACAAGTTTGAGTGCGGCCTCTCGGTCCAAAGCGTGCAGCCTCCCAGAAAGTCGGTGCGGCCTACCCGGAGGCCGGCCCACACAGCCACCGGTCCATAGCCCGGGCCGCCTTTTTGCCGGCACCCATGGCCAGGATGACGGTCGCCGAGCCGGTAACGATGTCGCCACCGGCAAAGACGCCCGGCAAGTTGGTGGCTCCGTCATCGTCCGTGGCGATGTATCCGTGCCGGCTCAGCCCGAGTCCGGGCGCGGCCAGCTTGAGCAGCGGGTTAGCCCTTGTGCCCACTGCCGAGATGACCGTATCGCAATCGATGGTGAAGTCGCTGCCTACCAAGCACACGGGCGCGCGGCGGCCGCTCGAGTCTGGATCGGTGAGTTCCATGCGCGAGGCGGTGATACCGGTGACCCATCCGTCGCGGCCGATGATCTCGAGCGGCGAACACAGCATCTTGAACTCGACGCCTTCCTCCCGCGCATGGTGCACTTCTTCACGACGGGCCGGCATCTCGTCTTCTGTGCGGCGGTACACGAGGAATACCTCTTCCGCGCCGAGACGAAGCGCCGTGCGGGCGGAGTCCATCGCCACGTTGCCGCCGCCCACCACCGCCACCTTACGACCTCGCCACACAGGTGTATCCGACCGCGGGAACTCGTAGGCCCGCATCAGATTGACCCTCGTGAGGAACTCGTTGGCGGAGTACACGCCGTTCAGATTCTCCCCGGGGATGCCCAGGAACACCGGCAGGCCTGCGCCCGACCCGATGAAGACGGCATGGAAGCCCTCCTGGCCGAGCAGTTCGGGAACGGTTACCAACCGACCCACCACGGTGTCGGTCTGGATATCCACGCCTATCGTGGTCAGCATCTCGATCTCGGCGGCTACGATCGACTTGGGCAGACGGAACTCGGGGATGCCGTAGGTGAGCACGCCCCCGGGCTCGTGCAAGGACTCGAGTATGGTGACCGCATGACCGAGCTGCGCAAGCTCGCCGGCACAGGCGAGGCCGGCCGGGCCGCTGCCGACGACCGCGCAGCGGAATCCGCTCGCAGGTGCCACTTCGGGCACGCAGCGGTTGTCGAGTTCGCAGGCCAGGTCGACGTCGCCGAGGAAGCGCTCGAGTCTCCCGATGGCGACCGGATCTCGCTTCTTAGCGAGGACGCAAAGGGCTTCGCACTGCTCTTCCTGGGGGCAGACGCGGCCACAGACGGCCGGAAGCGCGTTGCGCGCCTTGAGCATGCTGATCCCCGCCGCCAAGTCGCCTTCGATGATCGCGCCGATGAACCCCCGGATATCAATATTGACGGGGCAGCCCTGACTGCACGTGGGGTCCTTGCACTGCAGGCAGCGCTGGGCTTCTGCCAGCGCCTGCTCAGGTGAGTAGCCCAGACCGACCTCGGCGAACGTCATGCGCCGCTCGGCGGGGGTCCGTTCGGGCATGGGCGTACGCGGTCCGCGCGAAGGCCTGCGGCGCGGCTTGTCCTCCCCTTTCGGCGCCCCGCCCGTGTCGGAAGAGCTGCCCGCGCCGGGATTGCCGCGAGTGTGGGAAGGGCTGCCCGCGCCGGGAGAGCCCGCCACGCCAGAAGCTGAGTCGTCTACGGGGTGCATCGGCACTCCCGAGAATAGCGGGCGTCGGCGGCGCGTTCGTCGTCTACGTAGACACGCTGGCGGCTCATGAGTTCCTCGAAGTCCACCGCGTGACCGTCGAAATCAGGGCCGTCGACGCACCCGAACCGAGTCTCTCCCGCCACTGTCACCCGACAGGCGCCACACATGCCGGTGCCGTCGACCATGATCGGGTTGAGTGAGACCGTGGTGGGCACGCCGAACTCCCGGGTCGTGGCTGCGGCGAACTTCATCATGATCGCCGGCCCCACCGCAAACACGTGGTCTACCTCGCCTCCCGCGCACAGCTGCTTGAGCGGGTGCGTGACCATGCCCATTTGGCCGGCTGAACCGTCGTCGGTCACGACCACCAGGTCGCGCAGCGGCAGTGCCCGCAGCTCCTCTTCAAGTACCAAGAGATCGGCCGTCCTGGCACCGAGGATCACCGTGACTTCGCTACCGGCGGCCGCGTACGCCCGGGCCACCGGATACGCCACCGCTGCTCCCACGCCTCCCCCTACAACGACGACGCGCCCGATGTCACCGACGTGCGTCGGCACGCCGAGCGGCCCCACGATGTCCTGAAGCGCCTCACCGACTTCCAGGTGCGCCAGTTCGTGCGTGGTCTTGCCCACCCTCATGAAGACAAAACGGATCCAACCCTCCTCGGCCGACCAGTCGCTGAAGGTCAGCGGGATGCGCTCGCCATACTCCCCGGTGCGAACCATGAGGAACTGTCCGGCATGGGCTTTGGCCGCGACTTTCGGCGCTTCGACACCCATCTCGAAAACGCTGTCGGAAAGCTGCCTCTTGTGAACGATAGGAAACACGGATCCTCCGCAGCACGTCAAACGACACCGGGCACCCGCCCAAGGGTACCAGTATAGGGGCTGCCGCCCCTGTTGTCGCCGCTGGTAATGGGCAGCTGGGTGACTTGTGTGCGCGACCGGCGGAATCCACCAGGTGTTATGCCGATTCTCTCCCCCTACTTCACGATGTCACTGAGCACGTAGTCAGCGACTACGTCGATTTCCTCCGCGGAGAGCTGACCACCATAGGCCGGCATACTCGTGCCACCATTGGTCACCTGATCCACGATCCGCTCCTTGGTGAGCGTAGAGCCCGCGGTCAGGTTCGGGCCGGTGTTGCCTGTGCCGTCGACGCCGTGGCAGGCGGCGCAGACGGAGGCGAAGATCTCCGCACCCGTCAGAGTGGTTGCGCCTCCGCCCGTGGTGGTGACCCCGCCCGTAGTGGTAACCCCGGCCGTGGTGGTCGTAGTTGTGCCGCCGCCGCACCCGACGACGAGGGCCACGAACGCCAAGACCAGGATTACAATCACCGCCGTGTACATCGTTTTGCGTGCCATGCCGCACCTTCCTTCGTGACGTGGGATCCTTGCGCAACAGACGCGTTCGTACCCCGTCGCGGACCCGGACCAAACGTATGCCGTGGCTGGACCATCCGTGACAACGCTCGGCGTCCACCGCATGCTGCGATAACCTATCTTGGTTGTGCCGAACAGTCCAAGGGGGCGTGATGACAGTTCCTTCCAGCGAGATCGAACACCGACTCGCGCGGATGCAGGTCCTACTTGCGCAGAAGGAGATCGACTGCGCGATCATCGTACAGTCGACCGATCTCTTCTACCTGACCGGGACGGCCCAGCAAAGCCACCTGCTCGTGCCGGGGGTCGGAGAGCCGTTGCTGCTCGTCCGTCGCGACCCGATACGTGCACGGGCGGAATCGCCCCTGGCACGGGTAGAGAGCTTCACGAGTCTCCGCGATCTGCCCGGCTCGCTGTCCCGCTTGGGGCTGCCCGCGACGGCACGACTGGGTCTGGAACTCGACGTCCTCCCCGTGCTGAACTTCCGCCGCTACGAGCAACTCTTCCCCGAGGCCGAGCTGGTGGACTGCGGCACCGCCCTCCGCGAACTCCGTGCTGTGAAGAGCCCCTGGGAGGTTGACCAACTCCGTCAGGCGGGCCTGCGGTCGGCGGCCGCGTTCGAGGCGGCCGCCGCCGCCCTTGAGCCCGGAGTGACCGAGGGCGAGCTGGCGTCGGTTGTCGTCTCGACTCTGTGGCGGGACGGTCACCCCGGACTCCTGCGCATGCGCGGCATGAACCAGGAGATGCCTCTGGTCCACGTCCTCGCCGGCCCGCACGCGGGAATCGCTTCCGGTTCCGACACGCCCTTCGGAGGACACGGTCGCACCGCCGCTATTCCCCAAGGAGCCAGCGATCGCCCCATCCGGAGAGGAGAAGCGGTCGTGATAGACATCGGTTCGTCGGTAGGCGGGTACATCGTCGATCAGACCCGCACCCTCTCGATCGGACCGCTGCCCGAGAGTCTCAGCTCGGCCTACGAGACCTGCCGGAGCATCCGCCACGAGATCGCGTCGGCCGCACGGCCGGGGGTGTCTTGCTCGGAGGTCTACGAACTGGCGGTGCAGCGGGCTATCGAGGCCGGCTACGAGACCACCTTCATGGGCACCGCCCCGATGCAGGTGAGCTTCGTGGGACACGGCGTTGGGCTCGAGGTGGACGAGTTTCCCATACTGGGGCGAGGTTGGGACGTGCCGCTCGCCGCCGGTAACGTGATCGCCGTGGAGCCGAAGATCCGCATCCCGGGACAAGGCGCCGTGGGGATCGAGGACACCTGCGTGGTCACGACGGCCGGCCTCGAAGCGCTCACTCCGGGGGGCGACGGCGTCTGGGAGGTGTGAGGCAACCCGCCATGACCCGAGCATCTCGGGTGTGAGGCCGCGCTTTCCAACCGCCTCGCTTAGCATTCCAGGAGGACGACGATGCAGACCCATGAGAGTCATTCAGTTCAGGTCGACAGAGGATCCGATCCGGGTGGGACCTTGCGGACGATACTCTCTGTCACTGCAGCGTGGGTGCTGTCGCTTGGGTTCGATGTTTTCCTCCACGGGGGTCTGCTCGCAAGACTGTATGCAGAGGCAGGCCCGTTTGTTCTCGGCCCCGAGGAAGCTTTTCGGCGGATCCCGCTTGGTTACCTGGCTTTCCTGACCCTGACTCTGGCTCTCTACTGGTTTCTTCGCCGGCTCAAAGTGCGTGGGGCGATCGCGGGACTCCGTGTCGGCGTCGCCGCAGGAGCGCTCCT
This sequence comes from Thermoleophilia bacterium, assembly GCA_038204345.1. Lineage (GTDB taxonomy): Bacteria > Actinomycetota > Thermoleophilia > RBG-16-64-13 > RBG-16-64-13 > JAHJSA01. The sequence continues at coordinate 4,031 of JBBRDB010000026.1, read as the reverse complement.
CTGGGGTGCCTTCGCGCTCGGGCTCTTCTCGATAAGCACGGCGCCGTTCTCTCTGCTTGTCGGCTGGTGGTTCGGCCAGACGATTGAGTTGGGACTGGCGGGGGCCGTGCTCGGAGCGGCCGCCAACCGAGTGAAGCTGGGACGGATCTGGGTTGCGGTGGCCGGCGCTGTGATCGCCTTCATCGTCGGAACCATCGTTCTGCAATCGCTCGGCCTGGCCCCGCCCATGAAGATAGTGCAATAACGTCGGCAGTCCGGTCCTACGAAGACCCTCGCTCCGCCCAGGCCGCGGTGGTAGTCTTGGAGCCCCAGCCTGAGGAGATCTCGTGGTCATCCTGGACCGACCGTACATCTCCACCCTGCTCGAGGACACGCTGGCCCGCCTGCACACTCCGGTAATGCTGAACCGATCTGACCTCGTGCTGCGTCGTCCCAGCGAACTCAATCTCATGGAACCGGAGGACTTCTGGACCCGGCTCACCTCCGTCGAGCGGCCTCTCCTCTACACCAACTCGGAGGACGCGCTCGGCGCTGTGCTCGCCGCTCTGGACCGTACCGCCCTTGGCCGGCAGGTCCGCGTGGCCAAGGACAAGGCGCTCATGCGCGAGCGTCTGCAGCCACTCTTCCCAGACCTGTTCTTCGCCCGCGTGAGCATCGACGACTTGGCAGCTATGCCGGCCACTGGGCTTCCCTTCCCGCTCATCATCAAGCCGGCGGTGGGCTTCTTCTCCCTGGCCGTGGTGTCCGCGCGCAGCCCGGAGGAATGGGACGCCGCCCGCGCCTGCCTCGAAGCCGAGGTTGAAGCCGCCCGAGGTCTCTTCCCCACGTCTGTCCTGGACCCGTGCCAGATGCTGATCGAGCAGCGGGTCGAAGGGCGCGAGTTCGCCGTGGACGTCTACTTCGATGCAGGGGGAGCTCCGGTGCTGCTCAACGTCATGGAGCACATCTTTCGAAGCCCGGAGGACACAGACGACCGCGTCTACCTCACCTCAGCCGCGCTCATCCGTGAGTATAGTGCACGGTTCCTGGACGCACTCACGTCCATGGCTCGCCTCCTGGACATCTTCAATCTGGCCGCTCACGTGGAGTTCCGTGTGGAGGCATCCGGACGGGCCGTGCCCATCGAGATCAACCCGCTACGCCTGGCGGGGTTCTGCTCCACAGAGCTCGCCTGGCATGCATACGGACTGAACACGCACGAAGCTTGCCTACTCTGTCAGAAGCCCGACTGGGACCGGCTGCTCTTCGGGCGCGAGAGTGTGTACAGCCTGGTGCTCTGCAAGCCGCCGGCGGACATGGACCGCGCCCGCATCCGTGACGTGGACTTGGAAGCGCTTGCGGCTGTCTTCTCCCGGCCTCTGGAAGTGCGCCCGATCGACTACCGCATGTACCCACTCCTGGCCCTCGCTTTCATCGAGAGTCCGAACGTGGAGGAGCCTCGCCGCCTCCTGCGTGCCGACTTCGCTCCCTTCCTCCTTCTGGACTGACCTCCAGGGCTCCGGGCGAGCCGGCTGGGCCGCTGCCGGCCAGACTGGGCCGCGATCGCGCAGGGCGGGAACGCTTAGTCGCTTGCCTCAGCTGGGGATGTAGGGGGCGAGGAAGGTGTCCGCACAAGTGATGAACCGGAGAGGTGATCTAGATGCAGAAGCTAGTTCCCTGCCTGTGGTTCGACAAGGAGGCCGATGAGGCGATCGACTTCTACCTCTCGGTCTTCAACTCGGCTCCCCATTCCAAGAACGACTCCAGGATCGTCTCGGTAGAACGCTACCCAGAGGACAAGCAGATAGGTCCAGAGCCGGATATGGGCGGCAAAGTCCTGACCGCGGTATTCGAGCTTGCGAGCCAGCGGTTCATGCGCTGGACGGCGGCCCGCTGTTCAAGTTCACCGAAGCCGCCTCCTTCTACGTTGAGTGCGCCGACCAGGAGGAGGTCGATCACTTCTGGCAGAAGCTGTCGGCCGTCGCTGAGGCCGAGGCATGCGGCTGGTTGAACGACAAGTTCGGGCAAGAGGTGCCCTGCTCTTCTTCGAGCTTGCGGACCCCAGCCTCCGTCGAGCGCATTTCCTCAGGCCCTCTCTGCCAACATAACGTGAGGCGCAGGTGCGACCGGAGGCGCAGTCGCCGCTTGCGCCCCGAACCCGGAACTCATCGAGCGGCCCCGCCGCCGCCGCTTCAGCGCCGAGTACAAACTGCGCATCCTCACCGAGGCCGAGGGTGCCTCGCGCCCGCGCAAGGGGGGAGAGGCGATGATGGACGTCATCGACGCGCGGCTGCTGGGCCAAGCGACGCAGCGCCTGCTTGAAGGGCTGCCCGGCGTCCTGGGTCCTGACGGTCGCTCCAGAGATACGTGAGCGTTGACCCGCCCGGTACCGGCTCAAGCCTCCCCGTGCCAAAGAACCTGTGCCGGATGGTCTAAGGGTGCCGCGTCTTGATCGCACCCACTTGGCTGGGAATAGCCAGAACGAAGCTGGAGCTACTTCGACGCCGCCGAAACGGCCGAGGCATCACCGATACCACCCGGGGTTGTGGTTTACCGCAGTGGCTGTTCCTCGATGCGCCCTGCCGAGGCGGGGTCGCCGCGCTATCCTCGCCATAGTGCTATCTCTGAGGGGGTGGCCAGATCGAGGGTTCGCGTGCGTGCCTAGCCCCCGCCGCCTAGTGGCCGTGACGGTGCTCGGCGTCGGGCAGGTGCCAGTGGGTGTGCATGACCCCGTCGTGCAAGTGCTCATGCACGTGCTGCTCGGAGACCATGAGGATGGCGCCCACCAACATGAGCACGGCCGCGGCGAGGAGCGGGAGCGTCGGATAGCTGCGGGCGATGACCAGCGAGATCGTTGCGGCGAAGAACGGACCCGCCCCGAAATAGGCGCTCGTGCGCGTGGAGCCGAGGTAGCGAAGAGCCTGCACAAAGAAGACGAGGCTCACGCCGTAGCTCAGCCCGCCAACGACAAGAGCGGACAGCACCGAGGGCCAGGGAGGCAGGGATCCTCCCACGGCCAGCAGCAGCAGCAGGTTGACGGTTCCGGCCGCGAGGCCCTTGAGCTGCGCCACCGTGCTCGGCTCGAGTGCGGCGATGTTCCGGGTCAGGTTGTTGTCCAGGCCCCAGAGTGCGCAGCCACCGACGATAGCCAATGCTCCCAGTGAGACCCCCCAGTCTCCGCTTCCCTCCAGGCCCAGCAGCACACCACCCGCCGTGACGGTGAGGACGGCCCACCACACCCGGGCGGCTACGTGCTCCTTGAAGAGGCCCGCGGCCCAGAGCGCCGTGAAGACGGCCTCGAACGAGAGCAACAAGGAGGCGGTCGCTCCCGGCGTCACCCTCAGGCCCCAGAGGAGGAGCAGTGGGGCACCGACTGCGCCGGAGAGCGTGGCGGCCGTGAGCCAGGCCCAATCACCCGCGCCCCTCTCCGCGACAGCCGCGGCCGCACGTACTTGGCCATTCCCCCGAGGTCTTTTGGCCCAGGAGACGAGACGGTAGAGGGTGAGCGCAAGCCCGGCCCCGAGGTAGAGGAGGCCCGCCACCGCGAGCTGCGAGGTGTCGCGCAGGAGGAGCTTGCTCACCGGCACGCTGAGCGCGAAGGCCAGGGCGGCCGCGATGGCGAGGAGGGGCCCGACCAACCGTTGACGCCCGCTCCCCACCCTACCTCGCTCGCTCATCCGTCTCCTCCCCCCGCAATCGTCAAGCGATTCAATCCAACAATGAGCAAACCGGGCCGAAACGGGTGTGCCCCGGGACGGCCCGGCCGGGAGAGGAGGCACCGCCCGCCGTTGTCGATGCCCGGCTCCTCGACCTGGGGGCCATACGTTCACCGACGGAATTTCGGACGCCCCAGCGTCAGCTGACTCCGCCATTCATGTGCCACACCATCGCGTCCATGAGAAGGCCGCCATTGTCAATAGGGTTTTGTCACCATCAGCCAAATGCTCCCTGTCGGCATTGACCATCGAGTCCCTTGTGATCTCGCAGCAACCGACCAGGGTCATGCGTCCATTCGCACTCTTTGTTGAGCCAATCTGGATGGCTCCGTGCAC
>JBBRDB010000025.1:0-21571 GCA_038204345.1 Thermoleophilia bacterium | reverse complement strand
GCTGATGCCGGAGACATGGAGAGGGCGGTCGCCGCCGCCAGCGCCGCAGCCGAGCCGGGTGAGACGGTGCTGCTGGCTCCCGCATGCGCCAGCTTCGATCAGTATTCCGACTTCGAAGAGAGGGGTAGGCATTTCGTGGAGATCGTCCAGAGGTTGAGGGCCGCGGAGTAGTGGGCTTGCGGAGCCACAACGGGAGGCGTTCCTCTCTGCAGAAGGGCGGGGACCGTTCCACCATACCGGCTGGGGGTCGGGAAGCCGAGCACGGTCGATCGGCCCTCCCCCCGACGACGGACCGCGAACAGAGCCCCGCCGCGGACACCCCACCACGCGGTCTTGGCGCTTTTCGCCCGCGTGCCGATCAGGTCTTAGTAGCCTCGGCTCTCAGCCTGCTCGCCTTCGGACTTGTGATGGTGTTCTCGGTATCGTCCGCCGTCGGCTTCTTCCGGGAGGACGGCGATCTGAACTTCTACCTGCGCCAGCAGGCGCTCGTCGCCTTAGCCGGCCTGGTGTTCCTGGTGGTGCTCTCTCGGATCAACTACCGATGGTTGCGGGTGCTGTCTCTGCCGGCGGTCGTGGGGGCGTGTGGGCTCCTGCTGGCGGTGCATGTGCCCGGCCTCGGCAGGTCGGCGGGAGGAGCTTCGCGCTGGCTCGATCTGGGGCCGTTCCCTCTTCAACCGTCGGAAGTAGCGAAGCTGAGCGTGATTCTCGTGGGGGCGCATCTCCTCGCAACCAAGCGGGCGCGCTCGGGGTCGTTCGAAGGGTTGCTGTGGCCCTTCGGAGCAGTCGTGGCAGTCTTCTGCCTGCTCATCGTGTGGCAGCGTGACCTGGGCACCGCACTTGTAGTCGCGGTGATCACGATGGGTCTCCTGTGGGTCGCCGGCATGCGGGCACGCGACTGGCTTGGCCTGGCGGTGGGTGGGGCGGGTCTTGTCTTGGTCGCCATCTTCACTGAGGACTACCGACGGGAGCGCTTCTTGGCCTTCCTCGACCCCTTTGGGCAGGCAAAAGATTCTGGTTTTCAGATAGTGCAGTCGTTCCTGGCCATGGGCAGCGGCGGCTGGTCCGGGGTGGGCCCCGGGCTCAGCGTGCAGAAGTTCAGCTACCTGCCGGAAGCCCACACGGACATGATTCTGGCTGTGTTGGGCGAGGAACTGGGATTGATCGGGGTGGGGGTCGTCATCGGTCTGTTCCTGGTCTTTGGCGCGAGTGGGCTGGCACTGGCCCGCCGGTGCGCCGACCCGTTCGGTCGATACCTCGTGGCGGGCTGCACCTTCCTCGTCGTAGGTCAGGCCGGCATCAACATGGGTGGCGTCATGGGCGCCATACCTCTCACGGGCGTACCTCTCCCCTTCATCAGTTACGGTCGAACCAACTTGCTGGTCGTGTTGATCGCGGTCGGGATCATGCTCTCCGTAGCCCGCTTCGGGCCGGTGGCGACCCCTGTCGCGGCACACGGCGGGCGCCTGGAGCCGCCTAATGTCACGCATATTGATAGCAGGCGGAGGCACGGCGGGCCACGTGGTGCCCGCACTGGCCATCGCTGACGTACTTAGCGAACGCGGGTACGAGGTCCATTTCTGCGGCGGACCGCGGGGCATGGAGCGCGAGCTCGTGCGGCGGGCGGGGTATCCCTTCTCCGCCGTGCGCATTCGCGGGTTCGAGCGCCGGCTCGGGCTGACTACGCTGCGCACGGTGCTGTCGCTACCCGTGGCGGCGGTGGACGCCTGGAGGGCCTTGCGGCGCGTGCGGCCGTCGTGTGTGGTAGGCGTGGGCGCCTACGCGTCGGGCCCGGTGGTGGCAGAAGCAGCCGTTGCCCGCATTCCCAGCGTCGCTCTGGAGATGGACGCCCACCTGGGATGGACCAACCGTATCCTCAGCCTGCTGGTCGATCGGGTGTGCCTCTCTTTCCCGATCCCGGGCCGACTCGGGGGCAAGTTCGTCTACACCGGCCGCCCGATCAGGCCATCCCTCCTGAAAGCTACGCGTACAGAAGGTCTGGAACGTTTCGGGCTGGACCCCGAGTTGCCCGTAGTGTTGGTGTTCGGAGGAAGTCTTGGAGCGCGGAGTATGAACACCGCCGCCGCCGAGGCCTTCGCCGGCCGGGAGACGCCTTTCTCGGTGATACACGTGACTGGACAAGCCGACGCCGACCGTGTGGCTTCACTCGGGCCTGAGCTTGAAGCGACTGCGGCGCCCAACTCGCGGCCCAATCCTCGGTATCAGGCGCACGCGTACTTGAATGACTTCGAACTCGCTTTGGCCGTGGCGGACGTCGCCGTGGCCAGGGCGGGCGGCTCAGTGGCTGAACTCCTTGCGCGCGGCATACCTTCGGTGCTGATTCCTTTTCCGGCCGCGACGGGCGATCACCAGACGAAGAATGCGCGAGGGCTGCAGGCCGACGGGGCCGCCGTTCTACTGCCCGACGCGGAACTCACAGCCGAGAGATTGGCCGCCGAGGTAACACGGGTCCTCGAGCCGGTGACACGCGCTTCGATGAGCGCGCGCGCTCTCGAGCTCGCCCGGCCCGACGCCGCTACACGCATCGCCGACGAGATAGTACAATTGGCGGGCCCTCCGCGGGCGCCAACACTATGACGACAACCACACCCTTCCAGCCAGATTTGCGGCTTTCGAGCGTGCGTCGGCTCCACTTCATCGGCATCGGCGGTGCCGGCATGAGCGGCATAGCCCTCGTGCTGCACCGGCGAGGCTATGAGGTGACCGGCTCCGACCTGAAGCCGTCGCGTTATACCGGCCTCCTTGAGGAGGCTGGTATGACCGTCAGCTTAGGCCACGACCCCGCCAACCTCGATCACCCCGACGTGGTTGTCATCTCCTCGGCCATACCCGAGCACAATCGTGAGTTGCAGGAAGCTCGTAGGCGGCACTTGCCGGTGGTGCGCAGAGCGCAGGCGCTGGCTTGGGTGATGGAGGGGCGGCGGGGCATCGCCGTCTGCGGGACACACGGCAAGACCACCACCACCTCTATGATCAGCCGATGCCTCATGGATGCAGGCTGCGACCCTTCCTTCCTGGTGGGAGGCGAACTCAACGATCTCGGGTCGAACGCGCGCCACGGGGAAGGCACCATGATGGTGTGTGAGGCCGACGAGTCTGACGGCACTCTGTTGTTCTTGCGTCCGGAAATAGCTGTGTTCACGAACCTGGAGCTGGACCACCATAGCCACTACCGTCACGTCGACGACGTAGCCGCCGTCTTCGGGATTTTTGTCTCCCTGCTCCCGGCAGACGGTCGCATGGTCTTCTGGGCCGACGACGCCGGGCTCTCGAGATTGGCTCGAGACGCACAGTGTCCCACCACCTCATACGGCGCGAGCCCGGAGGCCGACTACCAGGCCAGAGAGGTGCAGTTGCACCGCCACGGGAGCCGGTTCCAGGTGTGGTCGCAGGGCCGCCGCCTCGCGGACGCTGAACTCGTGGTGCCCGGGCAGCACAACGTCTTGAATGCGCTCGCCTGCTTCGCATCTTTGGGTGAGATCGGAGTGGCTCCCACCACGATCGCCGACTCTCTGAGGAGCTTCACCGGGGCCGTGCGCCGCTTCCAATGGAAGGGTGAGCGGGCCGGAGTATGCGTGGTAGACGATTACGCGCATCACCCCACCGAACTCAAGGCCACAATCCGTGCGGCCCGTACGGGAGAATGGGATCGTGTGGTTGCGGTGTTCCAGCCGCACCTCTACTCGCGCACCCGTTACCTGCATCTGGACTTTGCGCGGGCGTTGCTCGAGGCTGATGTAGCCGTGATCACGGAGATCTATGGGGCTCGGGAGGAACCTCAGCCGGGCGTGAGCGCCAAGCTCATCGTCGACAGTCTGTTGCGCCTTTCTCCTCGATTCAAGGTCGTCTACCTACCCAGGCTCACGCAGGTGGTGGAGTATCTCGAGCGGTCGACCGTCCCTGGGGACCTGGTATTGACCATGGGAGCCGGCGACGTGCACCGAGTGGGCGAGCGGCTGCTCGAACTCCCGTGAACGTCCTGCCGCACGCGGCGTGATCTCCGAACTCACACGTGAACTCTCCCGCGTGCCGGGGCTGCGCTTGTGGCGCCGCGCGCCGCTCGCTCCGTTCACCTCGATCGGAGTGGGGGGCAAGACCGACCTCCTCGTCACGGTCGCCTCGGTCGAAGCGGTAGTGGCGCTGGTCGAGGTCTTGTCGCGGTCCGACCTTCCTTGGGACATCGTCGGAGCGGGCTCGAACCTACTCGTGCCCGACTGCGGCTATCGGGGCGTGATACTCAAGCTCGACGAGAACTTCCACTACGTGCAGGAGCCGGAGGAGCAGGGGGCGGCGCGGGTTCGCCTGGTGGCCGGCGCCGGCCTGTCGCTGTCCCGCTTGGCCGTGCACGCCGCCGATCTGGGGCTCTCGGGTTTGGAGTTCGCCTGCGGGATCCCCGGTAGCGTCGCCGGCGGGGTGCGCATGAACGCAGGGGCCCACTCCGGCTGCATGGCCGAAGTGGTGGATGGACTGCACGTCGTGAGTCATGAAGGTCGGGGCTGGATCGACGCTCGGCACCTCGAATGGGGATACCGGCGCAGCGGACTCCCGGAGGGCGCCGTCGTAACGGCGGCGAGCTTCACCTTGACGCGCGCGCGGCGGGCTGACGTGTTGGAGCATCACCGTCGCTTATTGGCAGCGCGGCGCAAGACTCAGCCTCGGGGGGTGCGCACCTTCGGCAGCACCTTCCGCAACCCTCCAGGAGAATACGCGGGCAGACTGCTCGAGAGTTCGGGGCTCAAGGGAGTGCGCCGCGGCGGCGCTCAGATATCGACTGTGCACGCCAACTTCATCTCGAACCTCGGCGACGCCACGGCGGCCGACGTGCTCGGCCTGATGGTCATGATGCGCGGGACCGTGGCCGAGAAACAGGATGTCGTCCTGGAACCGGAGGTCCGGCTGCTCGGTGCCGGCTTCCCGTGGGAGCGAAAAGAAGATGGGCCGGACAATCGGATGTCCGCCTCGGGAGAGGCATCCGCCTGATGGACGCACGCATCAGGGGTCGCCGCCGCGAGGTGGGACGTAGTCGCGGCAGGCGCCGCCTCACTCTCGCACTTCTCGCGGCACTCATGATCGCAGGGGTCCTTGGCTTCTACTGGCTGCGATCGTCCGACGTCTTTGCAGTGACCGAGGTCTCGTTCCCGGTGGTCGAGCGCGTCACTGAGGCCGAGGTGCGGGCGGCGGTTGAAGAGTTTGCGGGAGTCAGTCTGCTCCGACTGTCCACGAATGCAGTGGAAGCGGACCTCGCTAAGATTCCGTACATCAGGTCGGCGCGGGTGTATCGGCGCTTCCCCGACGGGATCGAGATCGACCTCGAGGAGTACGCCCCGGTGGCTCGAGTGCGTGACACGGAAGGGGTCGAGTGGCTTGTGGCTGACGATGGGATGGTCCTGGAAAAGGCCGGAGCGTCGTCGCACGGGCTGTCCTTGCTGGTGCCCGAGGCGGATGAGTCACCCCAGCCGGGAATCCGAACCTCCGCCCAGGTGACGGCGGCTATCCCTCTGACCGTCATGCTCAAAGAGGCTGCAACGTGGCCGTCTACCGAGCATCCCGTGAAGCAGGTGTCTGTGCTCCGCTCCGGGGAGCTGGTCATGGTGCTGCAGGGGGGAGGAGAGATCCGTCTGGGGGACCCGGGAAAGCTGGACGAGAAGTTGAAGGTGGCGCTCGAGATCATTGACCGTTACTCGAAGGATGGGAAGCGACTTGACTACGTGGACGTCCACGTGACCACTCGAGTCGTGGCTAAGGCCAGGTGAGCGTGATAGTGTGCATGGAGGCAGGAATCTGCCTCAGGTTAGAGTATGACTGGAGGCTGGTGTGCCAATGACTGGAGTTGAGGTCGAACCGGCCCTGATTGATCTCCCAAGGACCTCGACGTCCGTGACTGGTTTGGAGGTATGTGAGTGATGATGGATACCGGCTCCAGCTACCTTGCGGTCATCAAGGTCGTGGGCGTGGGCGGTGGCGGCACGAATGCCGTCAACCGTATGGTCGACGCCGGCCTGAAGGGCGTCGAGTTCATCGCGGTAAACACCGACGCGCAGGCTCTGCTCATGTGTGACGCCGACGTGAAGATCCACATCGGTGGCAAGATCACCAGAGGACTGGGCGCGGGCGCGAATCCGGAAGTGGGTCGTCAAGCGGCGGAGGAGAACCGTGACGAGCTGAGAGAGGCGCTCAAAGGCGCGGACATGGTGTTCGTCACCGCGGGCAAGGGCGGCGGCACCGGTACTGGAGCTGCGCCCGTCATCGCGGAACTGGCCCGCGAGCTCGGCGCGCTCACAGTGGGGGTGGTCACCAAGCCCTTCACCTTCGAGGGTAGGAAGCGGGCCTCGCAGGCGGAACAGGGCATCGAGAACCTGAGCCGCAAAGTCGACACCCTCATCATCATCCCGAACGACCGCTTGTTGCAGGTGGTCGAGAAACGCACCTCGATCATCGAGGCTTTCAAAGTCGCCGACGACGTACTGCGGCAGGGCGTCCAAGGCATCACTGATCTCATCACCGTGCCGGGGTTGATCAACTTGGACTTCGCCGATGTGCGCACCATCATGCGCAACGCCGGTTCGGCTCTCATGGGCATCGGTGTGGCGAGCGGCGAGAATCGGGGCGTAGAAGCGGCGCGCGCCGCGATCTCCTCTCCGCTCCTCGAGTCGTCGATCGAAGGGGCCACGGGCATCCTCCTGAACATCACCGGCGGCACGGACATGGGCCTGTTCGAGGTCAACGAGGCGGCCGAGGTCATAGCAGGCGCCTCCCACGGAGAGGCCAACGTGATCTTCGGCGCCGTCATCGACGAAAGTCTGGGCGAGCAGATGCGGGTGACCGTGATAGCCACTGGGTTCGACACGCGTGCCGTCAGGCAGGCGAGCGCGGATCGGTCGGAGCCCGATACTGCCGAGACCGCCGAAGAATCTCCGCTCGGCCTCGAGAAACCACGGTTCGAGATGGACGACGACATACTCGAGATACCTGCGTTCCTGCGGGACAAAGACTAGTCGCGGGGTGGTGTCGCCGGCCGCTGGGGGAGACGACCTAGCTGCCCTTGAGCGGCGCATCGACCCGGCCGCCAGGAAACGGTTCACAGTGGCGGCCCCGGCGTCGGTCCCTCTGCTCGTCGCGAAGACTCCCGACCGTTTCGTGGTGGCCTTCACTACCAGCTTGTCAGTGGATGTCGCAGGCGCGACGGAAGCGCGGTTCGACTTGAGCGTCGACCGGGGCAGCGGGCCGCGCCCACGGGGGGCCGCCAATCGGTCACGGTTGAGCGCCGCTCTCGGTACTCTGGCCGCCACTTCGCCTCCATCGCTCGTCTCGCCCGCTCAAGTCCACGGCGTGCGCGTCGTGGGGGCGGCCGAATACTCCCGCGGACAACAGGGGTCCGGCTGCGACGGTCTTACCATCCAACCGGACCTTGACAGCGGGCTTGCCGCACTGCTCGTCTTCGCCGACTGTGTACCTGTTGTCCTTCTGAGCGAAGTGGACGGCGCGGTGGTGCACGGAGGATGGAGGGGTCTGCTGGCCGGCGTGGTCCAACAAGGGGCCGCTGCCATGACCGCCCCGCCGGGACTCGCGATCATAGGCCCCAGCATCGGACCCTGCTGTTACGAAGTCAGTGAGGAGTTGGCTGTCGCGTTCGAGGGGCGATACGGGGAGGGTGTGGTGCACCCCGGGCGGCGGCTCGATCTGTGGGAGGTCGCGACTCGTGCGGCCGGGGAGGTGGGTGTGCCCCGGGAGCGGGTCGTCAACCCGCGATTGTGCACAGTCTGCAATCGGGACTTGTTCTTCTCACACCGCGCCGATCCCGGCGGAGCCGGCCGGCATGGCGCGGTGCTTTGGTGCCCTGATAGGGTCGAAGGCCGCGGGAGTGGAGCGACGTGCGGATCTGAAATAAGCTGACGCTTTCAGAGGGGAAATGCCCATCGACAGCGAACATCTCAGGAAGAACGTCCAGGATGCGACGGCCCGGATCGAGGCCGCGCGCACTCGGGGCGGTCGTGGGCAGCAAGTGCGCCTGTTGGCGGCCACCAAGTACGTGTCGGTTGGTGATATGTCGGCTTTGGCAGACGCCGGCGTGCACCTGGTGGGTGAGAACCGGGCCGAAGAGCTCGAGTCCAAGTGGAGCGTCTGGGCGGAGCAGTTCGAGTTCCACTTCATAGGACACCTGCAGCGTCGGAAGGTGCGGGACGTCGTCGGCCGGGTCACCATGGTGCATTCTGTGGATTCGCTCAGGTTGGCGGAGGAGATTCACCGGCGCGCGGAGGCGCCGATCGACGCTCTAGTGGAGGTCAATGTGAGTGGGGAAGAGAGCAAGTATGGTATCCTTCCGGGCGATGCGGAGGCTTTTCTCGAGCAGGCTCAGGCCTTTGAAGCCGTGCAGTTTAGGGGCTTCATGACTATGGCCCCGCTCGTGCGGGATCCGGAGGAGGCCCGCCCGGTGTTCCGGCGGATGCGGGAACTCCGGGATCGACTCGCTCCTCTTTTCACCCCCCGGTACTCACTCGATGAGCTTTCGATGGGGATGAGCAGCGATTACGAGGTAGCGGTCGAGGAAGGCGCGACGATCGTGCGGCTCGGCGGCACGCTCTTCGCCGGCACGCAAGGAGGGTGAGTAATGGCTTTGGGTGACGTGTGGCATAAGACCCTGGTCTACTTCGGGATAGCCGAGGAGGAGGACCACTACGATGAAGAGACGCTCGCGCCCCACGAGGAGCTGGAGCAGTCGTACCGAGAGCGACCAAACGTGAAGCGGGTGGAACGCGACAATCGAGGTAGCAATCGTCGGCGCGCGAGCGCCTCGGGAGACTTCGACGATATCTACGCGAAGGACGACGCCTTCCGCAGCCAGCGGACCGCCGTCATCCGTCCGGTTCCCACCCCAGTGGAAGCGCCCTCCGTGAAGGTGCATCTGGTGGTGCCTAAGAATTTCAACGACGCGCAATTGATCGCCGACAAGTTCAAAGCCGAGGTCCCGGTGATACTCAATCTCCAGGGCTGCGAGACCGAACTGTCGAAGCGACTGATCGACTTTGCCAGCGGACTCACCTATGCCCTCGACGGAGGGATGCAGCGAGTGGCCGACAAGGTCTTCCTCTTGACGCCGAAGAACGTTGAAGTGTCCGCTGAGGAGCGTCAGCGCCTGATGGAGAAGGGGTTCTTCAACCAGTTCTAGCCTCGAGAGTCACCTCGGGGCCGGTCAAGGGCCGCCCTCGGGTAAGGAGACCGCCAAGAGAGTGACCAACAGGGCCGCGATCAACACCATCGGCGTCATCGGCACGGGGAACATGGGGAGTGCCCTCGTCCGTGGGCTTCTGGCCGGCGCTCCCGCGCACATCGGGTTCCGGGTGTTCGATGCAGACCTTGAGCGCGCCCATTCCCTTGCCTCCCTGGACGGATCCAGGGTCAGCGCCGCCGCCGGCCTGGAAGAACTCGTCTCCGCCTGCGAACTGGTGGTCGTATCAGTCAAGCCGCAGGATATCGACTCGGTTCTGCGCGCGATCTCGGGCTATCTCGAGCCGGGAACGATGGTGGTCTCCACCGCGGCCGGCGTTACCTTGGAGAGGCTGCGCGCCGCCCTGGGCTCGGAGGCCAAGTTGTTCCGCATCATGCCGAATCTGGCCGTCGCCGTGCGTGAAGGCGTAGTGGCGCTCGCTCCCGAGGACGACGCCGACATGGCTGCCACCGGAGAACTGCTGTCACTCTTCTCCTACTTGGGGAGTGCTGAGATCCTGGCTGAGCGCTACTTCGACGTCGTCACCGCCGTGTCGGGCAGCGGACCGGCTTTCCTGGCGGTCGTGCTGGAAGCACTCGAGGACGGCGCGGTGCGTTCCGGGCTGCCCCGGGACGTAGCCCGGGTGTTCGTGCGTCAGACGGCGATGGGGACGGCGCGCATGCTCATGGGCACACCAGGGTCCGCGGCAGATCTCAAAGACAAGGTGTCGTCCCCGGGGGGCACCACCATGGCTGGGCTTGCCGTCTTGGAGGATCAAGGAGTACGGGGTGCCCTGCTCCGGGCGGTGGAAGCGGCCACGGAACGGGGCAGACAGCTGTGAGCCGCACGGTGGCCGCGACGGCGCAGCCCTCACCTGTAGGAAGGGCGTCATGAGCTTCGTCCTTGCCCTCATCCGTGTGTACTACTGGCTGATCATTGTGCGGATCCTCCTTTCGTGGATCCCCCTTCCCGAGAACGATATCGTGCGGATGGTCTACCGATTCATATACGATGCCACCGAACCCTACTTAGGTCTGTTCAGACGTTTGATCCCCTCCCTGGGCAGGAAGGGGGGGATGGGCTTCGACTTCAGCCCCATCCTTGCCATTGTGGTGCTGTACATCATCGAGAACCTGGTGAGAAGGACGCTCTAGCGTGGACATAGGAGGAGCCGTGAAGCTTACCCCTCTCGACATCCGGCATAAGGAGTTCCGGCGCGCGATGCGTGGGTATTCTGATGAGGAGGTCGACGTCTTTCTGGACGAGGTGGCCGACGAATTCGAGCGCCTGTTCCAGGAGAACATGGAGCTCCGGGAGCGCGTCGAGCAGCTCGTAGAACAGGTGCACGAGCACGAACTGCTGAAGGAGACCCTTCAGAAGACACTCGTCTCCGCTCAGCAGCAGTCTGACGAGATGCGTGCCAATGCGCGCAAAGAGGCAGAGTTGATCATCAAGGATGCCGAGATCAAGGGCCGCGATCTGCTGGGCGAATCCTACGTGGAGAAGCAGCGTGTGCAGCAGAGCCTTACTCAACTCAAGCAGGTCGAAGAAGACTTCAAGTTCAAGTTCCGCTCCCTCTTAGAAGCCCACATAAGTCTTCTTTCCGGAGATGCGGTATCGGGGGGGCACCGGGAGCCTAGCAGCCAGCTTCCCGTCCGCGAATCAGAGGAGGAACGGGCTGCGGAGATATCGTCGCCGGGTGATGATGTGGAGTACATCGGACTCAGGGAGCCCCCAACCAGAGCCGATTTCCTTCAAGACCTGGAGCGAGAGGTCGCGGGAGGCGAGACCGAGAGTGAACCTGAAGGTCTGAAAGAGCTTGAGACTATTGTTGAGCCTGAGCTGCAGGAAGAGCCCGAGGCTCAACCGGAGCTCGAGGTAAAAGAGATCTCAGAGCCTCGGGCCGAATCTCACCCTGAGGAAGAGGTTGATGTCGCCGGCGAGGGCGAGGGCCCAGTAGTCGATGACAACATCCCGGTTTCGGCGCCCACCGAGGAGCCGGTGGACGCGGGGGATGATGCCGCGGAGTCGAGTGCCGGGCAGACAGAGTCGTCGGTGCGACGCTTCTTATTCGGCCGTAAGGACAAGCCGTCCGATGAGAGCGATTTCTTTGATGGGCCGGAGGATCGAGACTTCCAGTGGTGAGGTCCCGGAGAACTTTTCCTTGGGGGCACAGCTTCCCGACGCTTCCGGGGAGGCGGTCTAGGCGGACTCCATAGGGATGCGGCAGGCGGACGGGGAGATCCTCGTCGGTTTTCGAGTAAGCCCGTCTGCGAGAAAGACCCGTATCCTGGGGCACTATGGCGAGCGGATCAAGGTGCAGGTGAGCGCCCCGCCTGAGAAAGGCAAGGCCAACAGCGAACTGGTGGCTGCTGTGGCGCGGTGGCTGGGGCTGCCTTCCGGTTGCGTCGGCATCCGTTCTGGGCATAAGAGCCAGGACAAGCTGCTCTCGTTCAGAGGGATCGAAGAAGCCCGTTTGCGCGAGTTGCTGGAAAGGTTGGTCGACTCGACGTCAAAACGACAGGAGCGTGGCGACCATGGATAGAGACGTGTTGCGCGATAGGCTCCTCGACGAGCGGGAGCGTTTGGTGCGCGAGATCGACTCGCTGGAGGGAGATCTGGCAGACCCGGCGGCCGAGATCTCGGAGGAGAATCGTCACCGTTTGCACATGGCCGAGACGGCTGCGTTCACCCTCGACCGTCAGATGGAACTGACGCTCGAGGAGAACGCGCGTCATGTGCTTAGCCGCATCGAGCGAGCGCTAGAGAAGTTGGAGAACGGCACCTACGGTGTATGCGATTCTTGCGGCAAGAAGATCGACGCAGGCAGGTTGAAGGCGGCGCCTTACGCGGGGTTGTGCATCGAGTGCCAGCGTACGGAAGATCGGGGGATGTGAGCGACGAATTCCCTCGCTCTGTCATGGAAGAACATGATGCGACAGTGATCGCGCCTGGTAGGGTGCGGTGGGAGGTGGTGGCCGGCCTGGCGGCGCTGGTGCTTGCTCTCGACCTTGTGACCAAGCGCATGGTGCAGAGCGTGTTCGTCATCGGCGAACAAAGGGACATCCTCCCCTTTTTCGGGCTGCAGTATCACGTCAATGACGGGGCTGCGTTCGGGCTTCTCTCGGGGAGGCAGACGTTCATCCTGGCCGGCGTCGCGTTGGCCCTGATCGCGATCCTCGTGTTCATCTTCCTCGATCGCCGCCTGGTTACTGCTATTGGGGGCGGTCTACTCGCCGGCGGCAGTCTGGGTAATCTGGTCGAACGCCTGGCGAACGGGCGGGTCACCGACTTTCTTCAGCTCCCCCATTGGCCCACCTTCAACGTCGCCGACATGTTCATCGTGGCGGGCATCCTGGTCATGGCGTCCACCCTCGTCCGTGATTCCGCAGGTGGTCCTCGGGAGGGCACTCCCCCCGAGGAATGAACGAGAGACCCTCAGATGAACATGTCTTCGCGGTCACCGGCTCCGACGAGGGACTGCGGTTGGACGTGTTCCTCGGCGGCAAAGAGCCCATCGGAAGTCGCTCTCAAGCCTCGATCCTGATCGACCAAGGAGCGGTGGAAGTGAACGGACGCACGCGTCCGAAAAGCTTCCGCCTGACCGGAGGGGATCTCGTCCGCGTAGTCTTCCCCCGGGAGGTGCTTACCCGGTCGCACGCGCCCGCGCGTTCGGTGCCCGTCATATACGAGGATGAGTGGCTCCTCGTGGCCGACAAACCTGCGGACATGGTCGTGCATCCGGCGAGAGGCCACGACTCCGACACTTTGGTCGACGCGCTACGCGAGCACGGCCTGGCAGGGGGAGAAGAGTTCCGGCCAGGCATCGTGCACCGACTCGATAAGAACACCAGCGGCTTGCTGGTCGTGGCGAAGGACGTCGCCATACACAGGGCATTGCAGCAAATGATGCGCCGGCGCTTGGTCGATAGACGCTATCTCGCGTTGGTGCATGGCGATATCTCCGCACCTACCGGCACCATCGAGGCCCCGATCGGCCGCGACCCTCAGCGACGAAAGAGCATGGCCGTGGGGGGAGCGGCCGCGCGCCAGGCAGTGACCCACTTCTCGGTGATCGAGCGCTTCGGACGGTTCACGCTCGTGGAAGCGAGGCTGGAGACGGGGCGGACACACCAGATCAGGGTGCATTTTCTGGCGATCGGGCATCCCGTGGTGGGCGACCCCACCTACGCCCGGCGCGACGCGCTTGGCCTGGGTCGCCAGTTCCTGCACAGCCACCGGCTGAGATTCCGCCATCCGGGGACTGGAGTTGAACTCGACCTCAGCTCTCCGCTGCCGTCGGACCTGGCGGCTGAGCTCGCCGCGCTTCGAGACGCGGGTTCTTCTCGGTAGGTCTCCGCGACGGGTGGACCGGGGCTCCCGCGCCCGCCGCGCCTGTGACCGTGCCCGCGCGCCTCGACCACCCTCAAAGAAGAAAGGCCGCCGCCGCTCCTCCCAGGAGCACGACCCACAGCATGTCGATGCCGGCAACGAGGGCACCGAAGGCTGCGAGAGCGAGCGCCACGGCGAATGGACTCCAGGGCGCAGCGAGCGCAAAGAGATACGTGGTGCCCACCAAGAGTCCCGCGAACGACACCAGCGCCCCGTGCAGACCGCGCTGGACGATCGGAGAACCCTCCAGCCAGTCGAGTGACCTGGCAGTGGCGAAGAGGATCGCCAGAGGAGGCGTGAAGATGGCGACGGTGGCCACGACCGCCCCCGCGAGGCCCTGGACGTGGTAGCCGATGAACGTGGCAGTGATGAAGATAGGCCCCGGTGTCACCTGTCCGAGAGCGAGACCGTCCATGAGGGTCGCGGTTGACATCCAGCCTTGGGTTCCCACAATGTCGTGCAGAAGGAGCGGAACCAAGCCATATCCTCCCCCGAAGGCTAATGCTCCCACTTTGGCCATGATGATGCCGAGGGCGAAGAGGTCGTGCTTCCACAGTACGAGGAGTGTGAGCCCGGCGGCCAACACGACGATGGTGACCAGCGCAGGTGCCTGCCGGCGCAGGGCGCAGGGCGGGCCCTGGCTGGTGCCTAGGTCAGGAGGCTGGTGCGGACGATCGCGATACAGGAACGGGGCCACGAGCATGGAAGCGAGGATACCGAGCGCGGGGCTGCCTCCTGTAGCCAGAAAAAGGGCCATCGCGCCTGAGAGCAGGAGGTCTCGGACCCCCACGATCGTCCTGCGGCCGAAGTCCAGCGCGGCGAACGCGATCAGAGCCACCACTACGACCTTGAGGCCGCTCATGATCGAGACCACGGTGTCCACTCCGCCGAAGCGTCCGTAGGCGACGGAGAGAGCGAGCATGAGCACGAAGGCCGGAAGGCCCAGTCCCATGAAACAGGCGACTGCGGCCAGGGCCCCGCGCACACGCAGTCCGGTGAAAGCAGCGACCTGCATCGCCGTCGTGCCGGGGATGGACTGACACAGCGCTACTCCGCGCGAGAACTCTCTATCTGAGATCCAGTGCCTCTTCTCCACTGCTAAGAGTCGTATGTACGGCACTATGGCTGGTCCACCGAAGGCCGATACGCCCAAACGCAGGAAGCTCACGAACATCGCGGCCGTGGTCGGCCGACCATCTGGATGCGTCACCCCTGTCCTCTCTGGCGAAAGATACAGCTGCTCTTGAGTCTCTTGGGCAAGCATATCTGGTGAAAGAGACACAGCGCACGCGGACGCCGTTGGCCCGGGAGTCCAGGGTGCCGGATCGGGCTCCGATGTCTGCTACGGCTGCTTGGCCACTCCGCTGTCTTCCGCCGGGGCGAAGCCCCGGCGCAAGGTGTTCTCGGTAACGACTCGAGGCTCCATGAATTGCAGGAGGTAGTCCGGTCCACCCGCCTTGGAACCCACCCCGCTCATCCTGGAGCCCCCGAACGGCTGCCGGCCGACCATGGCCCCGGTGATACCGCGATTCACGTAGAGATTGCCCACTCTGAACTCGCGGTAGGCGTGCCTGATGTTCCGCGGGGTGCGTGAGTAGAGTCCGCCGGTGAGTCCGAAGTCGCTGTCGAGCGCCATGCCGAGCGCTTCATCGAAATCACGAGCGCGCATGACCGAGAGCACCGGACCGAAGATCTCCTCTTGAGCGATCGTACTGCGCACGGGGACATCGACGAAGACGTGCGGCCCCACGAAGTAGCCCTCTCCGGGTGGTACCGGGGCGGCCAGCGCCAGTTCCGCCTGGGAGCGTCCCACCTCGATGTATCGCTCGATCTTCCGCAGCGCCGCCTCGTCGATAACCGGACCGACGCAAGTACCCGGATCCACGGGGTCTCCCACTCTGAGGCTGGAGGCGGCTCCCACCAGACGAGTGACGAAGTCGTCATGAAGGTCTCCGATGACCACCACCCGGCTGCAGGCCGAGCATTTCTGTCCCGAGAAGCCGAACGCCGAGGCCACCACTCCCTCCACGACCGCGTCTACGTCGGCATCGGCATCGACGATGATGGCGTTCTTACCGCCCATCTCGGCCACGACGCGTTTGATGTTGCGCTGCCCCGGCCTGACGATGCCTGCCTCGCGGAGGATGTCGAGTCCGGTCTCGCGGCTTCCTGTGAAAGCGAGCACGTCCACCTCCGGGTGCGCTACCAGGAAGGCTCCCACTTCCGATCCCGGGCCCGGCAGGTATGCGAGCACCCCGGAGGGAAGCCCGGCTTCTCGGAAGATGTCGGCCAACTCCCATGCGATAAGTGGGGTGGCGTTCGCCGGCTTCATGATCACGGTGTTGCCGGCGACGAGCGCCGCTGAGGTCATGCCGGTGAGAATGGCGAGCGGGAAGTTCCACGGAGCGATGACCGCCGCCACGCCCCGGGGTTCGTAGAAGAGGACGTCGGTCTCGCCGGGAACGTCGGAGAGCCTGCGAAAGGTGCCGAGCCGGTGCATCTCGCGACCGTAGTACTCGAGGAAATCGATGGCTTCCGCGACGTCTGCGTCGGCCTCTCTCCAGGTCTTGCCGGCTTCGAATATCTCCAGAGCAGCCAGTTCGAAGCGGCGTCGCCGGGCGAGGTCCGCCGCACGGAAGAGCACTTCGGCGCGACGCTTGGGCGGCGTGTCGCGCCAAGAGGGGAACGCACGCCGAGCAACGGTCACGGCCTCTTCGGCCTCGACGATGCCCGCGGACGCAGCTGTGCCCAGAACCTGCGAGGGGTCGGCCGGGTTGATCGAGGTTATGATCCGTTCGGTCTGCACCTCCCGGTCCTCTATGAGCAGGGAGCGGTGCACGCCCAACGAGGCTCTGACGCGGGCCAGGGCGCGCTCCATCTGGGTACGGTTGAACTCCCTCGAGAAGTCCGTGCCCGCCACGTTCTCGAAACGCCCCGGTGCCTCGGGGTCGGTCGGGTGGATGTCCAGTCTGATCGTTGGGATGGATCCCAGGTCGGGTGTCGGTAGTGGGGTCGAGAGCAGACGCTCGCGATCGGCCCCTTCGACGAAAGTGCGGCGCAGGAACGATTCATTGGCAGTGTTCTCAAGGAGTCGACGCACCAAGTAGGCCATCCCCGGCACGACCTCGCCTACTGGGGTGTACTCGCGGAGTCGCAGGCCCATCGAGAGGATCGCGTGTTTGACCGGTTCGGCCATGCCGTGAAGCATCTGGAGTTCCAGGATGGAGTCCGGCAGTCCTGCGGTCCTAACGGCCGCCAATGCGGCGGCGATGCTCCGTATGTTGTGCGTCCCCAAGGCCAGGTGTACTGCCTCGTGTTCTCCCACAAGGAGCCGGGTCAGGTGTTCGAACTGGGCGTCGGTGTCGTCCTTCGACGTGAACACAGGCACGGGCCAATGCTGCTGCTTGGCGATCACGGTCTCGTAGTCCCAGTAGGCTCCCTTGACCAGCCGCACCGTGAGGGGGGTGCCGCGTCGGCGCGCGAGATCGAGCAGACGGCGCAGATCTCGTTCCGAATCGCGCAGGTAGGACTGGACGACCACCCCGAAGTGCGGGTATTCGCTAAAACCTTCCTCCATGAGGAGATCTTCGAAAACGGCGTAGGTGAGATCGCGATAGCGGAACTGTTCGAGGTCGAGGTTAAGGAACACGCCCGCATCCACTGCCACCTCGAAGAGTGGTCTCAGTTGCTCGATGAGGGCCTTCTTCGATCCCTCGAAATCGATCGGGTCGATCTGCGAGTAAAGCGATGTTGCCTTGAGCGACACGTTCACCCGCGGGAGCTGTCCCCAGGGCGCCTCATCCAAGAGCGGGTCCGCGGGCCAGGCGGCGATCTCCCTTGGGAGGGTGTGGAGGAGATCGAGGTAGCGGCGCTGATACTCGCGCGCTTCGTCTGCGCTGAGCGACGCCTCGCCGAGCACGTCGAGCGTGAAGGCCATCCGCTCCTTCCTGAGCTTGAGCAGGACGGGGAGGGCGGCCTGCGCGTCCGTGCCCGCGATAAAGCGTTCGGCCATCAGGTGGATGTTGTGACCTATGGCCTTGGCTGCGATCGCGGTGGTCAGGTGTCCGGGTGACGCGGCCTTCAACCCCCACCGTAGCGGCGCCGGTAGCTCACCGCTTGGATGGTCGAAGTAGTCCTGCAGGTGCAGAGCGACCTGGTCTGCAGACTTCAGCGTGGGGAAAACGTCGACGAAGCGAAAGAGTTGCACCTTGAAGGCATCGTCGCGCATGGCCCATTCCATGGCCTGGCCTTGCCACCAATCCGCTCTGAAGATCGAAGGCCGCTGGTCGGCGATCTTGGAGAATATCTCTCGTCCGATCTCCTTGGTTTGGACCTCCTGGGCCGAAGCTTCCGGAGCCGTGAGCACCATGACCGCCTCCACATCTCGTGTGTCGTGCGCCCTGCGCGTCGGGGACATCCTAGGGTCGCCGAGGGCTCTCTACCCTGAAGTGGGCCGATACCAACGTGATAGACTCGGCCGCCATGGAACGGAACGCCCCGAACTCCGCTGCTATCGCGTTCTTCGACCTTGATGGTACGTTGGTCGTTGGGCAGACACAACGCCTTCTCGTCTCGTATATGCGCCGCGAAGGCATGGTGGGCGTAGGTTTCTTGTTCGCGGTCGGGCTCTGGTTCGCTGCGTATCGCCTGGGCCTCGTGAGGGCCACCGATGGTGCGCGCGAGCGGGCGGCCGGATTGATGCGCGGGCGGTCCGTTGAAGAGGCGGCGGCACTGATGGATACGTTCACGAGCGAGCAGTTGGTGCCCCGGCTTCACGGCGGGGCGGTAACAGCCTTGCGCGCACACCAAGAACAGGGCGACGAGGTGGTGATCATGTCGGCTGCGCTGATGCCGGTGGTCGAAGGGCTGGCCCGCCACCTGCGCGTGGGGTCCTGCGAAGGCACCCGCCTGGCGGTCCGAGACGGGGTCTTCACGGGGGCGGTGTCCGGCAGGGCCCTGTACGGCCCTGAGAAGGCGCGGGCGGCGCGGCGGATACTGCAAGAACGTGGCGCGGATGCGGCATCGTGTTCGGCCTACGCGGATCACGAGACCGACGTGGAACTACTGGAACTGGTAGGGCATGCGGTGGCGGTGAACCCGCGACGCGGCCTTGCGGCGGTCGCGGAGGAACGTGGCTGGCAGATCATGCTCTGAACGCGTCCGGTGGAACGCGTCGCCCCAGCGCGGGTATGCGGGGCATGCGAACAGGCGGAGTGGGGTAAGAGAGAGCGCACTCAGGAAAGGTGAAGGCTTCATGACCGAGATCGACCAGCTGGCGGTCCGAACCATACGCGTATTGGCAATCGAAGGGGTCGAGAAGGCCGGGTCTGGTCACCCGGGGATGCCGCTCGGATCAGCCCCCATGGCTCACGTAGTCTGGTCTCGCCATCTCAAGTTCGACCCGCGGGACCCCACCTGGCCCGATAGAGATCGCTTTGTTCTCAGTGCCGGTCACGGCTCCATGCTTCTCTACTCTCTCTTGCACCTCGCCGGCTACGACCTTTCCATAGACGACCTGAAGCAGTTTCGTCAATGGGGCAGCCGTACGCCCGGACACCCGGAGAACGGACTCACACCCGGGGTGGAGGTGACAACGGGCCCCCTTGGTCAGGGTTTTGCCAACGGCGTGGGCATGGCTGTGACCGAGGCCTTTCTGGCGGCCACGTTCTCTCCCGGGCGCGAACTCGTGGACCACTACGTCTACGCCATCGTCAGTGACGGCGACATGATGGAAGGAGTCGCCTCAGAAGCGGCCTCGCTGGCCGGCCACCTGGGCCTCGGTCGGCTGATCTACCTTTATGACGACAACCACATCTCCATCGAGGGTTCCACCGATCTGGCCTTCACCGAGGACGTAGGAGCCCGCTTCGAAGCGTACGGTTGGCACGTGCAACGGCTATCCGACGGGAACGACCTGGAGGCTGTCGACCGGGCCGTGGGCGTGGCCCGTGAGGTGCAGGATAAGCCTTCGCTCATCATCGTGCGCACTCATATCGGCTACGGGAGCCCTAACAAGCAGGATTCGGCGGATTCGCACGGATCTGCGCTCGGCGCGGAGGAGGTGGAGCTCACCAAGAAGGCACTGGGTTGGACCTACGACGAGCCGTTCTTCGTGCCTGATGAGGTGCGCGACTTCTACGCGGGTGTGGCGGCGCGAGGCGCGGCGGCACACGAAGCCTGGACGGCGCGCATGGAGGAGGCGCGCAGCCGCGATCCGGAGGCGACTGCCGGATTCGAGCGTGCGTTGGCGGGTGATCTTCCCGCCGGTTGGGAGGATCTGCTCCCCTCGTTTGGACCCGACACCGAGCCCATGGCTACTCGTGCGGCTTCGGGCAAGGTGCTGAACGCGGTGGCCGGCGCAATACCTACCTTGATCGGCGGCTCGGCCGACCTGGCGCCCTCTAACAACACCGCGCTCAAGGACTGCGGTGCAGACGCCTGCGGAGACTTCCAGAAAGGCGCCCGGGGAGGGCGCAACATGCACTTCGGGGTGCGCGAGCACGCCATGGGTTCGATGCTCACGGGGATGGCACATCACGGAGGCGTGCTCCCGTACGGAGGCACCTTCTTGATCTTCTCCGACTACATGCGCCCGGCCATCCGGCTGGCCGCCCTATCGCGGGCGCGTGTCACGTATGTATTCACGCACGACAGCGTGGGCCTGGGCGAGGACGGTCCCACCCATCAGCCGGTGGAGCACCTCGCCGCTCTTCGGGCGATCCCGAACCTGGTGGTCGTCCGCCCGGCCGATGCCAACGAGACCGTGTCCGCCTGGAAGGTGGCACTGGAGCACCGTGACGGTCCCGTCGCGTTGATCTTGAGCCGGCAGAACCTGCCGGTCCTCGATCGCGGGCGATACGCTCCGGCGGCGGGGCTCGAGCGGGGTGCGTACGTGCTGGCCGAAGCGGGCCGAGGTTCCGGAGCGATCGGAGCCATCATCGTGGCGAGCGGTTCGGAGGTGCAGGTGGCCCTGGCTGCACGCGAGACGTTGGAGGCGGAAGGGCTCGGGGTGAGGGTCGTATCCATGCCCAGCTGGGAACTCTTCGAGGAGCAGGACGCATCCTATCGGGAGGAGGTCCTTCCCATCGATGTGCCGCTGCGTGTGGCCGTGGAGGCGGCAGCCTCTTTCGGCTGGGAGCGTTGGGTGGGTGACCGGGGGTCCGTGGTCGGCATCGATATGTTCGGTGCGTCGGCGCCCGGCGCCGTGGCTTTGGCCAATCTGGGCATAACGAGCGAGAACGTGGTGAAAGCGGTTCGGAGGGCGCGAAGCGCCCGGACAGGAGAACACACGTCATGAAAGGCAACCCGCTGACCCGACTCCAGGAGTTCGGCCAGAGTGTGTGGTACGACAATATCAGCCGCGACCTGCTACATGGGGGCGGGCTGAAGAAGATGGTGGAGGAGGACGGGGTGGTAGGACTCACCTCCAATCCAAGCATCTTTCAGAAAGCCATTGCGGAGAGCGACGACTACGACGAGGCCGTTGCCGCTCTCGTGGCCGCCGGCACGAGTGCCGAGGAGATCCTTGATACGGTCATGGCAGAGGATGTCGCCATGGCGGCCGATCTGCTGCACCCTACCTTCGAGCGCACGGACGGTGTGGACGGCTGGGTGAGCATCGAAGTCGCTCCCTCCTTGGCCCGCGACACCGAGGCGACGATCGCCGAGGCGCACCGCCTCCACGAGGTCGTGGACAAGCCCAATGTCCTGGTGAAGGTCCCGGCGACAGCCGAGGGCGTACCTGCGATCGAACGTCTGATCGCTGATGGGGTGAGCATCAACGTGACCCTCATCTTCTCTATCGAGCGCTACTACGAGGTCATGGCCGCATACTTCGATGGCATGGAGAAGCTCATCGTCCGCCGGGAGGAAGGGGAAAGACTGCCCGAACCCCGAACGGTGAGGAGCGTGGCCAGCTTCTTCGTGAGCCGCGTGGACACCCTGGTGGACAAGAAG
>JBBRDB010000024.1:0-21750 GCA_038204345.1 Thermoleophilia bacterium | reverse complement strand
CTTGTCGCCCGGCGGTTTCGAGCGTCGCTTCTTCCCGGCCAAGATCGAGAAGTTGAGCGCGGTGGGGAAGGCGGCGCGCTGGCTTCGGGAGTGCCCGGATACGCCCGACGATATAGCCGAGTCTTGCTTCACCGAAGCCCGCCTCCTCTATGTGCCCATATGGGAAGTGCGGGCGCACGTGGTGGGCTGGGAGTTCGGCAAGAGGTTGAGGAACCGAGCCGAACTCGTCCAAGTGGGTGGGGAGGAGCAGGTCCGGACCCGGTTGGTCGAGGAGAGTGTGGAGGATGGCTTTTTCGGAGAACGCCGTCTCTATCGAGAGGCCGCCGACCTCTCGGTTCTTGGCATGGGCAGGCCCCACATCACCGGCCGGGAGTTCACGCTCCCCTACCTCGCGGGCGAATTGGAGCAGGAGGCAACGGTCCTCGAGGCCGACCGCGATCTGGAATCGGTGCGCGAGCATGCGCGCGAAGCGTTCCTTAGCCCGCCCACGGGAACGGTCACCCGGCAGACTCGGCTCTTCCTTCTACGGGAATCGGCCGCTCTCATCTACTATCCGCTGTGGTCGCTGCGCTACAGCTATCGGGGGCGCCTTTACGAGATGGCGGTGGACGGCCGCAACGGCTTGGTGCATTCAGCTCGGGCGCCTGCCGACAACGGTGCCCGGCTGGCCGTGCTGGTGGCCTCGTATGCCGCGCTGGCGCTGGCTCTTGCTCTTGCGGTTTCTGCATGGGAGTCTTGGGAAGAGTTTCGGGAGCCCGCGCTCTACGCGGCGTTTGCGGTAGTGATCGCCGCTTCCGGCGTCTACTGGCGATTTAGGCTAATCAGGGAGGTCGAGTACCACGAGCCCTTCTCCGCCTGAACTGCTGCCTCTCGTGTGCTCGACGTGCGGCCGACCGCTTGAGGCGGCCCCGGGCGTCGCCGTCTACCCTTGTCGGGGCTGTGGCAGGGCCTTTCAGGTGGAGTCTGATCGACTTGTCGAGGTCAGCGCTGTCACAGCCCAGATCTCGACCGAACTGGCCGTACCCCCGGAGGTGCGGTACCTGGCGGTTTGGCGCTTCCTGGCGGCCGTGGAGGTTCGCGCGAAACGTTCCGGGAGCGGCGCCGAGCCATCGCAGGTGTGGGAGGGGATACGGCGCATCGCGGCGCCCGACCCGCCGTTCCTGTACGTTCCCGCGTTCTCGCTCGGCAGAGCCGTGGTGCAACAACTAGGGCTTGCCTTGGTCCAGGCGCAGCCCCAACTCGATCTCGAGCCGGGGGTGGTGCCTCACGAGAGGCCAATGGGCCTCGAGCCGACGCCCGACGGCCCGCCGGCGGGCGAGCAGTGGACGCCCGATGCCGGCTTCGGCGTGCTCTCCCCTGTGCTGCTCGCCCGGCGAGACGCTGAAGCCGTGGCTCATTTCGTCTATCTCGCTCTCGAATCCCGCTCGACGCCCGATCTCAGGTCTATAGACTATGATCTGGCGCTGACTGGAGGGGATCTGTTGTTCCTGCCCGCCGTCTTCGACGTACGGCAGGTGCGTGATTCAAATTGGCGCTTCTTGCTCAGTGAGTTCGACGGACTGGTCGCTTGACCGCCTGCGGTCGTCGCATGGGCGGGCAGATAGGGGTCTCCCCAGGAAGGAGTGGTCGTGGACGACAGCGCTGATAGGGGTATGAGTGGCTCGGAAGGAGCAGTCCAAGCAGGGAGTGGAGCTTCGGGGGCGTCAGCCGGCTCCGGCGGCATCGGCGGCCGCATCGAAGAGAGCAAGAACTGGTTCGAGCGCGCGGCGGAGCACATCCCCGGCTACCAAGGCTACAAACAAAAAGAACTACGTCGCGAGGCCGACAAGCTGCTGCGTGAGTACGTTGCCGAGCGGCTGGAAACGGCCCGTTCGAAGCTGGAATCGGTGGCACTGGCAGCGACCGACCGGGGTGACCTCCAAGTCCTGGCCGGCGTCGATCGCACAGGCCGCAAGCTCCGCACCGTGCGGGACAGATACCTCTACGCCGATTACGGATACGCCGGCATGTTCGATACGGTCAAGGTGGGGGAGGATGTCCTCGATCGGCTCTATCAGTTCGACGCGCAGAGTCAGGAGTCGGTTCTCCGTCTCGAGGAACTCGTGAACGCGCTGTCGGCCGACAGTCCTTCTCTCAGGAGCGACCTTGAGATCCTCGATCAGAGAGTCACGGAACTCGACCTGGGCTTCAGTGAGCGCGAGCACGTCATCACCGGCGTGGGGAGGTAACCGACCATGGCTTTGATGGAGATCATCGAGTACGTCGATCAGCTTGGCACCGAGATGGTGCACCGGGTCCCGGAAATGGGATCCGGGGAGTTCAAGATGGGCTCGCAACTCATCGTGCGGGAGAACCAGTGGGCCGTGTTCTTCCGCGATGGGAAGGCGCTCGACACGTTCGGTCCGGGGCGGCACACGCTGTCCACGCAGAACATCCCCTTCCTCACCGCGCTTATCACTACCCCGCTGTTCGGTGACACGCCCTTCCGGGCCGAGGTGTTCTTCGTCAACCGGAACGTCTTCACCGATCAGAAGTGGGGGACGGCTGAGCCCGTTCTCTTCCGGGATTCGGAGTTCAAGATGGTGCGGCTGCGCGCTAACGGCATCTACTCGCTCCAAGTGGTGGATCCCAAGCTCTTGGTGCTGAAGCTGGTGGGCACGAGGTCCATCTACACCACCGGGCAGATCGAGGATTTCCTCCGCGGCATCATCGTCGGCCGCCTGTCCGATCTGCTGGGCGAGAGTCTCGATTCGGTGCTGGACCTCCCCCGCTACTACGACGAACTGGGGGCCGGCCTCAAAGCGCGGGTGAAGGACGACTTCTATCAGTATGGCATCGCTCTTGTGGACTTCGTGGTCAACGCGATCACCCCGCCCGAGGACGTGCTCAAACGCATCGACGAACGCTCCGGTATGGAAGCCATCGGCGGGATGGACCGCTACTTCCAGTTCAAGGCAGCGCAGGCCATCGGTGACATAGCCCGAGGCGGCGGTGGAGGCGGAATGGGCGGCGGTGGTGGCGGCATGGGCGGCGGTGGTGGCGGATCGGGCATCGGGGATGCCGCAGCAACGGGCGTGGGCCTCGGAGCGGGGGCCGGTCTCGGTTTCATGATACCGGGGATGATGCAGCAGGCCATGCAGTCGGGCGCGCAGCCCAAGATGCGCTGCCCTAACTGCTCCAAAGACATCCCCTTCGGCAGTAAGTTCTGTCCCGAGTGCGGCACGAACCTGGCCGCCACCGTCGAATGCCCGCAGTGCCACGCCACCCTGCCCGTGGGCTCCAAGTTCTGCCCCAACTGCGGCCGGCAATTGGGCGCTCCCGTCGCCCCGCCCGCTGCCCCTCCGGCCGGGTCAGAGCCGCCGACAGCGCCATCCGAAAGTGGTTCCGGCGAGGAGGGCGGCGGCAGCGAGGGTGGCGAGGGCGGCGGCTCCACGACCTAGGAGAGGCACGCAGTGGTGATACGACGCTGGATCAGGGCCATCCTGGCCGCGGCATTCTTGGCCGCGGCCGTCCTGATGGTGTCTGCGCCCGCCCACGCTCTGGCCAAGGACTGGCGCATCGACAATATGGACGTGGAGCTGGACGTCGGAGATAAGGGCGACGTGCGCGTCGAAGAGACCGTCACCTTCTACTTCGAGGGGCCTTTTAGCTTCGTGGGTCGCGTGATACCCACGGGCAATCTGGACGGCATCGAGCAGGTGCAGGTGTTCCAGAACGGCGCCGCTGTGCCGCGCGGCAGCGGGCCCGGCACGTACGACACCTTCTACGAGGGTTCCAACCTGGTGATCCAGGTGAACTTCGCCCTGCAAGACACGGCAGCCACCTGGATCTTCAGGTATGTGGCCAAGGGTGGCATCCACTTCTTCGACGAGGGCGACGAGCTGCGCTGGTATGTGTTCGACGCGGAGACTCCCGTTCCGATCGGGCATGCCACCGCTACGGTCAGGTTGCCTTCTGCGGTCCCGATGGACCAACTCAGCGCCGCCGTCGATACCGGTGTCGCCGTTTCCAGCGAGGTGGCGAGCCCCGAGCCGGGCGTGCTTTTCTACGAGGTCTCCGACTTCCCTGCATACACCCGGTTCTGGCTGGTGGCCGGTTTTCCCAAGAACGTGGTGCGGTTCACCTGGACGGCCAGACGCATCGCCGCCTTTATCCTGCCCAAGGTGGGCTTCGTACTGCCGATACTCACGTTCCTCCTCATGCTGCTCGTCTGGTCGCGACGGGGACGTGACGACCCGGCGGCCGTCTATGCCAAGTACGTCGCCGAGCCCCCATCCGACCTAAGACCGGCCGTCGCAGGAGCACTCTTAGACGAGCGGGTGGAGGTGCGTGAGGTGGTGGCGACCGTCGTGGACCTGGCACGTCGAGGGTTCCTCGAGATCACCGATGAAAGCGAAGGCACGTGGATCTTCAAGAAGAGCAAGACCATCTTCAAACGCCTGCGCCCGATCGGAGAACTCACGGGATACGAGAAGGAGTTGGCGAACGGAGTCTTCGGAGACAAGGAGGTCGTGGATACCGGCGACCTGAAGAACAAGTTCTACCAACACGTGGGCCCCATCTGCGACGAGGTCTATAAGGAAGTCACCTCGAGCGGGCTGTTCACGCACGACCCCGCCCGCGCGCGCACCAGGTGGACGGTCCTCGGCTTCCTGGTACTCGGGGGCTTCGTAGCCGTTTCGGTGCTCCTGGCCATGGCCGACGTTCCAGGCTGGGCTTGGCTGCTCGTGGACGGGGTGATCTCCGGCCTCATCGTCTTGGGTTTTGCGCGCTCCATGCCGCAGCGGACATCTCTAGGTGCCCAAGAGCAAAGGAAATGGGAGGCGTTCCGCAATTACCTGCAGGATCTCACCCGCTACCAGGACATGGCCACCGCCCGCGAGACCTTCGAGCGCTACCTGCCCTACGCCATCGCCTTCGGTGTGGAGCGCGACTGGGTGCGTCGCTTCGAGCAGCTTAAGCTGCCCGCGCCTGTGTGGTATCACCCCATGTGGGTGCCTAACACCAGTACGGGACCTGTTGCCGCCGATAGCGGCGGGATGCCCGCCGGTGTCCCTGAAGGCATGCCCACGGGTATGCCCGGGGGTCTCGGCGGCCTGAGCCTCGACAGTATCTCCGACGGCCTGTTCAATAGTCTGAACAGCGTGTCGAACGTGCTCACCTCAAGACCTTCGAGCTCCGGCTCGGGCCGGGGAGCCGGGGGCGGCGGCGGAGGAGGGTTCGGGGGCGGTTTCTCTGGCGGCGGCGGAGGAGGCGGTTTCAGGGCCGGATGATGGAAGTCTCCGGCGCGCCCGTAGAGCGCGTCGGTCTTAGGGACGATAGGAGGCGCGATGCAGAGCAGGACCATTGGGATCGTCCTGATGATCGTCGGGGCGGGAGTGGCCGTGTGGCTGGCGGCGGGGATTGCCACCGGTAGGTCGGTGACCGGGGCTGCTCTGGGGTTCGTCCTCTTTTCTCTGCCTTTCTTCGCCGTAGGCGCCTACTTCCTGATGCGCTCCGGCGGCGAGATCGTGCAGCAGACGAGGGCGGGTAAAGAACGGGCCATCCTCAACGCAGTCATGACCCGGGGACGCGTGGGCGTGGCCGACCTTGCCATCGAGAACGATTCCTCGCGGGACGAAGTGCGCACCTATATCTACGACTTGATAGGCAAGGGGCTCTTCACCGGCTACGTCAACTGGGACAAGGGAGAGTTAGTCTCAGCCGAGGCCGCTCAAATCAAGGAAGGGCAATGCCCCAATTGCGGGGGCTCGGTTCAACTGGCGGGCAAGGGCCTGGTGCGTTGCCCGTTTTGCGGCACCGAGACATACTTGTCCGGGCCGACTCCGCAATCGATGCCTGGAGTGCCGCCCGGTCCGACGCCTGAAGCCACACACGGAGAGACCCCGGGAGCGCCGCCGCCCGTGTGATCGATCGCTCGGCCGCCTACGGAAGGACGTCCTCGGTAAGTAGGTTGTGGAGCCCTTCGAGTGCTCGGAACTGCAGGGCTTTGACGGCGCCCTCAGTCTTCCTCATAGCCACAGCCGTCTCCTGGATGGAGAGTTCGAAGAAGAAGCGGCACTCCACGACCTCGCGCTGCTCGGGAGTCAGGTCCAGCAACGCTTCGCGCAGCGTCCGCTTCCGTTCCTCCGAAAGCACGCAGGACATCGGATCGATGGTCGGGTCCGTGCAGGCGATTATGGTGGTATCGGCCTCCGAGTCCACGGGCAGCCGGCGCTTGCGGTAGTGATCGATGATGCAGTTCTTGGCTATCGTGTAGAGCCATGTGGAGAATTGCGCCGGTTTGGGCTGGTATCTGTCTATGGCGCCAAAGGCTTTTTCAAAGACCGCATTTGCCAGGTCCTCAGCGTCCTCGCGGCGTGACACTCGGAAGTTGATGAAGGTGAACACTTGCGGGAAGTACATACGATAGAGTCGGCTGAACGCGGCCGGGTCGCTGTTGGCCGCTCGCACCGCTATGAGCTTCACGTCTTCTTGCGTGATCTCGCAAGTCGGGACTTCCTCGACTGCTGCGGCTAAGGAGTACATATGGGCAATCACCTTGTCGTCGCCGTGGTTTCCTCATAGGGGTATCGGCGGCGGAGGTCGTAGGCTTGAGAGGGGCGCCGGGGCCCACGTTACGCGCGTCCTCGAGCGGCCCGGACTGGGGGATCGGCGTCCGAGCGCTCCTACCGCGCTAGGGCGCGGCTGTGGTGGTCGTGGCGGGTGGTGTCGTCGTGGTGGTCGTGGGCAGCGTCGTGGTCGTGGTGGGCCTGGTGCCCTCCTCGATGATCTTCGGTCGCATCGGGTAGGTGCTCACGAAGGTGTCCTGGTGGACGGTCTTGCCGTCTTGGATCACACGGCGGGTCACCTTGACGCTCCTCCCAGTCTGCCCGTCCTCGACTACGCGCGTCTTTCCTTGGTCTAGCGTGTCTGTCTTGACGCGTTTCTCGTTGGGGGGTTTGAGCCCGTACCAGTCGCCGGTAGTGTAGGTGACCTGGCGGTTCATCGGGGTGCCGTACAGAACGAAGGTGAGGCTGCTGGATGAAGAGGCCGCCTTGATCAGGATCCAGTTGGGCGTGTCATTGACGAACCTGAAGGCTGGGCCTCCCCAGCTGACCGTCGCGTCGCGGCCCTTGGGATAGTGGCTGATATAGATGGAGTGGTTCGTCCTAGTGGTGACGTCGAGTCCGGCGAAGAACACCGCGTTGAACAAGGTGGTCGACACCTGGCAGATGCCGCCTCCAAGCGAGTCCTCCAGCTTCCCGGCAATGATGGCGGGCGCTGTGGTGAAGCCGTTTTCCGGCGTCCGTTGGCCCACCACCCTATCGAAGTCGAACTCCTCGCCTGGGGCCAGTAGTGTGCCGCTGATGAGTTCGGCTGCACGCGCCACGTTCTTGCGCCGGCCTTCCGATCCACCGAACTCCGTGGTGTAGGTGGCCAGCTTCGACACTACGCCCATCTGTTTGGCCTGTTCGGTGGTCCTCTCGGGCGGGGTCTCCACCACCTGCACCGTGGCGACTCGCTCTGACGGCAGGAGGGCGGCGCGCGTGAGTTCCGCGGCGGTCTTCACCGGGTCGAGAGCCGTGCCCGGGCGGCCTTCGATGAGGGCGGCCGTTTCGCCGTTGGTCTCCCACGTGGCCTTCTTGGGCTCTGTCTTGACCGAATCGGCCACGTCTTTGAAAAGATCTCCCAGCTTGTCGGCAGACAGGAAAGGTATCAAACGCGAACTCGAACCCTCGCCCTCGGCGGTGAAGTCCATCGCGCCGGCGATCCGACTGGGCGAGACGGTCCACGCGAGGTCACCGCGTTGCAGGCGCACAGCCTCGCTGAGCATGGTCTTCGCCATCGCCACGGCCTCGCTGGTATCCGTAGCCTTGATGGCCGGGGCTTCAGCCTTCATGGCTATGGGCACTTGGCCGGACGCAAGACTGAATAGCAGTTCCTCGACGGCGGCCCGGGCGGCATTTGTGTCCACGACTAGACCGTCGCGACCTTCGATCACAGAGACCTCGCCGCCGTCGATAGCCAGGCCGGCGTTGACTGGGGGCACGTTGAGTTCCGATGCGATCTCACCGAGCAGCGCATCGAGCAGGGCCGGGTCGGTGGTCACCTGCAGAGGCGCTTCTTTCTTTGAGAAATAGAGTGAGAAACGGGTGCCGAGGTCGTGAAAGATATTCCCGTCTCGTGTCACCGCCATGGCTGCCGCGACGGTCTCGGCGGTGTGCACCTGTGTGCTCACATCGGCCGGGAGCACGTTCCACGTGCGACCGCCGTCCGCAACGAGCGTCACTTGATTGTTGGCTGCGCGCTGCACGCGCCGAGCGAGCGCGGACTCAGTGTCGTCCGGTGTCATGCGGCCCACGTCGACTCCCGAGATCGTGATCCCCGCATGGACTCGGTTGTAGCTGAGCGCGGTGTCCACTAGAATCGCGAACACGACAAAGGCGACGAGGGCGCCCAGGATCACGGCGAGCCGGGTCTTCAATCCACCCGACCGTATACGTTCAAGAATCTCAACGGCCATAGAGCCGACACACACC
The DNA here is from genome assembly GCA_038204345.1 of Thermoleophilia bacterium. GTDB lineage: Bacteria > Actinomycetota > Thermoleophilia > RBG-16-64-13 > RBG-16-64-13 > JAHJSA01. Next base: position 13,228 of record JBBRDB010000024.1, on the reverse strand, counting down.
TTTCGGGGGTCAAGCTTGGGGGGTCAAGCGAATCCTGGATAAAGAGGACACTGCAAGATACCAGACGCGGGGGCCGCATGAAAGGTTCCAAGAGTCATGCAGTGGACCGTCGGGCAGCCCGACTCCTGGATCCTGAACGGGTCGACACCTGGCTGCAGAGTCACCGAGGAGGCATCGACGGCGGGGTGGCGCAGAGGGTGCGCATCGTCGCGCGCCTGCTCTCGGGGGAGATGATCTCGGGACGTGTCCTTGCGCAGGATCTCGGCATCTCCCGCGCTGCCGTGCACAAGCACATCGAGGCGCTACGCGACCTGGGCATGAGCCTCTCTTCCGCCGCCGGCAGCGGCTACCGTCTTGTCCCTCCGTTGGACCTGGTGTGTGCGGAGGCGGTCCTGCCGCTCCTCGCCGCCACCTCCGTAGGGCTGGGTGTGCCGTATCGTTACGTGCCGACTACAGCCTCCACGAACCTTCTAGCATGCGACGGAGGGCGCACGGGAGCGCCTCACGGCACCCTCGTTGTCACCGATTACCAGCACACCGGGCGAGGCAGGCTGGGTCGCACCTGGGTGAGCCAGTCCGGCAGCGATCTCACCTTCTCGTTGCTGGTGCGCCCCGACCTGCCGCCCGAGCGGGTGACGCGCTTGACGTTGGCCGCCAGCGTCGCGGTGGCTGAGGCGGCTGACGCGGCACTTGCGCCCGGCGGGGCCATCGGCCGAGTCGCCCTCAAATGGCCCAATGACGTTCTGATCGACGGTCGCAAGGTGTGCGGCATCCTTTCCGAGGCCTCGCTCGATATGGATAGCGTTCATTGGGTCGTGGTCGGGATCGGCCTGAACGTCAACGGCGCTCCGTGGGAGAGTCTGCGGGCGTCCGATGATCTCCCGCCCGGCCAGGCCGCGCCGATCTCGTTGCGGGAAGCCATGGGGCATGAGGTTCCCCGCGCGCCGCTTCTCGTCGATCTCCTCGGTCGTCTTGAAGACAGGCTGAGCTCAGTGGCAGGCGTCGGCTGGAAGGAGGTCCTCGGCCGTTTTCGAGACCTGGACGCTCTCCGCGGCAGACACGTGGAGGTGCGCGCGGGAGGTGCCGAGCCACGCATAGTCGCTTCGGGCACCGCCGGTGGCATCGGGTCAGAGGGGGAGTTGCTCGTAGTGGGTGAGGGAGGAGCGGTCCAGATCGTGCTATCGGGAGACGCGACGTTGCGGTAAGGCGGCGCTGTCTCACATTCGCGAGATGGCTGTCGCGCGGCGCTGCGTTTCTCCGGAAATGCTTCTGTCAACCCAAAATAGCATCAGGGTAGACAGGATGCGACCTCCGGGCTATAGTGGCTTGAGTCGGCCTCCGAAGCGGAACTCGCCGGGACCGCCGTCACCGTCACCACTTGGAAGGATCGCGATGTCAACCACGTCCACCGAGCGCGCTTCCGGAGGCGGCGACGCCGCTGCCGTAGAACGTGTCGCTTCTGCGGCCGGTCGCGCCGCCCCTACGGTTGGACGCACTCTCCCCGCCACGGGCCACGGTGCGCCCTCGACTAGACGCGTCATCATGATCGCCTTGGCGGGTGTCTTCGCCGCGACCCTGGCTGTGTCGTCGTGGGTGAGCATCCCCATACCTATCAGTCCCGTTCCCCTGACGCTGCAAACGCTGGCGGTGCTCGTGACCGGGGGCCTCTTGGGCCGCGTATGGGGTCCCGTAAGCGTGGGGGTATACCTGCTGGTGGGCGTCGCGGGCATGCCGGTGTTCGCCGGGGGGGAAGCCGGTCTCGGTGTCTTGCTCGGATTCAAGGGCGGTTACCTGGTGGGTTTCGTCGTCGCCGCGTTCCTGATGGGCGCCGCCGGCGATATCGTCCGCTCGCGTTCGTTGGGCCGTCGCTCGAGTCTGGGTGTGCTCGGAGCCGGAGCCGTGATCGCCGGGCTGTCGATTTACGTCTTCGGAGTGCCTTGGCTGGCCGCCGTCACCGGCATGGGGGCGTGGCCCGCCGTCGTCGCCGGTATGTTGCCCTACTTGGTCCTTGACGGGGTCAAGGCCGCCGCCGCCGTGATCTTGGTGCGGGGAGTGGACGAGGCCCTCAGGGCGCAAGGTCTCCGCTGAAGCACGTAGGGTCGGTGCGGCGGAGACCCTGACTCAGTGCGATCAGACCAAGCCGCGGCCGGCGACGATCTCGCAGGCATCGCCGGGCTTCATCACCAGCACCGGCGTCCCTGTCCGCGCTTCCACAGTCCGCTTCCAGGCCTCTGCGTCCTGTCTGACCATGTCGAAGGTGTTGTAGTGCATCGGCACGGCCAGGCGCGGGGTGAGCAATTCCACGGCCGTCAACGCGTCCTCCGGTCCCATGGTGAACTTGTCCCCGATAGGCACAAGGGCGGCGTCCAACCCTGCTCTCCCGATCAGCGACATGTCTGAGAACAGTCCTGTGTCGCCGGCGTGATAGAGCACCGTGCCGTCGAGGTCTCTGACGAGGATCCCCGCTTCACTCCCCATGTAGGCTCCGTCTAACGACGAGGAGTGCATGGCCGGCACGAGTTTCACCCGGCCGAACGAGAACGACTGTCCCCCCCCGATCTGAATGGCTTCAGTGAGCAACCCCTTGCCGCTCAGATGATGCGCCAGTTCGTTCTGGGCGATGATCACTGCTCCCGTGCGGGCCGCGATGGCCTCGGTATCGCCAATGTGGTCGTGGTGCGCGTGGGAGAGCAGGATGAAATCCGCCTCCACCGACTCGGGACCCACGTCGGCCGTAGGGTTGCCGGTAAGGAACGGGTCGATCCAGATGCGGGCGCCTCCGGCTTCGACTTCCCATGCGGAGTGTCCGTGGTAGGTAAGCTTCACTCTTTCTCCCTTCTCCTGTATTCTCCCGCGGGTCGTCATGGGGTGGCGCATCCAGCGTCGCCCATCAACCGTCGGGGGCGTGTGCGACCGTGACAGTATTCCAGGCTATCATCCTCGGGCTCGTGCAAGGACTCACAGAGTTCCTCCCTATCTCCAGTTCGGGCCACCTGGTCCTGGCCCCGGAGCTGCTCGGGATCCCCGCTCCTCCACTCGCCTTCGACGTTCTGCTGCACTTGGCAACGGCGATCGCGATCGCGGGCTACTTCGCCCGCGAGATCCGCAACATGATCTACAGCTTCCTTGCCCCCGCTCGATTGCCACGTGACCAGGTGAAGGGGTTCAGGAGGCTTACTCTATGGCTCATCGTCGGGTCGCTTCCTGCCGGGATCGCCGGCGTGGCATTCGGTGATTTCTTCGAATCGCTCTTCACCAGCACCGTGGCTGTCGGGGCGTTCCTTCTGGTCACATCCGCGCTGTTGGTCGGTGCGGAACTCGTGATCCGGGCGCGCTCCAGCCGGCGCCAGGTGGGTGATATGGGATTCGTGGACGCCATCATCGTGGGTGGCTTCCAGGCTCTGGCCATAGCACCGGGTCTCAGCCGGTCGGGCTCCACCATCGCCGGCGGTATCTTCCTGGGACTCGACCGCGCCACCGCGGCTCGCTTCTCCTTTTTGCTCGCCTTGCCCGCGATCGGCGGGGCCGGTCTACTCAAGACCCCCGGGATGATCGATGGTATAGGAGAGTCCCCCGTCGCTTATCTGGTCGGCGCCGCTGCCGCGATGATCGCCGGACTGTTGAGCGTACATTTCCTCCTCCGTTTCTTGCGGAACCGTGGGCTCTGGGTGTTCGCCGTGTATACCGCGGTCCTCGGTGCGTTCGTGGTGTTCTTGAGTCTCCTCTAGCGGCCCGCATCTTCATCATCCCCTCACACTTTCCTTTCCTTGGGATGACGAGCCAAGGCTACATTGAGATCAGCCCTTCTTGGGTAATCAGCCAGAAGCGTTGTGTCATCGGCCGCTGGAGCGGCCTGTAAGGAGGATCTTGTGTTGGCAAGATGGTTAGGTCGGAGGGCCGGGAACCCCGGTGGTTTGGGGGGGCATAGACTGCTGCCCCTGTGGATGGCGATCGCGTCGATCGCGTTGTTGGCGGTGATGGTCCTGGGTTCGGCAGGATGCGCCGATGTGGCCGAGAAAGGGGCGGACACCGGGAGCAGCACCACCACGAGCGTCTCCGGCGTCACGAGCACCTCGGGTTCGACGGGAACGACTGCTGGGGGGGCCGCCGATCTGCAGGTGAGTCCGGCCGTAGGGGTGGCCGAGAATGTTGGCCCCAGCGTGGTGAACGTCGGCGTCAAAGGATCGGTCCCGGGTGTCTTCGGTACTCAGGACTACTCGGCGGAGGGGTCGGGAGTCATCATGTCGTCCGACGGCATGATCGTCACGAACAACCACGTCGTGAGCCAGGAGAGCGGAGGAAGCCAGTTCCTGGCGGACGAGATCATCGTTACGCTGGAGACCGGGGAGAAGCTTCCGGCCACTGTCGTCGGCACCGATCCGATCACCGACCTGGCGGTCTTGAAAGTGGACAAGAGCGGCCTGCCCGCCGCCCATTTCATAGACGACTTCTCCCAGGTGCGCATCGGTCAGTATGCCATCGCGATCGGGAGTCCGTTGGGCTTGGAGAACTCAGTGACGTTGGGGATCGTCAGTGGCGTGCAACGAGAGTTGGAAGTGGCGCCCGGCGTGCAGCAGTTTTCGCTGGTCGACCTCGTTCAGACCGACGCAGCCATCAGCCCGGGTAACTCCGGCGGAGCACTCGTAGACGCCCAGGGCAACGTGATCGGCATCAACGTCGCCTACCTGCCGCCGGGGCAGACCGGGGCGCAGAACGTCGGTTTCGCCATCCCCGCCGATCTGGTAGTGGATGTAGCCAATCAGATCATCGACACGGGGCGCGCTCATCACGCCTACCTCGGCATCCAGAACGTGAGCGTTACCGAGGAACTTCAGATCAGGTTCAACCTCACGAGATCCTCGGGAGTCCTGGTGGCGGGAACCGATCCCGGCACGCCGGCCGCTGAAGCAGGGTTGAAGCAGGGCGACATCATCATCGAGTTCGACGGCCAGAAGGTGGAGGGCGACTCGGACCTCTTTTCTATCTTGCGCCGCAAGAAACCGGGTGACGTGGTCTCCGTGACCATAGACCGCGCGGGTCAGGAATCGACCCTGCAGGTGACCTTGGGCGAGCGGCCGCAGTAGTCGCGCGCGCGGCCGGGACGGCCCCGGTCCGAGCCAAGCCGGCGCGCCGGGCGAGAACATGCCCGGCGCGCCGGTGACCGGATGGGGACATCCACAGTGCCGGGCGTGCGCCGGCAGGCCGGGGGCGCGCGGGCACGGAGGCCGCCACCCTCTCCGCGTCGCCGTCAGCCGATGACCCTGAAGCCGCTCTCGCCCTGGGCCGCCTCGTCATTGACCGAAACAGCGGCGACGAGCGCGGCTTCAGGGCCGTGTCTGCTCCAATCCACGAGCGCGGCCACGGCGGCCGGGTCGCCTTCGTACACGGCCTCCACTCGGCCGTCGTCGAGGTTGCGCACCCAGCCGGCCACGCCCAGGCGCTCGGCCTCCTGGCGCGCGGACTCCCTGAACCAGACTCCCTGGACGCGGCCTTCGATCAGAACCCGCACGCGCCGAAGGTCGCGGGAGGGGTTGGCCTGGGCGCCGATGAGGGGTACGAATCGGCAACCAAGCATGTCGGTCTCGGCGAAGCTGGACCCCCTGCGACGTACCAACCTCAACTGCTGGCCGAAAGAGCCACCTACCGGGATGACGAGGCGGCCGCCCTCGGCCAGTTGCTCGAGTAGGGCGGCCGGCACTTCGGGCGCGGCGGCTGTGACGATGATGCCGTCGAACGGGGCGTGCTCCGGCAGACCGAGCGAGCCGTCGCCCACCACCACGTGCACGTTGGAATAGCCGAGATCGGCCAGGATCGATCGGGCCCGCTCGGCCAGTTCGTGATGACGTTCGATCGACCACACCTGCGCCGCCAACTCGCCCAGGACCGCGGCCTGATAGCCCGACCCCGTGCCGACTTCGAGCAGGCGCGAGCCCTCGTCGAGTTCGGCCAGCTCCGTCATGCGGGCCACCATGTAGGGCTGCGAGATGGTCTGCGCGGAGCCGATAGGCAGGGGTTCGTCGTCGTAGGCCGCCCAGCGCATGTTCTCCCCCACGAAGATGTGGCGCGGCACGCGAGACATGGCTACCAGCACCCGTTCATCGGCTATGCCCCGTTTGCGGAGCTGCTTCTCCACCATCTGCAGGCGGAGCCTCTCGAAATCGCTTTCGTCGAGTCTCGATGAACTCATCTGGCCGGTTCTCCCGCTCGTTGGGCGGACGTCGCCGGGTCGCGTCAGACCCCCCAGAACCTCGTCAAGGCTCGGGAACGCGACGCACGGTGCTTCACTCGTTGAGGATGCGGAGACCCTTATACTTGCGCCGCTTGATCTTGCGGACGCGATACACGAGGAATATGAGGAACATCACGATGAAGAGGCCGGTGATGGGCAGCAGGAGGACGACGGCGCTCCCTATGACCACAGTGAGGTCCTCGAAGAAGCTGATGAACGGATTGAGGGTGCCGCCCGTCGTGACTGTTGCAGCGGGACGGATCAGGGACTTCACCGCGTTCGAGGTCGCCGCGATGGCGCCTCCGCCGACCATGCCCGCCGCGAGGACGCCTGGGGATTCCTGAGCAAGCGCGGCGCCGAACACGATCGCGCCGGCGGCGATGCGCACCGGCCAGGCGATCAGGTCGAGTGCGGAGTCGAGCACGGGGATCTTGTCCCCCACTATCTCGGCCAGCGCCAAGAAAACGAGGAAGGCGATGAGCCAGGGGTTCTCGAGCACCGCGAACCTGGTTCCCGTCAGGTTGAATGCTCCCAGCGCCTCGTATCGGGAGATCACGCCGACGAGGGCCAGGGGCAGGAAGGCGCGAAGGCCGGACATGCTGGATAGGCCGGCGCCGAGGCCTAGACCGGCGAGCAGGCTATCGAAGAGGAGGTCCATGCGGCGGTCAGTGTAACATGGCCGCCGGGTTGCAGCCGTCCCCTGCGAACGCTATATACTGACTCGATTGTGAACGGGCGTATCACAGACAGATACGAGGGAAAATACGCCTCGCGTACGCGCGTGATGCGATCCTCGGCCATGCGCGACCTCATGAGTCTTACGGCCCTTCCAGAGGTCATCTCGCTTGCGGGCGGCCTGCCCGCCACCGACAGTTTCCCGCAAGACGTCTTCGACCGCATCAACCGCCAGATCTCCGACACCCAGCGGGCCCTCGCCCTGCAGTACGGACCCACCGAAGGGTTCGACTTCCTCAAGGATGACATCGCCACGATCATGGCGGCAGAGGGCACGCAGATCGACCCTGCCCATGTGCTGATAACCACCGGCGGTCAGCAGGCCATCGACCTCGTGACGAAGACCTTCGTCGATCCAGGCGACGTAGTCCTGGCCGAGGGACCCGCCTACGCCGGTGCGCTGACTACCTTCTCCTCCTACGAGACCGACGTACGCCATGTGCACATGGATTCCGACGGCCTGGTGATCGAGGAGCTGGAGGCGATGCTCGACCGACTCGCGGTCGAGGGCCGGCGCGCCAAGTTCCTGTACGCCGTTCCCAACTTCAGTAATCCCGGTGGCACTACGCTTACGCTCGAGCGCCGGCGGCGCCTGGTGGAAGTGGCCGCCGAGCGCGACCTCCTGGTGGTGGAGGACAACCCCTACGGGCTCCTGCGCTACGAGGGTGACCCGCTGCCCACGTTACTGACACTGGACGAGGGCCGCGGCAACGTGGTGTACCTAGGCTCGTTCTCCAAGATCATCTCGCCCGGCATCCGAACCGGCTGGGTGGTCGCACCGAATGCCATCTATCAGAAGATGGTGTTCGGCAAGCAGGCGACCGATCTCTGTTCGAGCCCACTCAACCAGTTGTTCGTGCACGGTTTCGTGGCGAGCGGCGCCTGGCGCGACTACGTCGCGCGCCTGTGCGACATCTACCGGTCGCGCCGTGACGCCATGGTGCAGGCGCTCTCCGAGGAGTTCCCCGACGACGCGTCGTGGACCGTTCCCGAGGGCGGGTTCTTCGTCTGGGCCACGGTGCCGGGTATCCATACGGGCGACATGCTGGCCAAGGCCATCGGGGAGAACGTGGCCTACGTCCGAGGTGACGCCTTCTACCAGGATGGCCAAGGCGTGGACTCCATGCGGCTGTCGTTCAGCGCGGTGCCCGAGGAGCGGCTGGTGGAGGGTGTCCGCCGTCTGGGCAGCGTCATAAGCGACCAGATCGAGCTGTATCGTGCCTTGGGTTTGTAGACCGAACGAGCGAGCCGGGGAGGTTCGACTGTGAGTGCCAGACACGTGTGCGTCTTGTACGGGGGGCGCTCCTTGGAGCGAGATATCTCGTTGAGCACCGGGCATAGGGTCATCCGTGCTTTGGAAGCCAAGGGTTACCGGGTCACCCCCATCGACGTCGACGAGTCGCTCGTGCGGAAGCTCGTGGAGTTGCGGCCGGAGGGGGCCTTCATCGCGATGCACGGGAAGGGCGGCGAAGACGGCACGGTTCAGGAACTGCTCGAGATCCTCCGCATCCCCTACACGGGTTCCGGCGTACTCAGCAGTATCCGTGCCATGGATAAGGTGCTCACCAAGCACATACTTGAAGCCGACGGCATCCCCACGCCACCCTTCTACGCGTTCAACGACGCCGCCTTCCGCGAGATGGGGGCCAAGGACACGCTTGACATCATCGCTGAGGACCTCGGTCTGCCCGTGGTGGTCAAGCCCGCCGCCCAGGGCTCCGCCTTCGGCATCAACTTCGCGGGCGAGGCGCGCGATCTACCACGGGCCATGGTCTCGGCCCTCTCCTTCGGCCGCAAAGTGCTCCTGGAAAAGTTCGTGGCCGGGCGGGAACTCGCGGTGAGCATCCTCGAACTGGACGGTGCACCCTCGGTGCTCCCCATCGTGGAGGCGACGCCCCGCTCAGGTCACGCTTTCTACGACTTCGACTCCCGCTACACGGCCGGGGAGACCGACTTCGTGGTGCCGGCGGAACTCGACGATGCCGTGTCCGATGAGGTGCGGCGGGTGGCTCTGGCCACGTACCGAGCGCTGGGCTGTCGCGGCTTCGGCCGGGTGGACATCATCCTCGACGAGCAGCAGACGCCCTGGGTGCTCGAGTTGAACACCATCCCGGGCCTGACAGAGACCTCCACGCTGCCCATGGCCGCCGAGGCGGCGGGACTCTCGTTCGACGATTTGGTGGCGACCATCATGGAACTGGCGCTTTAGTCAGCCATGCGCGCCTGGCCTGACTGCACTCCCTGTATCCTCCGCATGAACCTCGACACGATCCGTTCCGTTGTGCAGGATGAGGAACGCGTCGCGGAACTGATGGACACGGTGATGCGCGTGTACAACGAGGAGTCCAAGGCTGCGTCGCATCCCCGGGCGCCGGAGACCATCGGTGTGATCTGGCGTGAACTCGTGCGCGTGACCGGCGACGCCGACCCGATGCGCGAGGTGAAGGATCGACAGAACTCACTCGCCCTTGGTCTTCTGCCGGCGGCCAGGGAGTTGGTGGCAGCGTCGTCTGACCCGTTCCTCGAGGCCGTCAAGCTGGCCGCCGCGGGAAACGTCCTCGACGTCATGGTCGGTGTGGACGAGACTCCGGCAGACGCGCTCCTTCAGCGTCTCTCCGACCGATGGGTGGACACCGAGCAGGTGGAGCAGTTCCGCGAGCGCCTGCGGCGCGCGCACAGAGTGGTCTACTTCCTGGACAACTGCGGCGAGATCGTCTTCGACCGGTTGCTGTTGGAGGTCGTCGGCGGCCGCGACCCGTGGGGTCCGCTGTTCGACGATGCTTCGCCCGAGGTGACGGTGGTCGCCCGAGGGCTTCCTGTGCTGAACGACGCAACTGTCGCCGACGCGCTCGCCGTCGGCCTGGGCGAGGTCGCGCACGTGGTCGGTAACGGCATGGCGGAGGCCGTGCCGGGCACCAAGCTCGCCCAGCTGTCTCCGGAGGTGAGGAGGTTGGTTGATGAGGCCGACCTGGTGGTATCCAAAGGGGGTGGCAACTTCGAGCTCCTCGACGAGGAGGCCGACCTGCAGGGCAGAATCACCTTCCTGCTTCTAGGTAAGTGCCTGCCGCTTTGCCGGATCTTGGATGTGCCGCGCGACGGGCTGGTGGTCCACAACGTCTGAGGCGTGGCGCCCGCCCGCGCCCGCCGACTCACGGGCGCGCCCACCCGCGCGCGCCGACTCACGGGCGCCCCATGCGCACGTGGGCCCAGGGGCGCCGTCGACCTACGAGGTCCGGCTACCGCCACCCCTTAGCCTCAGACCCTCTCCCACCCGTGCCAAGCTGAGCGCGGCCCCCGAGAGCAGCGTATCGGCCCGGAAGAAACGGGCTGAGAGGGCGACGAAGAGGTAGGTGGCTGCCGCCAGCCCGCCGAGACCTACGAGGATCTGCCAAGCCGGTACGTTAACGATGACCAATCGGGCCGCCATGGCGACGGGAGAGGTGAGTGGGAATATGCTCAGACCCACCGCCACGGCGCTATTCGGCGCCATCATTATCACCCCGTTCAGGAACATTGGCGCGAAGAGTGGGAGCAGGATCACCATCGTGAACTGACCGGCCTCGCGGGAGGTCGGCGCGAGCGCGCCCAGTGCTCCGAGCGCCGACGAGTACAGCACGAAGCCCATCAGGAAAAAGAGTATGCCCACCACCCAGGTCGTCATCGGAAGGCCCTGGGGCCTGGCCATGCTGAAGGTATCGCGCGCTTGATCCAGGGCGAGGGTCACCGCACCCGCCCAGAACCCCATCTCCACGAGGGCCACCGCGGTCAGGCCCAACAGCTTGCCGAACATGACCTGGCGCGGAGAGATGCTCAGCAGCAGTATCTCGGCCGTGCGGTTCTCCTTCTCCCGGGATACGCTCTGCAACATGAAGCCGCCGGTCGTCGTGATAATGAAGAAGAGGATGAACACGACCGCGAAAACAACCAACGGGTTGGGAGGTCCCACGGGTCCGTCGGCCGATGCGGGCGTGGAGGGCGCAAGGGACACCATGTGCGGGTTGGGAGTGGGGTCCTGATAGACGAGTGCCTTATCCCGGTCACCCAGGAGGTTGGCGGCGATGACGTATCTGATCAGCGGATCCGTATCGAAGCCGCTCATCGGCCGGAACTCCGGCTCGACGCGCACGAGGTCGCCGGTCTCGACCGCATTCGGCGGAATCACGTAGTAGCGGGCGATATCTCCGGCGGCCAAGGCTTGTGCCGCCGTCGCCTCGTCAAGGAAGGGCCGCACGAACGCCTGGTCGACGTCCGTGGGCATGGTTCGTATCAGACCCGCCTCGTCCACGTAGCCCAACGAAGGGCCCTGGGGGCCGTCGAGGCCCTGGTCGGTGGGCTTGTATGCCACGGCCTGGCTCATCAAACTGAAGACGATGATCACCGCCGGGAACAGCAGGGCCATCACCCAGAAAGAGCGTCGCTTCAGCGTGCTCACGAGCTCGTATCTGGCGACGAGCAGGCTGCGGGGTATCTGCCCCCTCTGAGCTGCCATCACCGCCCTCCCGTCCTCAGACCGGCGATCATGTGACGCAGCCCCAGGCCCTGGCCGTAGCGCAACATGCCCATGCGGAACACCCGGGGGGCGGCCCACACGGCGAGTGCGGCGGAGGCGCACACCAGCGCGAAGGCCACGGCGAGCTGCCACGGGGGGATGTCGGTGACACCCCAGCGCAACGCCACCGTGACCATCGAGGTCGTGGGGAAGAGGGTCAAGGCCACCGCCAGGATCCCGTTGGGCGACTCGAGCATCATGCTCACGAAGAAAAGAGGGAGAACAAAGAACATATTTAGAATGGCTGAGAGCTGTTGACCCTGGCGGTTGTCGCTGATGACCGAGCCTACCAGAGTCATCACGGCGGAGACGAGGGCGAAGGACGGGAGGAAGAAGGCCACAGCCAACAGGATCAGGCTCACAGGTGGTGTCAGGCGGGCCAGGACTTCCACGTAGCGGGCAGCGACGGTCAGGGCGACTGCGGCGGATAGGCTCCACATTGCCAATTGTGTCAGTGCGGCCGCGACCAGCCCTATGGATTTGCCCACGATCAGCTGCTCCGGGCTCAACGAGGTGGTGAGCACTTCTACCGTGCGGTTCTCGCGTTCGTCGGACACGGCCTGCAACAAGTAGCCTCCCGTGGTGAGCACGGCGAACATGAACGAGGCTGCCACCAGGCCGGGGATGATCAGGTTCACGAAGAAGCCGGATGCGTCCACGGACCTGCCGCCTGGGGTCCGCAGGGTCACGTCGAAGCCGTCACGCAGCCGAGTGCGGGCCGCCTCGGGCAGGTCCGAGGTGATCGAGTCGCGGATGAAACCGTCGAAGTCGCTCTGCAGCGATTCGCCCGGGGGGTCTTGGAGGAACGTGACGACGACCTCCCTGGTGGCCAGGTAGTCGCGCGAGACGACGTAGTAGGCTTTGATCTCGTCCCCTTCGAGCGCGTTTCGTGCTGCGTCTTCGTCGGCGAATCGCCGAGGCAGGGGTTCGTCGGACTGGGTCACGGGGGGCGTCAAAACCCCGCCGCTGTCGACGTAGCCGAGAGAGTCGAGCGAGTCAAGGGAGCCTGAGACCAGTACCCCGGCCAAGACGATCGCCCCGATGAAGGCGGGCATCGCGATCATTCCCAGCAAGAAGGAGCGCCGCCGCGCGGTGCGGAGGTACTCGTGGCGGGCTACCAGCCACAGCTTATTCATGCGAGTCGGCACCTTCGCGAGGGGGCGCGCCCGCCACGGCGCCCGCCGCGGCGTCTACCGCCTCCTCCGATGCCGTAGGTGTCGCCGCATCCGTCGCCCCAGCCGCGGCCCCGGCCTGCTCCTGCACGACGGCCACGAAGATGTCATCGAGCGACGGCTCAGCCACCTCGAAGGACTCGATGCTCACGTCGCGCTCTACCAGCCCACGCAGAACCTGCTGCGGCTTGGCCCCGGTCTCGAGGGTCAGCCGCCACGTGCCGTCCAGCCGTCGGGTCTCCAGTACTCCGGGAAGGTTCTCGAAGTCGCCCTGCCCCCGGATGGAGAGGGCGTTGCCGGAGAAGTCCCGCTTGATGTCCTGGACGCCCCCGTAGAGCACGGTGCGGCCTCTGTTGATGAGGGCTATCCGGGCGCAGAGCGCCTCCACCTGGTACATCTGGTGGGTGCTCATGATTACTGCGCAGCCCGACGCCGCCTGCTCCTCGATTATCTCCTAGATGAGCCGGGTGTTCACCGGATCGAGCCCGGCGAACGGCTCGTCGACCACCAGGAGATCGGGTTCGTGCACCAAGGCGGCGATCA
>JBBRDB010000023.1:0-22218 GCA_038204345.1 Thermoleophilia bacterium | reverse complement strand
GAGGCGGCCTACAAGAGCCTGCTCCGTCAAGGCAAGGTGCAGTCCGACAAGCCGTATAAGTTCCTCTCGGTGGCGGGCGACGGCGGCTCCTACGACATCGGCCTACAGGCCCTGTCGGGCGCGCTCGAACGGGGCCACGACATCGTGATCCTCTGTTACGACAACGGCGCCTACATGAACACCGGTTTCCAGCGCTCGGCGGCCACGCCGTACGGCGCTTGGACCACCACCAGCCCCGATGGCAAGGTGCGCCCGGGTAAGACCCAGCAGCGCAAGAACCTCACCGCCATCGCCGTGGCCCACGACATCCCCTACGTGGCGCAGGCCTCGCCGCACAACTTCCGCGACCTCATCGCCAAGGCCGAGACGGCCTTCGACACCCCGGGCCCCGCCTTCCTCAACGTGCTGTCGCCCTGTCCGCGTGGCTGGCGCTCGGCCGACGAAGAGGGCATCATGCTGGCCAAGATGATGGTGCAGTCGTGCTTCTGGCCTCTCTACGAGGTCATCGACGGGAAATACAAGCTGAACTATGACCCGAAGGACCGCAAGATCCCGGTGCGCGATTGGATGGAGAAGCAAGGACGCTTCAAGCACCTGTTCAAGCCACAGTTTGCCTACATCATCGACGAGGCCCAGGCGTACATCGACAAGGAGTGGGAGCACCTCAAGAGCTTGGTCTCGCTCTCCGCCGGTGGCGACGCCTGAGCATGGTGTGACCGCCGCCGGGGCGCACGTGCCCCGGCGGCCTCGCATCGTCGCCCTCCAGCATCACGAACGCGTCCCCCTGGGCGCGTTGGAGCCCACCTTGGCCCGTGAAACCGGACTCACCATCGTCCGCGGCTACCGGGAGCCGGAACGCGCGCGCGAATTGGTGAGCGCCCTCGTGTCTTCCGGCGACTACGACGGCGTGGTGGCCCTTGGTGGCCCCATGGGCGTCTGCGACATCGGTAGCTCCCCCCTCCTACACGATTCCTTGTGTCTGCTCGAAGACGCGCTCCGCCGGGGCGCCCCGATCTTGGGTGTGTGCCTCGGCTCCCAACTCCTCAGCCACGCGCTGGGCAGCCGGGTGTTCCCAGGATCCGAGCGGGGACTCCCCCCAGAGGTGGGTTTCTATCCTGTCTGCCTCACGGAAGCCGGGCGCGCGGACCCCGCCTCCGCACTCTACGACGATTCTGCGCCCGTGCTCTTCTGGCATCGAGACACCCATGACCTCCCGGCCGGCGCGGTGCTGCTCGCTGCGAGCGACAGCTACCCCTTGGCCGCCTTCCGCTGGGGACGCTGGGCCTACGGATTCCAGTTCCACTTGGAGATCACGATGGAGTGGTTGCCACGCTGGGTCGAGCAGTCTCCTCTGGCCGGCGAATCGGCTATCGACGCCCGGGAACTGTTGCGCCAGGGGCACGAAGTCGCCGCCGTCAACGCCGAACGCGCCGCCGGCTTGGCTCGGCTGTTCGCCGCGCACGCGCACGCCTTCGCAGCCGGTTCCGAGCCACACTCGTGAGCATCGCCCTGGGCTAACCCGCGGCGGCGGGCCCGTGCCGCCGCTCCGCCCCCTCAGACCCCTTCAGACTCAGGCGGTTTGGCGAGACTCCAGGGTGGCGACTGCGGACTTCTCACCGCGGGCCACGACCACACGGTTGCGTCCGTCACGCTTGGCTTCCGTCAGAGCCCGTTCGGCCGCGTCCACCAGAGACATGGCCGTGACCCCGAGCGGCGGGTGCACGGCGACGCCCACGCTCACCGTGATCCGCTCCACCCGGCTCCTCGCCACGATGAAGGGGTGCTCCTGCACTCGGCGCCGCACGCGTTCCGCCACGACTTCCGACGCTTCCTCGTTGGTCTCGGGCAGGAGCAGCGCCAGACGCCCGCCGCTTACGCGGGCCAGACTGTCCGAGGATCGGATGGCCCCGCCCACGACCTGTGCCACCTCGGTGATCACCCGGTCTCCGACCACGGAGCCGTGTTCGCTGTTCACCCTTCGAAGGCCGTCCACATCGATCAAGGCGCACGCCACAGAGCGGGTGTAGCGGGTGGCGCGGGCCACCTCGTGACGCACTATGGCCAAAAAATGGTCGTAGGTGAAGGCTCCGGTCATAGCATCCCGGATCGCAGCCTCAGACAACTCTTGGGCGTACATGGCCCGCCCGAATCCCACGCTGAACAGCGGCCGCGACCGCCTCAGGGGTTCCGCGCTCGGGGGGTCGGCCTGGGCGGTGGAAGCCAGTATCACGCCGGCGCCTCGGGCACGATGCTCGAGCGACATAGCCACGAAGCTCTTGGCCTGGGGGAAGGAGGAATCCTGACTGAAGGGCAGACCCATCTCGGAGTAGAACCCCCGACGCAGGGCTTCTTTCACCGGAACAGGCAGCGACGCCCAGCGATAGCTGGGCAACTCTCCATTGAAAAGATCAAGATCCACGGGTACTCCCGCGTGCTCCCAGGCCACGATGTCGAGTTCGTCCCTGCCTTCCTCCCGATACAGAAGTAAGAGGTCGTCTGAGGGCCAGATGCTGTTAACCAGTCTCGCGGCCTCGGCGGCGAACTGATCCACCGACCCGGCATCCCGCATCCCCTCCGCCACTTGATCGGCGAAGGCATCGGCCGCCGCGCGATCGTGCAACTGCGTCTGCAGGTCGTGGCCGCGTTCTCGTTCGAGCCGCAGGTCGCTGTCCATGGAGCGCAGTGCACGCCTCACCTCACCCACGGAACGGCGGAGCGAGCCGAGCAGGACATCCCGTTCGGGGCGCCAAGGCAGCTTCCCGAGCAACTCGAACTCGAGCCGCTCGATGGGCCTTAGGATCCGTGCGCGCACCAGATGGTACTCGAGGGGCAGCAAGATCACGAAGCCGGCGCCCAGGAGCGAGCCCGACACCACGAAGGCATCGGACAGGCCGGCGTCAAGCAGGTATACGTTCAACACGAGCGCTAGAAGCGACAGCCCGCAGACCACCAGGAAAGTAAACGGTGCGAGACCGGTCCAGAAGAAGTCCATGGCTCCGTTGATACGGGCCTCGTCGGATCGGGCGAGCGCGTCCGCGAACTCGCCGGGGAGTTCGAACTCTGGGCTTGGCGTCCCTGTGTCTTTCAAAACGCCCCTGTCGTCGGGTAGAATGCTGCATCCCAACTTACTGTATCGTCCTCGTAGATGAGAGAGTTGACCCCTTTGTCTGCATCACACGAATCTGACCGCTCCACTGTACCCGTCGCAGTCGAAGTCACCGGACAACCGGTGGCCGTCATGGAGGCGCATCCGACCGTCCAGGAACGCACCGAGACCGTTGTCATGAAGTTCGGCGGAACATCGGTGGCCGACGTCGCCTGTATGAAACGGGTCGCCCAGCGGATCGTCGACGCCCGTCGGGCGGGAAGTCCGGTGGTGGCTGTGGTCTCAGCTCGTGGAGACACAACCGATGAATTGATCTCGTTGGCACGGGAGATCTCCGTGTCGCCCCCGGAACGCGAGATGGATATGCTCCTCTCAGCCGGAGAGCGCATCTCGGCGGCTCTGGTGGCCATGGCCATTCACGATCTGGGATTCGAGGCCATCTCACTCACAGGTTCGCAGGCCGGCATCGTCACCGACTCGGTGCACACTCGGGCCAAGATCCTCGATATCCGGCCCAACCGAGTGCAGAAAGCGCTCGACCAGGGGCAAGTCGTGCTCGTAGCGGGGTTCCAGGGCGTCTCCACGGCGACGCAGGACGTCACCACGTTGGGCAGAGGCGGTTCGGACACGACGGCGGTGGCCTTGGCCGCCGCACTGGGCGCCAAGGTCTGCGAGATCTACACCGACGTCGACGGCGTTTACACCGCCGACCCGCGAATCGTGCCCCTCGCCCGCAAGTTGCGCAGTGTCTCCTACGAGGAGATGCTGGAGATGGCGGCTTCGGGCGCAAAAGTCCTGATGCTGCGCAGTGTCGAGTTCGCGCGGCGTTACGGCGTCGCGCTCCACGTACGCTCCAGCTTCACCAACGACGAGGGCACGTGGATCATCCAGGAAGAGGAGGACATGGAACAAGCCATCGTCTCGGGCGTGACCTACGCCCTCGAAGACGCGAAGGTCACGCTGCACCGCGTCCCCGACCGGCCCGGCGTGGCGGCCCGGGTGTTCACGGCTCTGGCGAAGACCAACGTCAACGTGGACATGATCATCCAGAACGTCAGCGAAGGCGGCACCACAGACATCTCTTTCACCGTTGGAGAGGACGACATCGCCATCGTCCGCTCGTTGCTCGGCGAGCTTCAGCCCGAGTTCGGGTTCGACGCCCTGGAGGCAGACGCGAACATGGCTAAAGTCTCTATCGTCGGCGCCGGTATGAAAAGCCACCCCGGCGTGGCCGCCCGCATGTTCGAGGTGCTGGCCGAGAACAGCATCAACATCGAGATGATCTCCACGAGCTCCATCAAGGTGTCCTGCGTGATCCGTCAACAGCACGTCGAGCGCGCCGTGGCCGCGCTGCACAAGGCTTTCGGGCTGGACAAGGATTCCGTGCAGCGAGACGAAGTATTCACGTAAGCGGCCGGGCCATGGTGATCGGGCCCGGCCGCGACAGAGTTTCTGGATGGACTCGGCGCGCGCGGGTTAGTGGGAGCATCCACCCGCGTCGTCAGCGGCACCGTGATGATGCCCGCACGTAGCCTCGGACTGGACGATCTCGCCACCGAGAAACGCCTCCACCGCTGCAGCCGCCGGTCCGGACACACCGCAATAGAGGTCGAAACCCGCGCTGCTCAACGCTTGCTGCATGGGCGCCCCCATGCCACCGGCGAGTATCACATCGACGCTGCGGGAGGCTAAGAAACCGGCGAGCCCACTGTGGTTGTGTTCCAATCCGTTGACTGCATACACCGTGCTCTCCTTCAATGCGCCGTCCTCTGCTTCGGCGATGAGAAAGGCCTGGGTCTGCCCGAAATGGGCGTTCACCTGACCATCTGCGTACGGGACTGCGATGACCATCGTCTCTCCTTCATCCGTTCTTTCGCCACGCGCTGCTGTGCTATCCGGGGATCGCTCCGCCACCGCTACCGGGCCGCCTCCGATCATGAGGACCTTGCCGTTCACCAGAGCGTCGGCAACCGTCCGCCGCGCTCCGGCCGCCAGGCGACTCACCGTCGAACGCGACACTCCCAATCGCTGCGCCGTTTGCTCCTGCGAGAGCCCTTGCAGATCAACGAGCCGCAGGACCTCCAGACCGTCCAAGGTGAGCGAGACCCGTTCGAGTCCCCGCGCCAGCGAGCCCGCGGGCTTGAACATCCGCTCGAAGGCAGGGCCTTCGACGCACCGCCACTTACGCGGTCGCACGACGTGAGACCTCGCGTGTCGGAGTGCCGGGACGTTGAGCCGCAGGGAGGTGGAGACGAGGGATTATGCACATACGCCCATTATACCAGACCCGCGCCAGACCCTCCGCCCACCAGGACCGCGCGCTGGCCCACACTCTTGGCGGGTACGGCCCCACGAGCAGCCCGACTCGGTGAGCCGACGCGTTCCGGCGCCGATGGTACAATCCCGGCCGGGCCGAAGGCGGCTCGACCACAGAACCGGGCTCCAGGAGGTTTGTGATCGATGGACGGCACACCTGGGGGGCTGGGTCCCATTCCGCCGGACGCCGGAGCGTCGGCCGACGGGCCTCCCCCTCCCGAGACTCGGCCTCGGAACAGTCGGATACTTCTCTGGATCATTCTGGGCGTCATCGCTTTCTTCGTCGTGGCGGTTGTCGCGGTGGTGGCCTTGCTCATCCCGGTCCGCACAGAGACGGACGGGTCGCCAACACCCAGCGTCAGCACGGACTTGGTCCCCACGACCACGAGTCCCTCGACGACCGGGACCTCGGAGCCCGGAGGTCCAACCTCGACGAGCGCGCCCACGTCCTCAACAGGGCAGTGGGTCGAGCTGCCGACTCCCGACCTGACGGCACCGGCGGACGCCGTCGCCGTCTCGGACGAAGCCTTGGTGGTGAACACCGGCGACGACGGGCTCTACGCAAGCATGATCGGGGAGGGCGAGGTAGGCCAACCGATAAAGCTGCCGACCTCGGCCCATTCGGGGACGCCGACGATCGACGGCACTTTGGTCGCCTGGTGGGAGGGTTCGCACGAAGAGACCACGAATGTCTTCATCGACCAGGTGATCTACGCAATGCGTCTGCCCGACGGACCCCGCGTCAAGGTGGTCGACTCCGATCGTTCACCGTACTACCCGCAACTGAGCGGCGACTCTCTCACGTGGGTCCGCCCCCAACCCGAGAACGGCGACGCCCACGCCGCGTACTGGGTGCAATCCATCTACCGCGTCACCGTGGGCGATGACGGATCCCCTCAGGGAGAGCCGACCCTGCTCACGGACGAACCCCGAGCGTACGTGCTCGGCGCCGGCGCGGCGTGGGCGTACAGTTTCGACGGCTCGCTGCTGGCGTGGGAGCAGCACAAGGGGGCCGACGAACTCGGCTCAGGAGTCTACTTGACGGACATCACCGCCGGCGAGACCACTCAGCTATCCCAGACCGGGGGACGACCTTCTGTCGCCGGCACCATCGTCACCTACTTCGGTGAGGCGCTGGAGGCCTACGACGTCACCGATAAGAAGACATGGACGATCGATCCTCGTGGCGACTGGGCCGCCTCATCGGAGGACTTCGTCGTGTACCGGCGGGGAGTCCGGAGACAAACCTACCGCGAGATCGTTGCACGGCGCTTTGACGACGACAGCGAGCAGGTTCTGGCGCGCCTGGAGGCCCATCCGCTCGTGGCGGCACCTTTGGCGGCGTCCGCAAACCACATCGCCTTCGTGGGCGATGACGGCAGAGTCAAGCTCTTCGAATGGCGCGCGGGCTCGTGACGGGCAGAAGCATCCGCAACTCACGGAACCTTCTCGGGACGTAAAGACGGGGCGCCGATATCGGCGCCCCGTTCTTAGTACTCATCTTCTTCACTCGCCGAGCCGTCCCGTCAAATCAGCGGACGTCTCGCTGTTCCCACCGCGGCGCGGCCGCCTCGGGAAACCCTACTATTGTAGCGCCTCGTACCAACGCCACATCATCGCGGTGGCCTGCGCACGGGTAGCGGTGGTATCCGGGTGGAACATGCCACTCAGGTCGCCCCGAACCACGCCCAGCTGGAACATGTGGGCGATGTGGTCTTCAGCCCAGGTGTCCGTCACGTCGTGCAGGAGTAGGTGCATCTCCTCGCGCAGCTGCGCCATTTCCGCGTCACTCATACCGTAACCCATGCCGGTACCCGTGCCGTTCTCCTCCATCCACTGCCATGCCCGATCCATGATCGTTGCCATCTGGGCGCGGGTGACGTCGTCGTAAGGACCGAAGGCACCGTTGGCGTAACCGGCGATGATCCCGTGCTTCGCCAGGGACTCGATGGCGGGCGCGCCCCAGAATCCTTGGGTGTCGGAGAAAGAGCTGCCCTCAGCGGGTTCCACGCCCATCATGCGGGCCATGACGCCGGCGAACTGTCCGCGGGTGATGTGCTGGTAACCGCCGAAGGTACCGTCGGCGAAGCCACCCATGAAGCCGCGGTCGGCCATCTGCTTCGCGTCGTTCGCGTACCAGTCACCCTCTGCTATGTCGCTGAACATGTGGCCGGGCTCCATCGAACCGCTTCCCACGTGAGTCTCGACGTGTTGCGCGGTAGCCGGAGCACCGTTCATCGTCCCAGCGGTGTCCATCATCCCGGGCGTGTCCGCCGGTCCGGTGGCGTCCATCGGCGCTGTGGTGCCCATTGGCGCCGCGGTACCCATCGTGGCGGTCGTGCCCGTCATCGTGGTGGTGCCCATCGTGGCTCCACCTGTGCCCATGGGCGAAGCGATAGCCGCCCCACCCAACGCCAGAGTCAGCGCGGTGGTCGCTGCGACCACGCTCAGTGTCGTCCTGCCTGCGAATCTCATACTGTTCCTCCTCATGTACCTGCAGACCGATGGGCCCGCGTTTGCCACTGCTTCGTATGCTTACCGTCCTCACTCTACGGGGCCGGCATGAAGCCCGTGTAAGAAGACGATGAGAATGCCCTTAGACTGACCAAAGATCGCTGCCGACCGCGCTGAAGGCTGCGCGCCGGGCGGGAAAGCGGGCGGCGCCGTCAGCCGGGCAGATGCACGATGAAACAGGAGCCCTTCCCCAGCGCGCTCCGTACCTCGATGCGGCCCTCGTGCGCGCGCACCAGGGCCGCCACGATCGCCAAACCCAGGCCCAGATGCTGTCCGAGAGCGTCATCGGAGGTCGGCGCGCCGGCGGAGTCTGAGACCCCACCCGATGCTGGGGCTTCCACCGGGGAGACGGCGTGGTCGGCGGAGGGCCGAAGAGACGGATCGGCCGCAGCTTCCGTGCGGCTGTCCGGGCCTCGATAGAACGGCTCGAACAAGTGTTCGCGAACCTCCTCCGGCATCCCGGTTCCCTCATCCCGCACCCAGAGTCGGAGCTCCCTGCGGGCCGCTCCCGGGTCCAGCCCGACGGCGGGACGGGCGTCCGCCCTCGCGCGGGCAGAGTCCCACGCCCCTCCGAGTGCGATCACGTCTCCCGACTGAGTGTGCGCCACTGCATTGTGCATGAGGTTGAGGAAGATCTGGATCATGCGGTCCTGATCGGCCGTCACCACCCCGCCGGGCAGCTCGTCGATGCGCCATTGCCTGTCCGCAAGGTGAGGTCCTTGCTCGAGCAGCATGCGCAGCAGCGTGTCCGGGGAGACGGGTTCCAGACGCAAGAAGTCGGTCCGGATGGCGCGAGCCAGGGTGAGCAGGTCACCCACCAAACGGTTCATGCGATCGAGTTCCTCCACGACGACACGATGGCCCCGTCTGACCGACTCCGCATCGAAGGTCTCTTCGCGATCGAGCACCTGGATGTGGCCCTTGGCGATGGTCAAAGGCGTCCGGAGTTCGTGCGAGACGTCGGTGATGAAGCGCTCCTGGGCTTCGAAGGCTTCCTGGAGCCGATCAAGCATGGCGTCCATGGTACCGGCTAACTCACCGATCTCGTCGTACGGACCGGAGTGCCCGATGCGCTTGGTGAGGTCTTCGTGCGAGATTGCGGACGCCGTGCGGGTGATGCGCCGCACCGGATCGAGGGCTCTGCCGACGAGTACCCAGGAGCCGTAACCCACGGCGAGTGTACCGGCTGTCGCACCCAGGGCCAGGAGAATCAAGACACTCTGGAGCGTCGACCGGAGGCGTGCGAGAGAAGCTCCCACCTCGACTGAGGCGATACGCGTTGTGCCCACGGTTGTGCCCACGAGCACCGGGGTGCCCGCCAGGCGGTAGGGCCCCGCCGGCGACGCCGCGGTTACCAAGACGCGTTCGCCCGAAGTGAGCAGGCCCCGGCTCTCCGGCAGCGATTCGAGGGCGACGTCCCCGGTACTGGACACCACGACCCCATCCGTCGTGTGCAGCGTCAGGATCACCCCGTTGCGGCGGAGGTTGTCTGCTCCAGGACCGGAGAGATACTGACGTGTCAGTTCGAGGAGAGACTCGGCGCCATCCGCCGCAGCCACCGCATGACCGTACAGGCTGAGCTGCTGGGCGAGTTCCTCGTCCACTTGCGCCTGGAGTTGACGGGCAAGCAAGGTATGGGTGACGGCCACCCCGGCGATGGCCAGCAGCGCCACCCCAGCCACGAACCACAGCGTGAGCCGCAGCCTCAAGTGCCTGCGGCGCCCGTCCCGCGCAGGCGGTACCCACCACCCCTGACGGTCTCGATGATCGATCCTTCACAATTCGCGTCGAGCTTCGAGCGCAGGTAGCCGACGTAGACGTCCACGACGTTGCTGCCGGGATCGAAATCGTATCCCCACACTCCGTTCAGGATCTGGGTGCGAGTGAGCACCTGACCTTCGTGACGCAGGAGGTACTCCAGGAACGAGAACTCGCGAGTGGTGAGATCCACCGTGAGGTCGCCGCGCCGCGCCTTCCGAGTTCGCAGGTCAAGTTCGAGATCACCGGACTGCAGAACCGACGCTTCCGCCTGCCGCGGTTGGCGGAGACGCGCACGGATGCGCGCAAGCAACTCGTCGAAATCGAAAGGTTTGGGCAGATAGTCGTCAGCGCCGAGTTCGAGCCCACGCACCCGAGAGCCGACGTCGCCCCGCGCCGTGAGCATGATCACCGGCGTCGACTGGTCCACGGTGCGTATCTCGGCCAGAGCGCTGAAGCCATCGATGTCGGGCAGCCCGACGTCGAGGAGGACGATGTCGGCCGCTCCCTCGAGAGTCCGCCTTACCGCCTCCGAACCAGTCCCGACCACCTCGGCGGAAAACCCCGCCCCTTGCAGTCCTTTGGCGATGAAAGAGGCGACCCGGGGCTCGTCTTCCACCACCAGCACGCGCATCAGTGACCCATCGTGCCTGACGTGCTTGAGGTCATACCGCCGGGCATGCTCTGATCGCCATGATCCCACGCATGTTCCCGCACCGGGTCAGCAACGATCATCCGCGCAGTGGTGGTGCGGGTGGTCGCCCCGGGAGAAGCCATCATGACCGATGAGTCGGTGGTTCTTGGAGAGGTCGCCATGGTCGTGGTGGCACCTGATGACTGCGCCGTCGTGCGCGTGGTCGTGGACGAGGTCCCTAGACCGGTGCCCCCCGCGGCGTCACCCGAAAGGGTGTCCGTAGTCACAGGGTCTGATGCCGAGCCGCCCGAGACCGCTCCGACCCCCGGTGCCGACCCTGGCGCCTCGCTCGGTTGGGACACCCCCACCAGGATAGGCGACAGCCTCTCGGCTGCCGCTTCGCCGCCGGTGAGCTGGGATACGACCCACAGGGCGAGAGCTATGGCCGCGAGGAGCAGGACGGCAGGCAGGAGCACGGATGTCAAACGTGTATTCATACCTTCCAGTATCCCGTCGCTTGCTAAGAGGGCGATAAGGACTTCATGAGAGCCCCCTTATGGAACGCGGGCCCGGCTGATGCGTCCTCAATCAGCTTCGTCTCCCCCGACTCCGTCTCAGCCGATCTTGTCGCCGGCCTTCGGCCCGGCGCTCATGTCCCACACCGAGTCCACCAGGATGCGCACCACGTACGCCACCGGCGGCAGGCCCGCCTGCAGGGCTTCCATCTGCTTGGTCACCTTGTCGAAGAGCTCCCCCGTCTGGATCATGTCGGCCACGCCCTTCAATTGCACGGCCACTTTCTTGTCCGGCGAGAAGATCCCCACGGCGACGCGACTGTTGTGGAGGAGGTTGTCCCGGGTCTTCTTGGAGAAGAGGTCTGCGAAGTAGATGTGCTCGTCGTCGAGCAGCGCTCCGCTCCCTTTGATGGCCACGTTCGGCCAGCCATCTTCTCCGATCGTCGCCACCCAAACGTTGTGGCCGCCCCGCAACAACTCCTTGACGTTCTCAGGAATCTGAGCCATTCCGTGTCTCCCTTTCCGCTATTTCCTTGATCTGCTCGGGCCTCGATATGAACACCAACCGATCGACCACCTCTTCAGGCGGGGTCGCGCCGGCGTAAGGCTCCAATATCCAGTTCCCATTCACGAGGCTGAACAACCACAACCGGTTCTCAAGACGCACGAGGCCTTTCCCGCGCACCACTCGTTCGGGGAGTCCGGCCAGCCATGCCCGCAGTTCGTCCTCAGTATCCTCCGGCCGATGCACCACCAGGGAAAGCAGACGGTCGGGCGGCGTCACTTCGGCGGTCTCGTCGTCCAGAAGGTCGTCGATGTAGGCTTCGAGTTCGGCCGCCGTCAAGGGGGACGGCGTCCGGCCCTCTTCGCGCTCGACATCCGCATTCGATAGGTCCGAGGGGGGACCCACCGCTCCCGACAGCCCACGCAGGCCGCCCTCCCGGAAGAGCCCGTCAAAGGACACGTCGGCGTAGACGGTTTCGTAGAAGCGAGGCTCCGGGTTGAAGTCGCGCACGATCTCTTTGATCTGTTCAATGGTCTCCGGAGACACCAGGTCGATCTTGTTGATGATGAACACGTCGGAGGCGGCCAGCTGTTTCTCGATGGCCAAGAACGACTCGTAAGTGTCGAGGAAGTTGTCGGCGTCGACGACGCAGAACTTGTCGCGAAGTTGGAACGCGCCACTGAATATGGGGAGCTTGAGGTCGCGGTCGAGATCGCTGGGGTTCGCCACGCCGGTGGTCTCGATCAGCATGATGTCCGGCCGCACCGAGTGGGCTATCTCGTGCAGGCCTTTGATGAAGTCGGTCTTGACACACGCGCAGAAGATGGATCCCTTGCTGATCTCGAGCATGTCGAGGTCTTCACCTTCGACGAGGGTGCCGTCGAGACCGATATCCCCGAACTCGTTCATGAGGATGAGGAAGCGGAGATCCGGCGGCACCACCTTCACCAGGCGGTTCAGAAGGGTGGTCTTGCCCGCGCCCAGGAACCCCGAGATAAGGTAGACGTCTATCCCATCAGCCACGACCGGCGCGCTCCTCCATGGCGGCCGCCACTTCGTCGGCCGTGAGCACCCGCCCGGTGGAGACCACCTCGCCGTCGAGCACCAGCGCGGGTGTGACCCGCACCCCCAAGCGGATGAACTCGTCGACGTCGGTGACTTTCTCCACGACGTGACCCCCGGAAGGATCACGTGCAACCGCCGCCGTGGCGCTGCCGTAGAGATCGTTGCACTTTTTGCACCCCGAGCCCAGCACCTGAACCAGCATCACTGCACCTCCCACCAGGCTTCACTGATTGTATTGTAGCAAAGCAGGGCCCGGCCTCAGACTGCGAGATCGCCTTCAGGCGGGTGTGGCCGAGAGGAACTGCCTTGCGTGGAGGTCGGCGTAGCGCCCGCCGACCGCCAGCAACTCGTCGTGCGTGCCGCGCTCGACTATGCGCCCCTCTTCGACCACCAGGATCAGGTCGGCCCGGCGCACGGTGGAGAGACGGTGAGCGATGACGATGGTGGTGCGATCTTCCATGAGTCTCTCCAGGGCATGCTGGATAAGGGCCTCAGTGCGGCTGTCCACGCTGGCGGTGGCTTCGTCGAGCACCAGGATCCTAGGATCGCGCACCACCGCGCGGGCGAAGGCCACCAACTGCCGTTGCCCTTGGCTCAGACCTCCCCCCCTCTCTCCCACCTCGTGCTCGTAGCCCTCGTCGAGCGACACGATGAAATCGTGGGCGCCAGCCAAGCGGGCGGCGGCCTCCACCTCCTCCTGCGTGGCGTCCATGCGGCCGTACCTGATATTCGCCGCGACCGACCCAGAGAAGAGGAAGGGCTCTTGCGGCACGAGGCCGAGTTCCGCACGCAGCGACGCTTGGGTGACCGAACGGACATCGACGCCGTCCACCAAGACGGCACCTTCATCGGCGTCGTAGAAGCGCAGTAGGAGGTTGATTATGGTGGTCTTGCCCGCTCCGGTAGGCCCCACGATGGCCACCGTGCGGCCGGGTAGGGCTTCGAAACTGACGTCCCGCAGCACCAGGCGCTCGGCATCGTATGCGAAGCTCACGTGGTCGAAGGTCACCTTGCCCGCGACGCGACCGCCGGCGGCGGCGGCCAGGTCCGGCGCGCCGGCCGGGTCGCTCACCTGCGGCCGCCGCTCGACCAGGTCGAAGATGCGCTCGGCGGCGGCCAACGCGGACTGCGCCTGGGTGAAGAAGGCCGACAAAGCCTGGATGGGCCGGAAGAACTGCTGCACGTAGGTGAGAAAGGCCACCACCACTCCCACGGTCACCCGCGGCGGAGCGCTCAGAGCGAGCCAGCCTCCGTACAGAGCCACGATCGCCGTTGCCACCGTACCCAGCACGTCCATCACCGGCGTGAATGCGCTGGTGATGCCCACGGCGCCGATGTTGGCGTCGCGGTTGGCGGCATTCCGGACTCGGAAGCGCTCCGTGTTCAGATCGGTGCGGTTGAAGGCCTGCGCCACCTTCACTCCCCCGAGGTCTTCCTGGATGTCGGAACTCACGTCGCCGATGGCCTCGCGCGTCCGCCGGAAGGCGCGACGGGCCAGGCGGGCGAAGAGGCCGGTGGCGAGGAGCATCAAGGGGATGACCAGGAACGAGGCGAGCGCGAGCCGCCATTCGAGGACCAGCATGGCGACGACGATGCCCACCAGGCCCACGACGCTGCCCAGAGTCTGGGCGATGCCCTGCGAGAAGAGGGTATTGAGCACCTCCACGTCGTTGACGAGGCGGCTCATCAGGTCGCCGGCATCGTGACGGTCGAAGAAACGTTTGTCTAGGAGCTGGATAGAGGCGAAGATCTGAGAGCGGAAGCGGGCCAGAACTACCTGCCCGATGCGGCCTATGAGCCGGAACTGCAGCACGTTCGCCCCCAGCCCCACTACGTATGCGCCCAGCAACATCATCATGATCCGAGCGAGGGCGCCGCGGTCAGAGAGGGAGATGGCTTGATCGATGGCCCTCCCGATGAGATAGGGACCCGCCGCCGTCGCGAGCGCACCCGCCACGACCACGACGCCTATCACCACGTATTGAGGCCAGAAGTCGGCTATCTCGGCCCAGAGCCGCCGGAGCACTCGCCGCGGCGACGCGACCGCCTGCCGTTCGCGCGCGATCGATTCGAGAGAACCGCCTCTCACGAGGCCGCCGCCGGGCGTTCGAACGCGGCGCGGCGCCTCACGCCGCTCCCTCCGACACCGTGGCGGTCTCGACGGGCCGGTTGAGTTCCGTGTCGACGATCTCCCCGTAGAGGGGGACGGTGCGGAGCAGTTCGTCATGGGTGCCCTGTCCGACGACGCGACCCCGATCCACGAGGATCACCCGGTGGGCCAGCCGCACGGTGGAGAGCCTTTGGGCGATGACGAAGCTCGTGCGGCCCTTCATCAGTTCGCGCAGGGCCAGTTGCAGGCGGGCCTCAGTCTCGGCGTCGACCGCGCTGGTGGCGTCGTCGAGCAACAGGATCTCGGGGTCCACCAGGAGCGTGCGCGCGATCGACACCCGCTGACGTTGGCCGCCGGACAAGGTCACGCCCCGTTCCCCCACCACGGAGTCGTAGCCGAGGGGCAACTCGGCGATGAAGTCGTGGGCCTGGGCGGCGCGGGCTGCCGCCTCGATCTCCTCCTGGGAGGCCTCCGGCCGGCCGAAGGCGATGTTCTCCCTGATCGTCCCCCCGAACAGGACCGCCTCCTGCAGCACGATACCGATGTGGGAACGCAGACTCTTGATGGTGACGTCGCGCACGTCTACCCCGTCGATGAGCACCCCACCCTCGCTGACGTCATAGAAACGCGGGATCAGGTTGACGATCGTGGACTTGCCTGAGCCGGTAGTTCCCAGGATGGCCACGGTCTCGCCAGGATCGACCTCGAACGTAACGTCTTCCAGGACGGCTGTTTCTTGGCCGGCATACCGAAAGGCTACGTGGTCGAAGGCGACCCGTCCCTGGATTGGTCCGAGGTCGGGGGCTCCGGGCCGGTCGCGCACCTCCACCTCGGCGTCCAGCACCTCGAAGACCCGACGCGAGCTGGCACCGGCCCGCGAGAGGGCACTCGACAGGAAAGCCAACTGGAAGATGGGCACCAGCAGGAAGCTGAGGTAGGTGTTGAAAGCCACCAGGTCACCCAGGGACATGTGGCCGGCGATGACGCGCTCCCCGCCCACCCACACCACGCCGAACGTGCCTAGGTTGGCGATCACGAACACGTATGGCAGTGTGGACGAGAGCGCCCGCACCACCTTCAAGCCCTCGTTCAGCAGCTCCCGGTTCGCCGACTCGTAGCGTTCGCGTTCGTACGGTTCCCGCGCGAAGGCTTTGACCACGGCGACGCCCGCCAGGTTCTCCTGCAGCACCGTGTTAAGGGCAGAGAGCCGCACTTGGATACCACGGAACAGCGGCAACACTCGACGCACGAAGAGGCCCAGCACCAGGAAGATAGCCGGGATGGTCGCCAGCGCCACCAACGCCAGCAGCCACTGCATCCAGAACAGCAAGACGGCCGTGCCCACGAGCGTGAGTGCCGACGAGGTGAAGGCAAGGAAGCCCTGCCCGGTGAAAGTGCGGATGTTCTCCACATCCGAGGTGATCCGGGTCATGAGCTGGCCGGTCTGCACCCGGTCGTGGTAGCTGAAGGAGAGGTTCTGCAGCTTATCGTAGATGGCGTTGCGGAGGTCGAAAGCCACCCCTTGCCCGGCCTTCTCGGCCAGATATCCGTGAAGGAACGAGAACAGCCCTCGGATGATCGCCATGCTGAGCAGACCGGCGGTGGATAAGACAATCCAGCGTCGGCTGCCCCCGGTGATGCCCCGGTCGATGAGCGCCCTCACGAACTGCGGGGCCACAAGCGTGGCTCCCGTGACCACGAGGAGCGATAGCAGCGCAGCGGCGAACGGCGCCGCATAGGGCCTGAGGAAACCCAGAGCGCGGGTCAGATCGTGCCATGGAAGGTCTCGGCGACGCTCGGTCATCGGGTGGAGAATAGTCGTTGGTCGCGCCTACCCGCCGGCGGATGCCGCCCACGCGCGCAGAAGCGCCCGATCATCCGCAGAAAGGCGCGCCTCCGGATGGAGCGGAAGATAGAACCACGGTGGCATCTCCCCATCGTCGACCGTCTCCCAGCTCTTGCGGATAGCCTCAGCTCGATCCTCTGCCGAGAGGCGATCCCAGGTGGAGAAGTTCAATTCCTCCCGACCCTCGCTCACATCTCTCGCGATCAGCCAGGAGGCCGGGGCGATCCGAGTGTACCAGGGCCACCTCGTCTCGTTGGAATGACAGTCGTAGCATGCTCTCCGCAGCACCGAACGGACTTCCGTGCTTGCGGGAACCTCCGTTTCGACACGGGGGTTCGTCCGGTCGATCGGTACCAACTGGATCGCGACGAGGGCGAGCACCAACGCTACGATCGACCACTTCGCGATACGCACCACAAACCTCATGTCGGCTATCCTTTCCTCGAGCAGGACTCCGGCACTTCCGCCGCAATTCATCGCAGCCTGCCTCGTTAGGATTCTTGGGCACAAGACTAGCAGCCACTCTCTGGGCCGCGCCATATCTCCATGTTAGAGTGAGAGCACTGCCGGGGAAGCGTGGCCGGAGCAAGACTGGTCGATACGGGAGGCGCCGGATGAGCTTCGTCGAAGTCGATCTGCTGCGCAAGCAGTTCGATCCGCCCAAAGGGACTGTGGCCGTCGACGACCTCTCTTTCTCGATCAAACAGGGCGAGATCTATAGCCTCCTCGGCCCGAACGGCGCGGGAAAGACCACCACCATCTCCATCCTCTCCGGTCTCCTGCGGCCCACGGGAGGCGACGCCCGAGTGGGCGGGCACTCCATCCTGAAGGACTCAGCCTCAGTCAAAGGACTGCTGGGGGTCGTGCCGCAAGACATAGCGCTCTACCCGGATCTCACCGCCCGCGAGAACCTCGATTTCTGGGGCAAGATGTACGGGCTTCGAGGGACTGAGCTGTCCCGCCGCGTCGATTCCGTCCTTGAACTCATCGATCTCGTCGATCGACAGAAGGAACGCCTCGAGGACTATTCGGGTGGCA
Organism: Thermoleophilia bacterium; assembly: GCA_038204345.1. Lineage (GTDB taxonomy): Bacteria > Actinomycetota > Thermoleophilia > RBG-16-64-13 > RBG-16-64-13 > JAHJSA01. The sequence continues at coordinate 4,811 of JBBRDB010000023.1, read as the reverse complement.
TGAAGCGGCGGGTCAACATCGGCGCGGCGCTCCTGCATCAGCCGAGCCTCCTCATCCTCGACGAACCCACGGTCGGCATCGACCCGCAGAGCAGGAGGGCCATCCTCGACGGAGTCAAGGGCTTCAACCGCCAGGGGATGACCATCCTCTATACCACCCACTACATGGAAGAGGCGCAAGAACTCTCCCATCGCATCGGCATCATGGACCACGGCCGCATGTTGGCCGACGGTACGAACGAAGAGCTGGTGAAGATCGTGGGTGAGCAGGCTCGGGTCCGACTCAGGGTGGATAGCGAGGACGACCGGGCACTGGCAGCGCTCTGTGCCGTGGACGGCGTCTCTTCCTCCTCGGTAGACGAGACCGACGGCTCGACCCACCTCCTGGTGAACGACGCCACCGCGGTGGTGCCCCGGTTGTTCGAGGTGGCGGCACGGTCGGGCTTCCGCATCAGCGAGATCAACGTGTCGGAGCCCAACCTGGAGACCGTGTTCCTGCATCTCACCGGCCGCGCGCTACGCGACTAGGGATCGTGGACGCCTTGCGCGCGCTGCCCACAGCCGGCGACGATCCGCCACCCCGATGAGGCAGGCTCTCGACATAGCCCTTAAGGACCTGCGTCGCACATACCGCGACGTCCCCGCTTTGGCCATGATGTTTGCGGCTCCGCTGGCGATAGCGTTGCTGTTGGGGGCGGCGTTCGGCGGCTCGGGCGATTTCTCAATCCAGCCCATCAAGACGGTCGTGGCAAACTTAGATCGGGGCGCCCAGACCGGCGTTTCGGGTCAGCCCGGCGCGGCCGGAGCCGGCCCCGACCTCATCCAAGTACTGGGAGACCAAAGCCTAGCCTCGCTGATCGACCTGACGGTAGTGAACACCGAGGCCGAAGCCCGCGCCGCTGTCGACGACGGCAAGGCGGCAGTGGCAGTGGTCCAGCCGCAGGGCCTGATGGCCGCCGCAGCTTCTCCACAGACCGATGGCGCCGACTTCCTCGTCTACCGCGATCCGACGAGCAGCCTAGGCCCCGGCATCGTCACCGGGATAGTTCGCCGTTACGCCGACGGGTTGAACAGCGCCCGGGCTGCGGCCGGCGCCGCGGTGGAACTGGGCCTCCGTTCCGGCGGGCTCACTCCGGACCAGTTAGGGCCGGTGGCCGCGGCCGCGGCACACGAGTTCGCCGTCCGCACCGATTCCGCCGGGTTAGGGCCCACCCTGAAAGCCCGCGCCCCGCAGGTAGGGGTAACCGAATCGGCGCGTGATGTGGGCGTCACCGGCCCGGTGCTCGCCGGCATGATGATCTTCTTCATGCTCATCACGGGCTCCACCCAGGCCCGCACCATCCTCGACGAGCAACGGCAAGCTACGCTCCAACGGCTATTCACTACGCCCACGCCGCGCGGAGTGGTGCTCGCCGGCAAGTTCCTTTCGGTATTCCTGATCGTGCTCGTGCAGGCGGTGATCCTCCTGGTCGCCGGGCGGCTGATCATGGGGATCCACTGGGGCGGCGTGGCGCCGGTAGCCGGGTTGACCCTGGCCGGCGTCGCGGTGGCGGCGGGACTGGGCGTCTTCCTGCTTTCGCTCGCGCGCACGGAAGCGCAAGCTACGGTATTCGGTACCGGGGTCCTGCTCGTGCTCGCCCTCCTCGGGGGAAATTTCATCGGCACCGCCGATCTGGGAGGCTGGTACCACACGGTGCGACGACTCACGCCGAACGGCTGGCTCCTCATCGGCTGGGATTCGACCCTCCGCGGCGGGGGTCTGGGCGACGCCCTACTGCCCATCATTGTGTGCCTGGCTTTCGCCTCGCTCACCTTCGTGGCGGGTGCCCTCCTTTTCCGGAAGCGCCTGCTATGAGACGGGTGTGGCACTTGGCAGCGAAGGACCTGCTTCAGACGCGACGGGATCGGCTGAACGCGCTCTTCACGCTCATCTTGCCCGTGGCCTTCACCGTGTTCTTCGGACTACTGCTCGGAGGCGGCGGAGAAGGCGCCCGAACGATCCCCATCGGACTGGTAGACGCAGACGGAGGCGTGCAGGCGACCGAGCTTATAAGGCTGCTCGGGACTTCGGAGGTCCTGTCCGTCACCAGACTGTACGATGAGCTGGAGGCCGATTCCCAGGTCGAGGATTCCAAGGTCGCCGCCGCGCTCATCATCCCCGCCGGATTCACCGACGCCGTGGAGGCGGATAGGTCGGTGGAGCTGACCGTCATCCGCACGGCCGGATCGACCGGCGCTCAGTCGGCGGAGGAGGCGGTGCGGGCCGCCCTGGCGCGACTCACTACGACCAGAGCCGCGGCCGGAGCCGCCGCGTCGGCACTGGCGGCAAATGGAATCGCCCTCACCGACGGCGACACGGACCTCGCGGCGTCAGCGCTCGCCGCTGTGAAAGGGATGATGGCCGATCCTGCGATCGGAGTGGCAGTTAAGGATTCGGGAATGGCCGCCGGCCAGATAGCCGAGGGTTTCGATCAATCGTCACCCGGCATGTTGGTCAACTGGATACTCTTCAGCATCATGACGGCCGCCATAGGCTTGGTGATGGAACGGCGCTCGGGAGCCCTCTCGCGACTGCTCACCACAGAGGTCACCCGCGTCGAGATCATCGGCGGAAAGGCGCTGGCAATGTTCGCGATCAGCTTCATCCAACAGATCATCCTTATCGGTCTCGGCCAGTTCTTCTTCGGAGTGGAGTATCTGCGGGATCCCGTGGCGCTTCTCCTAGTCATGGTGACGCTCTCTGCCTTAACCGCCTCCCTGGGCCTGTTGATCGCCACTCTCTTCAAGACCGAGCAGGCCGTTGTGGCTACTACCGTCATCCTCTCTATGCTGCTGGCATCGACTGGAGGAGCGTGGTTCCCGCTGGAGATCACCGGAGAGGCCTTCTCTCGCGTGTCGCACTTCCTGCCCGTGGCGTGGATCCTCGACAGCTTCCGAGGCATCATCCTGAGGGGCTGGGGGGTGGGCGACGTACTCATGCCGCTGGCGGTGGCTTGGGGCTACTCTGTGGTCTTCTTCGGGATCGCCGCCAGGCGGCTCCGCGCCTTCTAGTCGGAGGGCACGCTCTTTCTCACTTGCCGGCGCCGGCCTCATGCCCCATACTATATGTATGTATATAGATACTTCCATTCAAGCTACGGACGCGCCCTCTCCCGCCGAGTTCGAGCGTTTGGGTCGCTTCTTCAAGGCGCTCAGCGAGCCTACCCGTCTGAAAGTCGTGTCCGCACTCAGCGACGAATGCCGCCCGGTGAGCGAGATCGCGACGGCCACGGGCCTGCCCCAGCCCTCCGTGTCGCACCACCTGCGCATCCTGCGCGACGCGGGCATCGCGCGCCCGGATCGGAAAGGCAACCAAGTCTATTACTGACTGCGTCGCGGGGTGGTCCGGGAGGCCATCAGGGTTGCGCGGGAGGCGATCGAGCCGGAAGGAACGCGTAATGCGTGACGCGGACGACCGTCGCCGCACGGAGTCGTGCCGGGTATGTGGAGCCGAGCTTCAGTACTTGGAGGAAGCCCGGCCCGCTGTGTGCGACATCTGCGGGCGACCGGATAACGCCCACGTGGTGTGCAAGGCAGGCCACTACGTCTGCGACGGCTGCCACGGCGCCGAGTTCCTGGTCGATATGCGCCATCGTCTCGATGAGATGGGAGCCGTCTCTCCTCATGAGATCGCGGAACAGCTCATGGCACTCCCGAACCTGCCCATGCTGGGCTGCGAGCACGCCCACATCGCCGCCGGCTCACTCATGCGGGCGCTGGAGAACGCAGGGGTCGAGGGCGTGACCTCCGACCACAGGACCGAGGTCTTGGAACGGACCGCGCGACAGGCCGTGGGCGCCTACTGCGGGCTCAGCGGGGTCTGCGGAGTGGTGCCGGCGCTGGGCGCCTGCTACAGCGTCCTGGTGGGAGGGGTGTGCGGCAAGGGGCCGGAGACCCAAGGATCGATGCGGCTGGTGAGCCGACTGGCCGCGGTGACCGCCGCGCACGCCGATCCGGGCTGCTGCAAAGCCTACGTAAGGGCCTGTCTGCGCGAGACCGCGGCATTCCTCGAAGAACACCTGGGAATCGTGATGCCCCCATCGCCGGACACGGTATGCGCCGATGTGGCGAGCCACCCTCACGGATGCCGAGGGCCGGAGTGCGACTGGCACCCCGTTCACACTTCGGCAATGTATCCCAAGGACCAAGAGGAGGCCATCGTGACGACACCGGATGCACTCGATGGTGGAGGGTCGAGAGAGATCGGCACCAGTGGGCCTGCGCAAGAGTCCTACGATCGCTTTTTCGATCTCGCCTATGCCGGCGGGGCGCTCGACGCGAAGACTAAGATATTGGTCTCGCTCGGTGCTTCCCTAGTTGCGGGATGCGCTCCCTGAACCTCGTACTGCCTCTCGGTCGGGAGGCGGCTCGGAGTGAGGAAGGAGGAGATCGAGGAGACCCTCCACGTGGCCATGACGGTGGGCGCCACCCGCATGCAGGTGATGCTGGGGCAGGCAACCGCACCGACGCCGCCAGAGGTGGATCCGGAGGTCGCTCGGGGCGCGACCCGCGTCGACCTGGCGCCCGCCGGCACGGCCGGCGCCGCCGACATCCCACTCCCCACGTTCAAGGCCACAGAGGTGGTGAGCCAAGCCGCCGGAGGTTGAAGCAGTTGAGCGACAGATGACGCCGGTGCGGCGTCCCCGGCACCCACAAGCGCATCCACGTGAGGCGGCTGACGATGGCCAGGCGGTCGTCTCCGAGAATGGAGGACGGTTATGAGTGAACCGCAACCGAAGTCACCGCGCATCGCACCGCACATCGATCTGATCT
>JBBRDB010000022.1:0-22258 GCA_038204345.1 Thermoleophilia bacterium | reverse complement strand
GCGAGGTCGAGGGACGGCTCGCAGCCGCCCGCGTGCGTTTGTTGGCCGCGCGGGACGAGCGGGTGCGGCCGGCGCGAGACGAGAAGATCCTCGCCGCCTGGAACGGCCTGATGATAGCCGCGTTCGCGGACGCCTCAGTGGCCTTCGGGAGGGCGGACTACCAGGACGCCGCACAACGGGCGGCCGCCTTCACGCTCCGGGAACTCCGCGGCGCCGCCGGCCGCCTCCTGCGTTCGTGGAGGGACGGTCGCGCTCACCTCAACGGCTACCTGGAAGATCACACCCACGTCATCGAAGGCCTGCTGGCGCTCTATCAGGCCGATTTCGATGCCCGGTGGTTCGAGGCGGCCCGCGACCTCGCGGAAGAGATGCTGCGCTCCTTCGCCGCCCCGGAGGGCGGCTTCTACGACACGCGCGACGATCACGAAACCCTCTTCCTGCGTCCCCAGGACTACCAGGACAACGCAGTTCCCTCGGGCAACGCCATGGCCGCAACGGTCCTACTCAAGCTCGCCGCGTTCACCGGAGAGGCTCGGTATTCCGCGCCGGCGGAAGAGATGTTGGCGGGCCTCGAGCCTCTCTTCGCGCAGTACCCGCTGGCGCTCGGCCAATGGCTCACGGCTTTTGAGTTGGCCGCGGGGGAGGGGGGCGAGGTGGCTGTGGTCGGCGATCTGGGATCGCCGGACACTCGCGCTCTTCTGAACGTGGTGCGTACCGCCTTCCTGCCGGGTTGGGTGATCGCCGCCAAGGAGCCGGGAGCAGCGTCGCGGGTACCGTTGCTGGAGGGGCGTGACATGGTCGGGGGTCGTGCTACTGCGTTCGTCTGCCGAAAGGCGACGTGTGAGGCGCCCACCAACGACCCCGCTTCACTAGCCGAACAACTGGGCGCGCAACCGGTCGAGCGTGGGTGAGAGACACCCCAAGGGTGCGTCAAAGGGTGCGTCCAAGGGTGCGTCAAAGGCGAGGCGGCTTCTTGCCCTCCAACCACTCCACGATCTCCTCGCGCACGTACACAGGACCCTTCGAACGTTCCAGCATGGGCAGGGGGAAGTCCTCGTCCTCGTGAGCCCAGCGCTCGACCGTTGCGGGCTCCACCCCCAGGAGTTCGGCCACCTGTTCCAGCCCCACGAAGGTCTCGCGCCAGGCGACTCTCCAGCGCTCCGCGATGGGATTGAGGGCCGGGCCGAGCAGCAGGCCGAGCCTTTCGGCGAACCGGGCGACGGCCCCGGTGGCGCGAAAGGCGAGGAGGCGCACGTCGTCGCCGGAGATCATGAAGTAGCGTATGGTGCCCCGGTCTGCGTCGGCGTGCAGCGCGCTCGCAGACCTATCCGTCGGTCCGATGGCGCCCGTGTGGAGATCGCCCGACGGTCGCGGCCCCGGGCTGCGCACTGCCACGATCACCGCATAGCCCGCTCCCCAGGGTGTCTTTCGGCTTGAGGATTCGTCCCACGAGGCTCCTTCGCGCTCGAGTGAGGCCAACCACTCGGCAAGTTCCCGCGGACCTTCGGCGGGCACGACGGTGCTTTCGTTCTCCCACGGGCCGGGCTGTATGGGGATGACTTCAGTCATGGCACTGGGATGATATCCCAGAGCTCAATCGCGAGGGCGGAAGAAGCGGCCGACCGCAGCCCCGTACCCGGCGCCTGCAAACGTACGCACGACTTCGCCGAGTCCCGGTCGGTCCCCCGACCTTTGCGCGTTTGCTTCGGGCAGCTCTACGACTGGGCAGTGCGCGCCTTCGACGACCAATCTCGCCAGCCGACTCCGGTTGGGTCCCCAGGCTAGGATGAGCAGGTCTACCTGTTGCTCGCGCGCAACCGCGAGTATCCCCGCCACGGTGTCGCCACTGCACTCGGGCAGGACGGAGACGGTCTGGTCGATGCCTTCGGCGTAGCGGCGCAGCGCTCCGATCAGCTCCTCGTTTGCCGGTGAGCCGCCGCGGGGGTCCTCGGACGCGTCTCCCGTCGGCATCAGCACTACATCAGTCTTAAGCCTGCGGGCCAGGTTCAGCGTGTTCGCGAGTTGCCACACGCTGGTCGAGGGGCCCGTCACCGCCATGAGGACCCCCTTGCGCTCCTCCAGTTGGCGCACCGCCTCCGAGAGGGTCATTGGCTGGTCGACGGGAGCCTCCGTCGCTTCCCCGGCCGCGGTGACCGCTCGAGACACGGCCAAGGGTCCTGTGAGTTCGAAGACGATCACGGTCCCCAGCACGACGGCCAGGATCTGCTCGCCCGCGACAGGCAGGGCGTCACGTGCCAGGATGCCGAGGCCGATAGCCGCACCCGCCTGGGGGAAGAGTCCGAAGCCCAACGCTCTAAGCTCCCAGGCCTCCCGACTCCCCTTCTCCAAACCGACGGCCGCCATTCGGGGACCGAGCCATTTGCCCACCGCCCGGGCTACCAGATAGAGCGCCGCGATGACACCGACCTCACCCAAGGCCGCCACATGCAGACCTGCTCCCGCCCACAGGAAGAATATCGCGATGATCGGGTCTTCGAGCGGACCTAGGCTCCGGAAGAGCCATTCCCGCTCGCGCGTCCCTCCCGAGAGGTTGACGCCGACCATCCCCATAGAAAGACCGGCCAGGAGGACCGAGCCGCCTAGTATGTCGACCAGCGCCACGGTGAGCAGGAGGTGGGCGAGCACGAATATCGATAGCTCACTCGAGGACTTGATGCGCCCGATGTAGCGGGCCAGCAGCGCCCCCGCCGCACTGCCCAGGGCGATGGAAAGCAGGATCCCTCCGATGGAACGCAGATAGAGGCCCCCGATCCCTCCGACCTCTTCCAGAGCCATCGCGATAGGGAGTATCAACGTGAACGCCAGGATCGCGAAGACGTTATCGGTGGCTGTGGCCACGCTGATCAGGCGCGTGAAGGAACCGCGTGCCCGACGTTCCTTCAAAGTGGCCACGACCGTGGCGATCCCGGTGGTGCCCGCTATGGCCCCCAGGGGGAGCGCCAATTCGATGCGTCCGGTCGCGGCGAATATGCAGGCGGCTACCAGAGTCGTGGGCAGGAGCGTCTCCAGCGTCACCCCCAACTTGTTGCGACGGGCCAACCCCAAGACATCGCGCAGCACGAGTTGCTCACCGGCCGAGAAGGTGATGAGTCCCAAGGCCACGGGTTCGATGAATCCAAGCGCGTCCAAGGTTGGCCGAGCGATGAGTCCCAGTCCACTCGGACCGACCGCCACACCCAAGAGAAGAAAGGAGGTGACGAGTGGGATACGCAATCGCCCGGAGATGCGAAGGCTCAGGTAGCCCAGCCACAGCAGGACCGAGGTCACCAAGAGGAGCACACGCGGGCTGGTCTCGTCACCGAAAAGGGACTCGACCACTGTGACTCCGAATACGAGCTGAGAAGGCTCAAGACCGGCGGAAGCCGCAATTCTGAACGTGGTGACCGCGCTGTCGACGGATTCGATCATCACGCCTCAGCTTATCGCACAGTGGACTCTGCATCCCGTCAATGTCATAGTCCAACTGCGAATCGCGCAGTCCCGGTGGGCGTGGCGGCCGGTCCCCGCCTGCGAAGGCGGAGCGTGCGGGTCAAGCAGGAGTCTAAGCTGAGAGAGGAGGGCGGTGGGCACGTGTTGGCGGCACTTCTAGCGCTCGGCGCGTCGGTATGTTGGGGGGTGGGCGACGTGATAGCAGGTCTGGCCGGGCGTCGCACCTCGTCGTGGACCGTGTCTCTTCTGAGTCAGGTGATCGGTCTGGTCGCCGGCATCGCCATCCTGATCGTCATGGGCCGCGGGTTGCCATCTCTAGGGGTGAGCGGGCCCGCTCTCATCGCAGGAGTGGCGGTTGCTTTGGGCATGGGGGCATACTTCAAAGCGCTCGCCGTGGGCACTATGAGCATCGTGGCCCCCATCGCGGGGTCGGGCGCAGTGGTCCCGGTAGCGGTCGGATTGATCCGAGGTGAGCAGCCGAACATTCTGCAGGCTGTGGGCGTCGTCGCTGCGGTCGTGGGTGTGGGGCTGGCCGTCTACGACCGGCATCCGGAAGCGGGAGTGGTAGGGACGATCGAGGTGGGCGCAGCGGCCCCGATCCCAATACAGGCATCCTCCGGGGCGCCCACAGAGTCGGGGCCTGCGCGCCGTCCTCGGCTGGCTGCTGCGCTTGCGCTGGTCGCGGCAGGCTTCTTCGGGTCTTCCTTGGTGGGCTACGCGGAGACGGCGGCGCACGATCCCTACCTGCCGGCGGTGGCGGGCCGGGCCAGCTCGGTGGCCGTCCTCGTTCTCCTGGTGGGCGGCCTGCGCGTGTGGTCTCGGCGCCGCGCCGGAACCGTCGGGTCTGAGGCAGCGGGCGCCCCGGTCGACTACACGGTGCCAGGTTTCCGGCTTCCCAGAGACGTTCTGCCCGGTGTGGCGGCGGCCGGACTGCTCCACCTTTCAGCCGCCACCCTCTTCTCGCTATCGAGCACCCGGGGACTTCTCAGTCTGGTGTCGGTGCTGTCGTCGCTGGGGGCTGCGGTCACCATGGGGCTGGCCTACTACTTCGTTCGCGAGAGGTTGGAACCCCAACAGGTGGTGGGAGTGGCTCTCGCTCTGCTGGGCGTCATCGCGATCGCCGGCGCGTCGTAGCGATCGACGGCTCGTAACAGGGACCCAGCGGCGCTCGTCCTCAGGCGGGCTTTCGGGCGACGAAGATGTCGCTCCAGACCTTGCCCTCCAGATCCGCTACGGCTCTGTCCAGGTCCACTCCGGCCGGCAACGCGGTCGAGCCGTCGCCGCAGCAACCCGAGGCCTCTCCGACCGTCTCCACGATCTCCGACCCGACCAAAGCCTCGAGTTGCGCCGAGTCGTAGACCATGCGGTCGGCTATCTCCACCTGCTCCAATCCGACCGCCGTCAGCCCCGCTACGTACGCATCCTCGGAGATCGCGCCCGCCACGCAGGACGAGTACAGTTCTGGACTCTCCTTGACCCAGTCGGGCAGTTTCTCCACGACGATGTCGGACACCCGCATCCGCCCCCCGGGTTTGAGCACGCGGGCGATCTCAGCGAACACTCGGTCTTTCTCGGGGGAGAGGTTGATGACGCAGTTGGAGATAAGCACGTCTACCGAGGCCGTATCCACGGGCAGGTCTTCGATGATGCCTTTGCGGACTTCTATGGTTTCGAAGCCGGCCGCCGCCGCGTTGGCGCGCGCCCGTTCGATCATCACATCGGTCATGTCTACGCCGATGACTCGGCCGGTGGGACCCACCTTGCGGGCGGCCAGGAGCAGGTCGATGCCGGCTCCCGATCCGAGGTCGAGCACGACATCTCCCTCGTTCACCTCCGCGAAGGCCAGCGGGTTGCCGCAGCCGAAGGAGTTCTCGACGGCGTCGGCGGGCAGCGCCGCCATCTCGTCTGCCCCGTACCCCGCCGACTTCGCGGTCACGCCCTTGGGGGCGACGTCGCCGCCGCAGCATCCTGACGGCGAAGTCACGGCCCGGGTGTAAGCCTCCGATACCGATGCGCGCGTCTCGTCGTCTTTGGCCTTGGCTTCACTTCTCTCAGGTGCGGTTTCACGTTCGAGCGCGGTCACGTGTCCTCCTCTTCGTTCTGTCCCCGCGGGCGCGTACGGTGCTCGGGTCTACCCTCGCACCCAACCTCGCGGCTGCCGATAGGGTCCCCGGACGGGTTCCGCCACGGACGGCGCCGTCGAACCCGGCGACGCCGTCCCTTCCAGCGCATCCGCTCGCGGCCCTACCTCTCGTCGCGCACGCGCTTGGTCTTGCCCTCGGAGCGCTCGATGGTCTGAGGCTCCACGACTTCCACCCTCATGCGGAAGCCGACGGCGTCGCGCAGACGGTGCTGCACTCCCTCGCGCAGGCCGGTGAGACTCTCGTCGCACCGGCCTGCCCAGAAGTAGGGCTGGGGTTCCACGGCCACGTAGACCACGTCGCGCCGCTCCTCGGTGCACACGCGGATCAGGTAGTGGGGCGCGAGTTCCTCGAAGCCCAGCAGCACGCTCTCCACCTGAGTGGGGAAGAAGTTCACGCCGCCGCAGATGAGCATGTCGTCGGTGCGGCCTAGGATCAATCCGTGGCGGGCCAGGGTGCGGCCGCACGAACAAGCGTCTCGGGTGAGCGTGGCCAGGTCGCGCGTGCGGTAGCGGAGCACCGGCGATCCTTCCTTGGCAAGGGTGGTGAACACCAGCTCGCCGATCTCTCCTTCGGGCACCGAGCCGCCGGTAGTGGGATCGACCACCTCCGGATAGAAGTAATCTTCGTGGATGTGGTAGCCGTCCTGTGCCGCACACTCGATCGATACTCCGGGGCCCCCCAACTCCGTGAGCCCGTAGTCACGGGATACTCGGTAGTCGAGGCGCTGCTGCAGTTCGTCGCGCAGGGCGTCGGTGGCAGGCTCCGCCCCGTGCACGCCTATGCGCAGGGCGAGGGCTTTCGGGTCGACGCCCATCTCCTCGATCTTCTCGGCGATCACCAGGGCGTACGAGGGCGTAGAGTGCAGGACGGTGGTGTCGAAGGCCTGCATCATAAGGATCTGGCGCTCGGTGAGACCGGAACTCGTGGGGATGACGGCGGCGCCGAGGCGTTCCGCTCCGAGGTGGTGCCCGAAGGCTCCCGTGAAGAGGGTGTAGCGAAAGGCTACCTGGCAGACGTCGTCGGTGGTGACTCCGGCCATCTGAAAACCGCGGGCCATGCAGAAGGCCCAGTCGTCGAGGTCCTTGGCCGTGTAGCAGGTGTTCACGGGCATTCCCGTGGATCCGGAGGAGGAGTGGATGCGGGAGATCGCATTGGGCCGCACCGCGCACATCCCGTAGGGGAAGCGCTCTTGGATGTCGCTCTTGCGCGTGAAGGGCAGGAGGGAAAGATCGTCAAGAGTGCGGATGTCGGCCGGGGAGACGCCGGCTTCGTCGAAGAGCTCCCCGTAGAACGGCGAGTTCTCGTATGCGTAGGCGGTCTGCGTCTTCAAGCGTTCCGTCTGCAAGGCGGTCATCTCGTCTCGCGATAGCCGCGTGCCGCGATCGAAGTCGGGCATCCTTCCCCCTTATCGAAAGATGTCGGTCGGCGCGGGCACTATGGTACCGCGCGGGGCGCCGGTCTGCGCGTTCATCCGGGTGTCAGCCCGACCCGGTGCCCGCCAGGTGTATGCAGTGCGCCAGGCACACGTTGTCGGCGCAGGCGGGCAGAAGGCCTTCGTCGATGCGGTGATGGCAGAGGTTGCACTTGGCCGCCACTCGCCGCGTGCGGTCGAAGGCGATGGCCCGGTAGGGGCAGGCGGTGACGCACGCCTCGCACCCAGAGCAGACCGCCTGGTCGAGGACCACGATGCCGTCGGCCCGCTTCTCGATGGCGCTGTATTGGCAGGCCTCTACGCACTCGGGCTTCTTGCAGTGAAGGCAGCGACGCACTCGGTAGCGGAAGGAGAAGACTCCGTTCTTCCAGGCGGGGCCGTCCTCCCACACCTCGATGAGCTTGATTCCGGTGGGGGCCTCGTTCTCCTGCTTGCAGGCCACCTCGCAGGTCTTGCAGCCCCAGCAGAGCTCGCTCTCGATCTTCAGCCGGCGGGCCGTCACGATGCGCCTCCCGTGTTCAGGGCGGCGGGCGCTGTTCAGGCGCCCGCCGCAGTGGTGCGCCCGGCCTCCGCCGTGTCGACATCGGGAGCCCGGTGCGCGGCGAGCGCGAAGCGCTCGCGGTCGACGTCGGTCTCGGGGCGCACCCGGCAGAGCAGGGTGCGGATGGCCGTGGCCCCCATGGCAGGGTCGCAGTTCGCGAAGCTGTTGTCGATCAGGATGTTGACGTTCGATTCGTCCCAGCCGTGGCCCGGGTCCCGGCGCTCGGGGAACCACCAGGCGTGCTGGGCCGACACCACACGGGGGTCGATGCCCTCCGTGAGCTTGGCCCGCTGCCGGATGGCGCCGCGCGGGGATTCGATGACCACCCAGTCGCCGTTGGCGATACCTTCGCGCGCGGCGGCATCGGGGTGGAGTTCGACCATGGGGTCGGGGTGCAACTCCCGCAGCCACGGCACCTGACGGTTCTCGCTGTGGAAGAAACCCGGCTGTCGCGCCCCGGTGATGAGGATGTAGGGGAACTCGGCGTACAGGTCGGGCCGGTTCACCGGGCCGTCGGGAGGTTCGCGGAACTGCGGCAGAGGATCGTAGCCCCACTCCTCCAGCTTGGTGGAGTAGAGCTCGAACTTGCCGGTGGGGGTGGAGAAGCCCCGCGTCTCGTGCTTGCGGTAGCTCACCTCGCCGCGAACACAATCCTCCTTCAGAAAATCTTGGAAAGTGATGCCGGAGGGTTCGAGGATCCAGTCGAGACCTTGCTCGAAGTCGTCCCACCAGTGCTCTCCCTGACCCACCCGGTGCGCGAGGTCGTTCAGCATCTCGTGATCGGAGCGGCACTCGCCCACCTGGATGACCTTGCGGCGGGGGAGGAGGCGGCCGTGGCGTTTCCAGAAATCGCCGATGTAGTCCATCTCGAGCCAGGTGGCCGCCGGGAGCACGATGTCGGCCAGTTCGGCGGTGGGGGTGATGAAGAAGTCGGCCACCGCCATGAACTCGACCTTCTCCAAGGCGGCGTGCACCTCGCGGGCATTGGCCCGGGTCATCAACGGGTTGGAGCTGATGAAGAAGAGCATCTTCACCGGGTAGGGCTCTTCTGTGAGCACGGCGTCCCAGACGCACTTGGGGTTGATGATGGCGAAGTTACCGGCCAGCCGGAACTTGTCGCCTCCCAGGCGCTTGGCCGCCTGCTCGGGAGAGAGGGCGGCGTGCGCTCCAAACTGGCCCACGTTACGGATTTTGGGCTGACGGTAGAGCACCTGCCCACCGGGGACGTCGATGTTGCCGGTGATCCCCATCAGGCAGAGTAAAGCCCGGTTGTTGTCCGCGCAGGTGACCTGCTGTTCGATGGCCACACCCCATTGGATCACACCCGGTTTGGTGGTGGCGAAGAGACGGGCGGCGGCGCGGAGTTTCTCCTCGGGCACCCAGGTGATCTCAGCCGTCCGCTCCGGCGGGAACTCGGCGGCACGGGCTCGGAACTCGTCCCAGCCGTGCGTGTGGTTCGCGACGAAATCCTGGTCGTAGAGTCCCTCTTCGATGATGACGTTGGCCATGCCCAGGGCCAGGGCCGTGTCGGTGCCGGGGCGGAGTTGCAGCCAGATGTCGGCGCGGGCCGCCGGGCGGGTGAACCGGGGGTCGATGACGATGAGCTTGGCCCCCGCATCCAGAGCCCGGGAGAAGGGTTCGCCCTTGTAGCAGTCGGGGTTACTGATGGTGAGGTTGTTGCCCCACACCATGATGCAGGCTGGGTTGTTGTCGTAGTCGGCGATGGGGTTCGACCCGCAGGTGATCACCGTGGTGGCGATACGCGGTCCGTAGCAGAAGTGTCCTGCCGTGAGCACGTTGGGACTGCCCAGGTAGTTAGCGAAGCGGTAGATGACGGCCTCGTTCTCGCGGCCGGTGCCGTAGCCCATGACCACCGATTCGGCGCCGAACTCCGCCTTGTAGCCGTTGATGCGTTCGGCGATGGTGTCGAGGGCCTCGTCCCAGCTAATGCGCGCCCAGCGCCCGCTGCCCTTGGGTCCCAGGCGGCGGACCGGGTGGGTGAGACGGTCGGGATGGTAGGCGATCTGGGCCGCGGCCAGCCCCTTGCTGCAGACGGTGCCGTGGCTCACCGGGCAGTCGGGGTCGCCGCCGATCTTCTCCACCCGTCCGTCCTTGACATACACCAGTACGCCGCATCCGCCGTGGCAGCCTCGACAGTGGCTCTTGACCACGCGGTCGAAGTCGTGCACCTCGATCTCACGCTCTACGTTGGAGTGGCGGAACTGGTTCATCGATCCCCCTGTTCGCCCTCGTCCAGGAACAGGGCGAGTTCGTTGTTCATGTCGTGGGCTGCGGCGGCGACCGCGCGGCCGTTCTCGAGCACCCTGGTCTCAGGGAAAGTCCCCACCAGTATGAGGGCCGCCGCGGGAAAACCGCGCGAGTTCAGCAGCGCCGCGCTCACCGCGGTCACGCCGGACTGCATGCCGCCGACGTCGGCCGCGAAACCTCGCGCGCGTGCCTGGTCGAGTTCGGCCGCGATCTCTTCTTCAGACGGCATGGTGGTCGCTTCGTAGAACAACGGGGGCCGGGCCTGCAGTAGTTGCTGACGTCGCGCCGGCGGCGAGAAGGCCACGACGGCTTTGCCGTGTGCGCCCCAGGTGAGCGGATAGCGATGGCCCACGCGAATGGTCACGGCCAATCCAGAGGGAGCCTCCTCCCGCGCCACGATGACCATCCGCTCCTCGCTCACCACACCGAGGAGCGCAGTGGCTCCCGTCGTGTCGGCCAACGCACGGAGGTGGGACGACGCCGCAACACCGAGAGTCGTGTGATCGAGGTAGGCGCGGGCCAGTGTGAGAACTCCGGGCCCCAGGGAGTAGGTCTTGGCCGCTTCCGCTCGAACGACCATGCCGGCGGCGCGCAGCGTGTTCAAGAGCGCGTGGCCCTTGCTCAGGTGGATACCCACCGCGCCGCAGATGTCCGTAAGCGTGAGGCCCGGCGGTGAGGCGGCAAGATAGTAGAGGACGCGCATCGTTTGATCGACCGCCGGGACGCTGCGCCCATACCCGGGCGCGGGCGCCGTGGCGGCAGATATGGATCGTTCTTTCACCCGGCTGAGGCTCCCCAGGCGCTTCTGTGGACAGAAGTGGATTCTGTGTAGGTAAGGGGAACCAGGTTAGTCGTTCGGAGGAAGCCTGTCAACCTCCACGTACGGTGCGACATCCTCGGCGACGCTGCAAGGGTTAGCCTGCGTGCCGGCGCTTCTGCTCGTGACTTCGAGGAAACCTGCGAAGACACGCGCGACGGCCGTCCGGGAACAGCTAGACGCACCTTGGTGACGCGTGCCGGTGATCGCCGCAAACGGTCTCAACCGGCGGGCCGCGCAGCGCGTCTCCAGCAGGAGGACCCTACTTCTTGGGTTCGGCTATGCGCTTGATCCTAGCCTCCCACCAGTGTTCGCCCTTCTCCTCGGCGGAATACTCGAACTCTCCTTCATACTCTGCCAGGAACTGGTAGTGGAGCGGGCGGGGCTCGTGATCGTTGATGAGGAGGATCTCGTCGCCCACCGGCAGCTCGTGCCAGGTGTCGAAGATCCGAGTGTGGCGGTCATACGGCGGGATCTCGCGTACGTCTAGTTCTACTACGTTGCCCACGGTGACTCCTTGTCGTCGCCCTGATATCAGCATGCTCAATACGGAATAAATGCCCAGTGCCGGCTGCTTCTAACCCGAGCCGGCGTCGGTCGCCCCCCGAACGGCACGTTCGGCAGTCTCGGCCGGTTTTGACAACCGGGAGGCTGAGTCGCGGTTTGCGCTTATGGGTATGGAGTCGGTTGACTCACTCATGGGAAAACCGAGGTGACATGGCGGCGGAGAGATGGTACTCGTTGGAGGCGTCGGAGGTCCTTGAGCGCCTCGGCGTGGACCGGGAGTCGGGGCTCGAAGAAGGCGAAGCCCGACGGCGGCTCGAGGAGCAGGGTCCCAACGAACTGGAAGATCGGGGCGGTAACGACGCTTTAAGGATTCTGCGGGCCCAGGTGTCGTCCGTGATGGTGTGGATGCTCCTGGCGGCATCGGTCGCGTCCCTTGCCTTCGGGGACGTAAAGGACGCCATCGCTATCGCCGCCATATTGGTCTTGAACATACTTCTCGGCTTTCGCCAGGAGTACGTCGCAGAAAAGGCCATGGGGGCGCTCAAGAGGCTGGCTGTGCCCTCAGTCCGCGTGCGACGTGACGGACTCGTTCGGGAGGTCGGCGCCCGCTCACTCGTGACTGGAGACGTAGTCATACTGCAGGCGGGCGATGTGGTCCCGGCAGACGGGCGGGTGGTGAGCGCTCATGCCTTACGGGCACAAGAGTCGGCACTCACCGGCGAATCACAAGCTGTGGGTAAGGACACCCACGCGGTGGGCGGGTCAGCGGAGGAGGAACCCGCCATGGGCGACCGCCGGAGCATGGTCTTCATGGGCACGGTGGTCACTCACGGCCGGGGAGAGGCCGTTCTCACAGCGACGGGTATGGACACCGAGTTGGGGAACGTCGCTTCCATGATCCGCACGGTGGGGAGAGAACCCACTCCCCTTCAGGCGCGGCTGGACCAACTGGGAAAGGGTCTCGCGGTGGCCGCTCTGGTGCTCGTTGCCGTTATCTTCGGCACCGGCGTAGCGCGAGGTCAAGGTCTGGAAGTGATGCTCATGACGGCCATCAGTATGGCCGTGGCCGCCGTGCCTGAAGGGCTGCCGGCCGTCGTAACGATCGCTCTCGCCGTTGGCGCACAGCGGATGCTGAAGCGGAACGCTCTGATCCGCCGACTGCCCGCGGTGGAGACCCTGGGGTCCGTCACGGTCATTTGCTCGGACAAGACGGGAACCCTCACCGCCAACAAGATGACCGTGACGGTGCTCGACGTCGCGGGCGAGACGGTCTCGTTCGACGGGCGCGACCCTGAAGACCGAGCCGGGTCACTGCCCGGCGGGCTTCAAGCGTCGGCTACGACTTCGAGTGCGGTCGACCTCTTGCTGATTGGAGCCACCCTCTGCAATGACGCCATTTTGGAAGAGGGTGTGGAGGCGGATGCCGGGCTCCGGATAACCGGGGACCCGACGGAGACAGCGCTGGTTGAGGCGGCGGCGCGGCACGGCCTGCTCAAGCACGAGTTGGAGAAGGTTCTCCCCCGCATAGATGAGCTGCCGTTCGACTCGACCCAGAAGCGCATGAGCACGCGGCACGCGCTGCCCGCACAGACCACCGGATTGCCGGAACGCGTGGCAGACGCCGTCTTCGGGACCCTTGGCCGCGAATACGGCCATCGGCCCGAAGACGGCCATCGGCCCGAAGACGGCGAGGGGTCGATGGGGGATAGAGCCTTCGAGGCCGTGAGCTTCACCAAGGGAGCGGTGGACGTGCTCGTGGACGCGTCCGCGTCGGTGCTGGCGGGAGGGTCCGTCACCCCGCTCGACGACACGTGGCGAGGCCGCATCTGCGACGGCAACGAGGCCTTGGCGGGCCAAGGGATGCGGGTGCTCGGGCTGGCGATGCGCTTAGAGCAGGCAGGGTCTGCCCAGGCCGCGTGGGGCGAGGACGGCGTCGACGATTCCGACCTCACCTTCGTCGGGATCATCGGTATGGCCGATCCGGCTCGGCCCGAGGTGCAGCATGCCGTCGCCACGTGCGCGGCGGCGGGCATCCGACCGGTGATGATCACCGGCGATCACCCGGTCACGGCCGTCTACATCGCAGAGCAGCTCGGCATCTCCACGGAGCACGGTGTGCTGACCGGCGCCGACCTCACGCGCATGTCGGCCGAGGAACTCGCCGGCCGCGTCGGAGAGGTTTCGGTGTACGCTCGGGTGGCTCCGGAGCACAAATTGGCCATCGTGAGCGCCCTGCAGGCCGAAGGCCACGTGGTCGCCATGACGGGTGACGGCGTGAACGACGCGCCCGCACTCAAGAAGGCCGACATAGGTGTGGCCATGGGCGTGGTGGGCACCGACGTCGCCAAAGAAGCGGCCGACATGGTGCTCCTCGACGACGACTTCGCCACGATAGTGGCCGCCGTCGAAGAGGGCAGGGTGATCTACGACAACATTCGGAAGTTCATCAGGTACATCCTTACCAGCAATTCGGGAGAGCTGGCCGTGATGCTTGTGGCCCCGTTCCTGGGCCTGCCGCTGCCGTTGCTGCCGCTGCAGATCCTCTGGATCAACCTGGTGACCGACGGGCTGCCCGCTCTCGCGCTGAGTCTGGAGCCGGGCGAGCGGCAGGTCATGAGCCGGCCTCCACGTCCGCCCGACGAGAACATCTTCGCACGCGGTCTCGGCGTCCACACGTTGGTCTTCGGGGCTTTGATCGCGTTGGTGTCCCTGGGTGCCGGCTACTACTATTGGGCGAGCGACTCCCCTTCGTGGCAGACGATGGTGTTTACTACGCTGACCCTGTCGCAGATGAGTCTGGCCCTGGCAGTGCGATCGGAGCGTGACCCGCTGTTCCGGGTGGGTCTGTTCTCCAACAAGGCGTTGCTTGGATCGGTGGTATTGACCTTCTGTCTGCAGTTGGCCGTGATCTATGTCCCGGTCCTGCAGGGGTTGTTCAGGACGGTAGGCCTGAAACCACTCGACCTGATCGTGGCCGTCTTGCTGAGCACCGTAGTCTTCTGGATCGTAGAGGGGCAAAAAATCGTGGCCGCCCGCGGCAGGCCACAGACAGCGTGAGCGTACCGAGTGCATCCTCGCGCCCAGCTCCTTGGTTCGGCCGCTTACGACGTGAGGAGGGCATAGCGTGTCCATACTAGAGGCGCAGGAATTGGTCAAGGTCTACCCGGGCGGACAACGGGCGGTCGACGGCATCAGTTTTTCGGTTGAGGAGGGCGAGATCTTCGGGTTCCTCGGCCCCAACGGCGCCGGTAAGACCACGACCATACGGATGAGTGTGACGCTTCTCGCTCCCACCTCGGGCCGCGTGGTGGTGGACGGCGTGGACGTGGTGGAGCAGCCGGAGGAGGCCCGCCGCCGCATCGGATACGCGGCTCAATCAGTGGGGGTGGACGACGACCTCACCGCCCGGGAGAACTTGGTGCTGCAGGGGAGGCTGCACGGGCTCTCGAACCGCGAGGCGCGGGCGAAAAGCAACGAACTCCTCGAGGTCATCGATCTCCTCGACGAGGGCGATCGTCGGGTGGGGACCTTCTCGGGAGGCATGCGCAAACGGCTCGACTTGGCTCAGGCTTTGGTGCATCATCCTCGCCTACTCTTCTTGGACGAGCCCACCACCGGCCTCGATCCACAGAACCGCCGGGCGCTCTGGAAGTATCTGCGGGGCCTGAACGATTCGGGCGTGACCATCTTCCTCACCACTCAGTACTTGGAGGAAGCCGACGTGTTGTGCGGCCGGCTGGCCATCATCGATCGCGGGGCGATCATGGTGGAGGGCTCGCCCGATGTGCTCAAGGCGGGTCTGGGCGGAGACGTGGTCACCGTCACTCTGCCCGGCGATGCCACCGACGAGCTCGTTTTCAAGGCCCGGTCTGTCATGGCCGAGGTGCCGGGATGCAGCGAGGTGACCATCGCCGGCACGTCGGTGTCGCTGGTGTTGAGAGACGGGGCGACTCGTCTGGCGGGCCTGGTGCGGGCGCTCGACGCCGCAGCGGTTCCCGTGGTGCGTCTCGAGTTGGCCGAGCCCACCCTGGACGACGTCTTTCTCCGCCACACGGGAGAGCGACTACGAGTGGACGAGGTCAAGCCGCCCAGCAGGATGGTACACGGCAGGAGGAGGTCGTGATGGTGAGGGTGCTCCGCGAAATCCACGTGCTATGGAAGCGCAACCTGATCAAACTCTTCCGTGTGCCCATGCTGCTCTTCTTCAGCCTTTTCCAGCCACTGCTCTTTCTCATCCTGTTCAGTCAGGTGTTCAGCAGCATGGCCAAGTTGCCGGGCTTCGGCTACGACAACTACCTTCAGTTCCTGGTCCCGACCATCGTAGGTCTCACTGCGCTCAACTCCGCCTTCCAGTCGGGTATGGGCATGGTGAACGACATCGACTCCGGATTGCTCGACAAGTTCCTGATCGCGCCCATCCGCCGCAGCAGCATACTGCTGGGCAAGGTCGCGGCCGACGCGACACGCATGGCAATCCAGTCGGTTCTCATCATCGCCGTGTCATACGTCATGGGGGCGCGGGTCAAGACGGGGATCCCGGGCGTGCTCGCCATGATCCTCATCGCCGTGCTCTTCGGGATCGCCTGGGCGGGCATATCCAACGTGGTCGCGCTGCGCACGCGCAACGCCGAACTCACCATGCTGATAGGCATCCTCATCACCTTCCCCATCCTGTTCCTCTCCACCGGCTTCATGCCCGCCGCACTGCTGCCCGACTGGCTCGACACCGTGGCCAAATTCAACCCGATCAGCTACCTGGTCGTTGCTCTGCGGGCTCTCGTGAACGAGGGTTGGGACTGGACCGCCATATGGCCGGCGCTAGCCGTGACGGCCGGCCTGGCCGCGGTCACGTTGACCGCCGCTACCCGCGCCTTCCGCAAGGTGATCAGCTGACCTGGGTCCGCCGCGGGTCACATACATCAGGCCGGCCAGAGAGGCCCAGAACAGCAGGCTTGACGGACTGGAGAAGCTCAACGCGTCGGTCGTTCCGAAGACCGTGAAGGTTACGAGGGGCGCGGTGAAGGCGCGCGCGAGCGTGGCCGGCATCCCCTCGAGGGGGGCGGTGCGCGCGCAGCGCACTCCCCACCAGATGCCGCCCGTGAGCGCGCACACGACTCCGACCGCGCCCAGGACGCCCATGGTGAGGGCGGTATCGAGCACGATGTTGTGGGCCTGCGTGACCGTGTAACCCAGGCCGACCGTACCGTACGGGTAGCGCACTGGTAGCACCTGGTTCAGCGCTCCCGGCCCGATACCAGCGAAGGGATGGTCGGCGATGCCCTTGAGCGCCGATGTCCAGATATCCGCTCGGGCCAATAGCTTGGTCTGGAGAGGCTCATCGTGCAAGAACCTCTGCATGAACTCGCGCGGGACGTCGGGAAACGCGACGGCGAGAGCCCCCGCCACCGTTACCGCCCCGACTACCAGCCACAGAGAGCGCTTGTTGAGGGACATGAATCCGGCGACCACAGCGACCGCGAGTCCTGCGAGCGCGGCCCGCGATCCGGAGGCGATCAGCAACGGAGTCCCTACCAGTAGCAGGGGCGCTGCCCCTCTCCGCAGACCCAGGAGGCGCGGGCTGCGCTGTCCCCGTCCCCTGATGGGGATGAAGAGCGCCGCGGCGAAGGCGAGAGCGCCGGCCAGTATGCCTCCCGTCTGGTTCGGGGAGATGCCGGGCGCGACCCACTCGGGAGCGTAGGGCAGGAGGCTGGGCATGGCCCCATATACCTGTGAAAGGGCGGGGAGCTTGGCGGTAGGCCAATCGGTCAGAAGGAGAAAGGCGAACAGGCATACGTAGAACACCGCCAAGGCGGCGTGGGCGGCACCCGGCCCGCGTGCGCTACTCCGCCCACGCGCACCGCCCTCTCGATCCGGCGCGCCACCTACCCATCCTGGGCCGGCGGCCATCCACACCAGGACGACGCCTGTTCCCACAAGTGCCGCCCAGGGCGCCCCGGCCCCGCGATCGGGGGAGGCCATCAGTGACGCCGCCGCCGCCAGTAACAGGAGCACGGTCCCCAGGCGCACCAGGAGGATGGGGGTGGGCTCTCGAGGACCTCTATAGGGGATCATTGGAGGCTCCGTCCGCTGGGTCGGGCGAAGCGGGATAGCCGGGAGCGGAGCGGGTCGGCGCCGGGGGCGCGGCGCAACCCCTCCGTGTAAGCTGCTCGGGCCCCCTGCTGATCGCCGAGGGCGAGAAGAGCGTTGCCCAAGGCCACGAAGACGTAGGGATCACGCGTGGTGGTTGCGGCAGCCTCGCGGAGACGGGGCAGAGCGAGGGCGGGGTCCATCGTGGCGTAGCTGGCCTTAGCCCACGCGCACAGCAGCCGCACGTCTCCGGGGGCGACATCCAGCCCTTGCGCGTACTGGTCGCGCGCCAGGGAGAGGAGTCCGTCCGCCTCCAGGAGTTCCCCCAATGTAAGATTCGCCTCCACCGACTTCGGGTCGAGTCTCAGCGAAGCGCGCAACGCCCGCAGCGCCCCGGCTCTCTGCCCGGTAAGCAGGCGTATCTTGGCCTCCTGCAGCCGCGCCCAACCCGTGTCTTCCGCGGTCATGGCCTCGTCGAGGAGCGTTTCGATGCGCGCCTCTCGGTCGTGTGCGGCTCGGGGGTCGGTGACCGGAGCCTTGGCCAGGGCCTCGGCCAGTGCGAAGTGCACCGCCTGCTGATCCCTGATCCCTGGGGGGTCTACCCGCAACTCGGTCTCGGCGTGTTCCAACACTCGGATAGCCGATGCTGTAAGACCCGAGCGGAGGAGTCCGCGGCCTATGCGAAGAAGAAGGATTGTCTGTCCCGACCCCGAGTCGAACAACTCCTGCGAGGAGGGGCTCTCTCCGTGTCCGGTCCGTTCGGCTTCGATCGCTGAGAGCAGGCTGGCGGCGGCGGTCTCATACCACTGGGCGGCTACTTCGGCGCGGCCCGCGGCCGCCGCCTCGTCGCCGCGCTCCGCCAGGAGGTTGACCGCACCGACTCTGCCGTACTCCCGCGCGGCGACGTCCCAGTGCCCGGTGGCCGCGGCAACCTCGCCGAGCCACAGGCCGCCCATGCGGTCGAGCCTGCCCCGGCGCTGAGCCGCCTCCAGTTGGTCGAACGCTGCCTCTGAAGGCGCCCTGGCGGCGAGGGCGCCGTAGGTGCGCCAATAGTCCGGGGAATCGGCGAACGAACCGGATTGGGGCGGCGCCGCGTGAGCCGGCGCGCCGTCGGGAACAGGCTGCAGACCGAGGATCCGCTCGGCCCGGACGAGCGCGTCCGCGTCGCCGCTCACAATGTTGCGGTCGAGCAGGCTGCCGGCCTGCTCCAGCCAGTACAAGTGGGCGAGGACAGGCCAAGCCGACAGGAGGAACGCCCCCATGACGGCTACCGCGATCCACTTCACCATCGTCGGGGTGAGGGCGATGCCGAGAGTTGTCGGGTCGCGCGGATCGACGGAGGAAGCGGATGCAGCGACTCGGCGCGGGCGGCGGAGATACGTGGAAGGACCTCTGTGAGATGAGGAGTGTGGCACGGGATCACGGCTCGAACAATGGGACCACGATCGGGATCCGCGGTCCGCGGGTCTCGCGCTCGAATGTTATCACGGGAAAGTGTGTATCGAGAGAGGGCGACGGGTAATGGCGACACCGGTATGCCGGCCGGGAGATGTCGGTGCAGAAGACCTCGATGCAGGAGATGTCGGTGCAGGAGAAGTCGATGGGGGAGAAGGCGATGGACGTGCCGGGTGACCGGATCGCAGTGCGGGCGCAGGGGCTCACCAAAGTCTACGGCGAGGGACCCGCCGCCGTGCACGCTCTGAAAGGGGTCGACCTGGAGGTGCCTCGGGGAGAGTTCGTCGTGTTGTTGGGCCCGAGCGGTTCGGGCAAGACCACCCTCCTGAATCTGATCGGCGCGTTGGAGAGCCCCACGTCCGGCTTCCTCGAGGTTTTCGGTCGTCCCCTCGCCGACCTCGACGAGCAGGGCCGCACCGCCTATCGGCGCGACACGGTGGGGTTCGTTTTTCAGTTCTTCAACCTGGTGCCCACGCTCACCGCTGAGGAGAACGTGGCGTTGCTCGCCGAGGTGACAGGAGGCCGGGCGGAGGAGCGGGCGGAGCGGGTGCTCACTCGTGTGGGACTCGGCGACAGGCTGGGTCATTTCCCTGGGCAACTCTCGGGGGGCGAGCAGCAACGGGTGGCATTGGCTCGGGGCTTGGTCAAGGACCCACCGCTGCTTCTCTGCGACGAGCCCACCGGTGCTCTCGACATCGAGACCGGCATACAGGTCCTGGGGGCGCTCCGCGAGGTGGCCGGCCGAGATCAGCGCACGGTCCTGGTGGTCACTCACAACGCTGCCATCGGCCGCATGGCCGACCGTGTGGTGCGCATGCGAGACGGCGAGATCACCGGGGTGGAGCAGAACTCCGCACCCGTTTCTCCCGAGCACCTGGAATGGTGAGGCGCTACGCCGCGTGAGCTACCTGGGGATCAAGAGGCGGCGGGACCTGCTGCGGCGGCGCTGGCAGTTCGCCGCGGTGGGCCTCACCATATTCCTGGGCGTGATGATGTTCGTCACCTCCTACGACGCCTACAGGAATCTGGACGCTTCCTATCGAGGCATGTACGAGAGGCTCGCGTTCGCAGACATGACAGTGACTGGGGCGCGCGAAGGCTTCGCCGCTGCAGCCTCCGGTCTCGATGGGGTGGAGGTCGCGACGACGAGGCGCCAGGCGGATCTGCCCCTGAGGGTGGGAGGCCGGGCCTTCGTGGGCCGCATGGTAGGCATGCCTGCCGGCCGGCAACCGGACGTGGACAAGATAGATGTGACCGAAGGCGCCTACCTGCCCGCCGGGGCCGCTGATGCGGCTGTAGCCGAGGTCCATATGGCCGATCACTTCAGTCTCTCTCCCGGGGATTCAATCGAGTACTTCGACGGCGCCGTGTGGCAGCCGGTGCGCCTAAGCGGAGTAGGCGTCTCCCCCGAATATGTCTGGCCGGCGCGCAACTCACAGGACATATTCGCCCCGGCGGATTCTTTCGGCGTGCTCTTCGTGCCCGAAGGCCTGCTCGACGGCGTGGCGGGGACCTTCGTGCAAGAACAGGTGCTGATGCGCTACGAAGCCGCCGTCGACCGCGGCGCGGTCGACGGCGCTGTGAGGGCGGCCGCGCGCGAAGCCGGGGCCGCCGCGGCCGTCTCCCAGGCCGACCAACCGTCGAACAAGACCCTGCAACTGGACGTTCTCGGCTTCCGGCAGATGGCGATCGCCTTCCCGGTCATGTTCCTGTTGGCCGCGGGCATGGCCGCCTACACGCTTATGACCAGACTGGTCTACCAAGAGCGACACGTGATCGGCACGCTGCGTGCCAACGGCCTGTCTCGCGCCGCCGTCGTGCGACATTACCTGTCGTACGGCGTGTTGTTGGGAGTGGGGGCCGCCGTCCTTGGGGTAGCGGCGGGCGTCCCCCTCGGCTGGAGCACCACGTACCTCTACACCAAAGAACTCGGCATACCCGACACCGTGCGCGAGTTGCGCCTGTTGACTCCACTCGTGGGTATCCTGTTCGGTCTCTTCGCGGGGGTCCTCTCGGCGTGGGCGCCGGCCAGGGCGGCCGCGCGTACCGACCCAGCGGAGGCGATGCGAGGGTTCAGCCCACAGCGCAGAGGAGGCCGTTCTCTTGCCGAGCGGGCGTTCCCACCCCTGTCTCGGCTCCCCGTCCGCTGGCGGATGGTGCTCCGCGGGATAGGGCGGAACCGGCGGCGGAGCCTCTCCACGATCGTGGGCGTCACCATGGCTCTTGTACTCATCCTGGCCTCTTGGGGGCTGATCGATACCACGAAACAGTTGTTGGGCGATCAGTTCGAGAAGATCCAGACGTTGGACGCCACCGTCGTCTTTGCGGAGGCATTCACCGACGGCCGCCTGGACGAGATCCGCGCGGTGGAGGGGGTCGACCGGGTTGAGCGTAGCGAGTCACTGGCCGTGAGCGTGCGCTCTGAACGCGGTGGCTACTCCACCAGTCTTTCAGGCTTCGAGGTCGGGACTGTGATGCACGGATTCCCCGAGGGCTCGCTCGAACGTGACGGCGTCCTGCTCGGCTCCACCCTGAAGACCGAACTCAGTCTGACCGAAGGCGAGGACGTGACCCTGGTCTTCCCCGATCTGCACACGCAGATCGTCGTCCCCGTGGTCGGGTTCTTGGAGGAACCGCTTGGGACTTTCGCCTACATGCGCAGCGACCTTCTGGCGGGAGACCTCGAAGCTGCCGACCCCCCCGTGAGCGCGGCCCGGCTGGAATCGCCCGACACCTCAGTGGCGCTCGTGCGTTTCGTCGACGGCGCCGATCGGGCGGCGGTGATCGGTCGCCTGGAGGCGCTCGGCGTCGTGGCCGGCGTGAGTGACGAACGGGTCCTGTACGACACCGCCCAACAGTACATGGGGCTGTTCTGGGTGTTCATCGGCATGATGCTGGTGTTCGGCGGCCTGCTGGCCTTCGCGCTGATCTTCAACATCATGTCGGTCAACCTGGCCGAGCGCGCGGGCGAACTCGCCACCATGCGGGCGAACGGCTTTTCGCGCCGCCAGCTGGCGGCGCTCGTGACGGGGGAGAGCCTCCTCCTTACCTTTGTCGCGATACCCATCGGTCTGGTGGCAGGTTGGTGGGCGGCTCGGGCGCTCCTCCAGTCGTACTCCAGCGATCTCTTCTCGATGACGCTCAACGTGCGTTGGAGCACCTACGTCCTGTCGGGTCTGGCAATGGTAGTGGTCACGCTGCTGTCGCTCTGGCCCGGCATCCGCGCTGCGGGCCGGATGGACCTTGGGCGGGTGGTGCGCGAGCGCTCTCTCTGAGCGTGGACGAGGCTCCTTCCCGTTATCTTCCGATGAGCCTCTGGGTAAGGTCGGCTCGACCCGACCGGCGGCCCGTGCGCGCCTCCGCCCGATCGGCGCTCGCCATCATCTTGGTGGCCAGGTTGACTCCTAACCATCGTGCGGGCTCCGGCTCCCAATCGCGCGAGCGATGGTTCACCCACGGCAGCCCGGTGAGGGCCGAATCGGTCTCAGAGATGAGGTCGGTGAGAGTGCGTCCAGCAAGATTGGCCGTGGCCACGCCGTTCCCGACGTAACCCCCGG
>JBBRDB010000021.1:0-22958 GCA_038204345.1 Thermoleophilia bacterium | reverse complement strand
AATCGCCCTTTCCCGTGCCGCGGTGCGTGGTGGACGAACTCCGCAACCATGCTCACGAGAAGGACTACCTGCCCGTACGCGGCCTCCGGGAACTTCGCGACGCCGTCGCCGACTACCACCGCGACACCAAGTCCGCCGAATACACCGGTCAAGACGTGCTGGTGGGGCCGGGCTCGAAGGAGCTCATGTTCATACTCCAGCTCGTCTACTACGGCGAGCTGGTCATACCCACGCCGAGCTGGGTCTCGTATGCGCCACAGGCCCGCATCATCGGCCGACCGATCCGTTGGGTGCCCGCGCGTGCCCTCAACGCGTGGCGGATCATGCCCGAGGATCTCGACCTCATTTGCCGTGCCGACCCGAACCGTCCACGAATCTTGGTGCTCAACTATCCTTCGAACCCCACCGGCACCACCTACGCGCCCGACGAATTGAAAGCCCTCGCCGAGGTGGCGCGCAAGTATCACGTCGTACTCCTGTCGGATGAGATCTACGGGGAGCTCAATCACCTAGGGGCCCATACGTCCATCGCCCGCTACTATCCGGAAGGGACCATCATCAGCGGAGGGCTCAGCAAGTGGTGCGGCGCAGGGGGCTGGCGCCTGGGGACCTTCACCTTCCCCCGCCCGCTCCGATGGCTGCTCGAAGCCATGGCGGTGGTGGCAAGCGAAACCTTCACCAGCACGAGCGCTCCCATACAGTTCGCCGCGGTCCGGGCTTTTCGGAGGGACAGTGAGATCCAGGATTATCTATGGGGTTCACGACGGGTCCTGCGAGAGCTGGGCGGTCATGCCTGGAGTGAACTCATGAAGCGGGGGCTCCGCGTCCCCGAGCCACAGGGAGGGTTCTATCTCTTTCCGGATTTTGGCCCCTTTCGCGATCGCCTGAGCGAGAGAGGAATCGGCACGGGGGCCGAACTCTGTGAGAGGCTTCTGGAGGACACAGGAGTAGCTCTGCTCCCTGGCAGCGACTTCGGCAGACCTTTAGAGGAACTCACCGCCCGTCTCGCCTACGTGGACTTCGACGGCGCCCGGGCGCTTGCGGCCGCAGAACAGGTGGAGGTCGCCTTCACACTCGATACGGATTTCCTGCGCGCCTACTGCGGGAACGTGCTGGATGCGATCGATGCCATCGGAGAGTGGCTCGAAGCCGTGTAGTCCCCCGCCCCTCAGGCACCCGGTAGATCACGGGAGGGGCAGCGCCGCCCACGTGTCGGCGCTAGGGGCCCACTATCGAATCGGAGCGCAGGGCTTAGTCGAGCTTCACGACGCCGCTCACTCTCGGAGGCTCCCCCCCACCCTCGAGCGACGCAGTGATCCAAGCCTCGACCTCGTACTCGCCGGGCTCGAGCCAGACCGTGTCGTTCACCACAATGGGAAGACTCCCCCCCGCGGGGACTACGACCTCCTCGATGGCCATGGTGAAGGTCTTCTCGGCGCTCCACCGGTAGACCTCAGCTCCGTCACGACGCAGCACCACCTCGGCCTTCTGTCCGCTGCTGAAAGTCAGGCGCATGTCTGCCTCCGACGTATTGCGCAGCTCCATGATCCAGAAAGCGAGGCCCGGGGAGCGCAGGGGTCGGGGAGCATAGTCGAAGAACACTGTCTGAGGACCCGACTCGGCTCGCCCGGCGGGGAGCGGCGTCTCGGCAACGGTGAGCGTGCCCCCCGCGAGCGATCCGCTCAGCGTGACCGGGTATTCCGACCACGCGACGCTATCCGGTCCGTCTGTCGCATCCGTGCGGGACAATCCGACGAGTGCGTCGGTGTCGAGACCTTCCACACGGAGCGAGTCGCCGCCACATTGCGGCGGATACGACTCGGCCAAGGCCGAACACAAACGGACGCCGTCTGCCTGGATCAAGAGGGATCCGACGACGGTCACGTCCTCGGCTTGGCCGAGGGTGGTCGCCTCCTGCACGGTCAATGGGGCCTCGTCGTCCACGTACGGGCCGACGCTCGGCCCGACGCTCGGCCCATCGTCCGCCGATCCGCATCCGGCGGCGAAGGACGCCGAGACGACGATCGCCGCGAAGACGATGAGGCTCCCGATCTTGGACAGGCTCACGACGCTACCTCCTCATGGTCCCGACCTACGAGACGACCTTTCTCACCTCGTCGAGGCGGCCCGCCGAACCCAGCTTCTCGTTCTTGTGAGCGATGAACTTGGCGTACTCAGCCATGAAGATGGTGCCAGGATCGCGCAGATCGAACTTCTCGGGCTTGTCAAGGAAGAACTCGCGATGTACGCGCGTCCAGACAAGGCGACCGTCGGTGTCGATGTTCACCTTGATCACGCCCAAGGGCACGGCCTTGGCGAATTCGTCCTCGTCGACACCTTTGGTGCCTTTGAGGGCCCCACCGGCGTCATTGATGCGCTGCACTTCCTCCTGCGGCACGGAAGAGGAGCCGTGCATGACCAAGGGGAAGCCGGGGAGCCGCTTTTGGATCTCGGCAAGCACGTCCAGACGCAGAGCCTGATCGCCCGAGAACTTGTAGGCCCCGTGACTGGTACCTATGGCAACGGCCAGGCTGTCGCAGCCGGAACCCTCTACGAAGATCTTGGCCTCGTCGGGGTCGGTGAGGTTCGCGTTCTTCTCGTCCACCTGCACGTGCTCTTCCACCCCGCCAAGCTGGCCGAGTTCCGCCTCCACCACGATGCCTTTGGCATGGGCGGCTTCAACGATCTGCTTGGTTATTCGGATGTTCTCCTCCAAGGGCTCTCCCGAGGCGTCGATCATCACGCTCGAGTAGAAACCGCTCGCGATGCAGTCCATGCAGGCCTCGTAATCGCCGTGGTCCAGGTGAACGGCGAAAATAGCTTCGGGGAACACTTCGTCGGCCGCCCGGATGATGCCCTCGAGCATGCGCTTGTCGGTGTAGGAACGCGCACCTTTTGAGATCTGGATGATGAACGGCGCCTGCGAATCCAGGTTGCCCCGGAAGAGGCCCATGGTCTGTTCGAGGTTGTTGATGTTGTACGCCCCCACGGCGTACTTCCCGTAGGCGGCTGCGAACAGCTCCTTGGTGGTGACGATCATAGCCATTCCTCCTTGGCATCGGGGTCCGGTCGATTCATAGCAGGTGACCGAAGGGGGGTCAACCCTGCGACGACCGTTGGCGCTTGGTTCGCCACAAGGGTAAGGATATACTTTCGGCCGTCGGAACAGACAGCGCCGGGATCATTCTGTGCGCGTGCCGGGCCCCTTGCGGGCAGCGGAAGCCTTTGGCCCCGTGGGACTGGATCCCATGGGGCTTCGTTTCGAAGAGGTGCAGGTAGTGGAGATGCAGAGGCGCAAAGCTCGCGCGGCGTTGGTGTCCGTAGCCTCGAATGCGACGCTCACGCTGCTGAAGATGGCGGTGGGCGTCACCATCGGATCCGTGGCCGTGCTCTCGGAGGCCGTTCATTCCGGCATCGACCTCATCGCTTCGGTGATCGCTCTGTTCGCCGTGCGGCGGTCCGGCCGACCCGCCGACGATGAACATCCTTTCGGACACGGCAAGGTGGAGAACATCTCGGGAGTCGTGGAAGCACTCCTCATCTTCGTCGCAGCAGGCTGGATCATCGTCGAGGCCGTAGGTAAACTCCGCCACCCCGAACCGCTCGATGCAGTCGGCTGGGGCGTGGGCATCATGGCGCTCTCGGCTCTTGTGAACGCGCTCATCTCACGCATGTTGTTCCGCGTGGGCAAAGAGACCGCCTCAGTGGCCTTACAGGCCGACGCGTGGCACCTTCGCACAGACGTGTATACATCGGTGGGCGTCTTGGCCGGCCTTGCTCTCATCGTTGTAGGTCACCGGGTCTTCCCAGGCGTGAGCCTGGACTGGCTCGACCCTGTGGCCGGGCTGGCGGTGGCATTCTTGATACTGCGGGCGGCCTATCACCTCACGGTGGGCGCCGCCCGCGATCTGATGGACGCACGCCTCGGCGAGGAGGAGACCTGGATACGCGCACAGATCAGCGAACTCAAACCCACCGTGCGAGGCTTCCATAAACTGCGCACCCGCAGAGCCGGCCCCACTCGCTTCGTGGACGTACACGTGCTCGTGGACAGCGGCATGCATCTCGACCAAGCGCACGAGATCTCTCAGACCATCGAGGACGCTGTGACGGCTCGCTTTCCCGGCACGAGTCTGACCGTGCACATGGAGCCCTGCGACGCGGAGTGTGCCCCTCCTTGTGCCCAGGACTGTCTTCTTGATACTGACGAACGGCGGTCTCTCGGCAGGAGATAGGGTGACGCCTCACTCCGTGACCGGCAGATGCGGACTACCTGGAAGCGGGGTGCTGAAGCTCCGCGATCAGCTCCGAGATGCCCACGACCCGTACGTTCGACCCGGCCCGCTTCGCCCCCAACGAGAGCTGAAGCATGCACGAGGGACACTCGGTCACGAGCACGTCCGCTCCGGTCGCGGCGACGTTCTCCATCTTCCGCGCTAGGATCGCTCCCGAGACGGCCGGGTTCACCATGTTGTAGGAGCCCGCGGCCCCGCAGCAGCTGTCGGCATCGCGAAGCTCACGGAACTCCACCCCGGGCAGGGCCCGCAGCAGTTCGCGTGGCTGCCGCACGACGCCTTGGAAGCGGCCGCCCAGGTGACACGGCTCGTGGAACGTCACCACCAGAGGCCGGACGACGGGGCCGCCCTGGGCGGCATCGCCGGCCGCGCGGTCAGTGGGGCCCGGGACGGCGGCCCGGGGAGTCTGGGAGCCGGAGACACCGATCTCCACCAGGAACTCACTGAAACTGCGCACCTTCGCCGCCAAGCGACGGGACCGCGGGGCGAACTCGCGATCGCCGGCCAACAACTCGGGATACTCCTTCAGGTGACCGGAGCAACTGCCACACTCGGACACGACGGCGTCGAAGCGACTGAGGTCGCCCAGCGTCTCGATATTGCGTCGAGCGAGCGAACGGGCGCCGGCCAGGTCGCCGTACCCGTACGCCGGAAGCCCGCAGCAGGAGTTCTCGAGGATCTCAACGGACGCGCCCGTCCGACGACGCAGCACGTCCACCGTAGCCTCGCCTACCTCGGGCAGCATGTAGTTGTAGCCGCAGCTTATCCAGTACCCCACCCTCATCCCCGTGCCCGGACCATCGCCCGACCCAGATCGGGACTCTGGGATCGGAGGTAACACGGTAGCCCCGCGGCGCCCGCGCACCTCCTCGCGGTTCGTGGCCGCGCGCCCGCGCCGCCATCCTTTGCCGTTCGCGGCCGGGCGGGACAGGCGCTCCCGCAAAAACATTCCGGGCGCTCCCTCGCGCAGTTCAAGGGCCTTCCTGAGCTTCGGGTTGACCATGTCGAGCAGGCCCAGACGGGCGGCCACGCCGTCAAGGCCGGCGGCCCGGGCGATCCAAGCCACCCGGACGAGCGCCTTCATACGACGAGGGTACGGCAGCAGTCCTCGGAATATGGCCCGCTGCAGGGTCGACCGCCCGAAACGGCCTGCGTAGGCCTCGCGGAACGCCACGACCAGCCGATCGGTCCTCAGGTCGGAGAAACAGGAATCCGTGCAGGCTCGGCAGAGCAGGCAATTGTCAAAAGCGTCGCGCAGATCGGGCTGAAGAACGGTCTCTCCCTCAATGATGTTGCGCATGAGCGCGTGTTTCCCACGGGCGACGTGACCCTCGCGGTAGGTGGTGCGGTAGATGGGGCAGGCCGGTTGGCAGAAGCCGCACTTCCCACATTTCGCCACCTGCTCGTGGAGTGCTAGGAGTCCCGCGGGGATCTCAGAGTCCACCGGCGCACCTACCCGGATTCATTTGGCCTCGCGGGTCGAACTTGCTCTTCAGCGCGCTCATGACCGCAAGGGCGTCCGGGTCGGAGCCCCATACTCCGAAGCCGGCTCCCAGCGCCTGCCCACCATCGACCACGACCAGGCTGCCCCCTTTGCGCTCGGCGGCCGCCCGCATCGCGAGGAGGAGTGCCACGGATTCCGCGGGCAGCGTCCCGGAGGTATCGGACCCGAGCGTCGAAGAACATCCAAGCCAGACGCGGGCCGTGCCGCTGCCCGCCGAAGCCGTCCACATGGGCCCTTCGTCCGTGGCCTCCCTCCCTGAGCGCGCCAGGTCAAGCACATCCCAGAGGTCGGACAGAGGCACGCTCAGTTTGAGCTCCACCGCGTAGCCCAACGAGCGCGCCGATTCCCGCTGCCTCGAGAGCGCCGACCATAGACCTGCGACGTCCTCTGGGTCGATGAGGACCAACGAGCGCGCCTCACCCACCATCCGCACCATGTCCCGGACCTCACGTTCCACGGCCACCGGGTGGCCCTCGAACGCCACGATCAGAAAGCAGGAGCCCGCGGCGGGGGGGCCCACACCCGCGAGGTCCGATTCCATCATGCGGCCCGATTCCACTGAGAGCACTTCCACGGCGGCCGGGATCAGCTGAGAACGGAGCAGCCGCCGCACCGCTTCGGCCGCCGCGTTGAGGTCGGGCATGGAAGCGACGACCACCTGCTCGCAGGCCGGACGCGGCAACAGACGGACGGTGGCCTCAGACACGACCCCAAGGGAACCGAACGAGCCGACGAACAAGCGGGTGAGGTCGTAGCCGGTGACGTTCTTGATAGTGCGGCCCCCCGCTCTCACACGCTCGCCGCCGACCAACACGGCGGTCAGACCCAACACCACGTCACGAAGACTGCCGTGCACCAAGCGGTGAGGCCCGTGATCGTTGGTGCTCAACACTCCCCCGAGCGTAGACGTGTCCGGCGACGGGGGATCGAGCGGAAAGACGAGCCCGTCGCTCGCGGCGAGATCCCGGAGAGCGGCCACCGTGACTCCCGCTCCGGCCGTGACGACGAGGTTGTCCGGGTCGTACTCAGTGATGGCCGCGAGCGTACCAGGCACCGGCATCGAGTGTCCTCGCGGTTTCGACGGCGGGCCGGGAGCGAGCGTGCTCCTCTCCCGCAGGGGCGCGGTGCGCAGCAGCAGGTCGCACGCGCGAGGCGGCGCCCCCCAGCCCAGTTTGGTGCTCCCCCCGGTGGGACATACCGCCAGGTCGAACTCAGCGGCCACCTTCAACGCGTCCTCGAGGTGCCGGATATCCTCCGTCAGTACTTCCGCGCCGGGTCGGACCCCGGCCACGAGTAGATCGGACGACTCGCGCTGGTTGGCCGGGCCGATCAGTCTCTCCAGGGCGGACAGAGCATCATCCGGGAGCTCCCGCCGGCTCATCGGGTAGTGCCCGCCCACCGCGCTACGCGAGAGGGCAGGACCTTCCCGGGGTTGCACAGGTCATCCGGATCGAACGAATCCTTGATCCATTCCTGGGCGCGCATGTCGCTCTCGCTGAAAGCCATGGTCATGGCCGAAGCCTTCTCCAAGCCGATGCCGTGCTCGCCGCTCACGGAGCCGCCCATATCGGCGCACAGCCGCAACACGTCGAGGCCCGCGGCCAGCACCCGCTCCCGGGCCCCCGGATCGCGGTCGTCGAACAAGAACAGCGGATGCAGATTGCCGTCGCCCGCGTGGAACATGTTCGCAACTTGTAGATCCCGTCGCCGCCCGATCTCGGCAACGCCGCGTATGGTCTCGGGAAGACAGGTACGCGGCACGCACCCGTCGGCGACCATGTAGTTCTGAGTCAGGCGGGTGACTGCCCCGAAAGCGCCCTTTCGGCCTTTCCAGAGCGCCTCCCTCTCCTCTTCGGTCGCGGCCACCCGCACCTCGCGGACGTTGTTGGCTCGGCACAACTCAGCCATCGTCTCGGCCTGCTCCTCCATGCCGTCGGCGAGTCCGTCGAGTTCCAGGATGAGCACCGCCGCTGCGTCCGCTGGGATGCCGGCGTCCATCGTGTCCTGCACGGCCCTGATGACAAATCCGTCCATCATCTCGAGCGTGGCGGGCACCATCCCTGCCGCCACGATGGCTGAGACCGTGTTGCCGGCATCCTCGATCGAGTCGTACACGGCAAGCATGGTTTTGACCGCCTCCGGTTTCCGCACGATGCGAAGGATGATCTTGGTGGCGATACCGAGGGTACCCTCGCTGCCGACGAAGAGCCCGGTCAGGTCGAGTCCGGGGGAATCGAGCGCCTTTCCGCCGAACCATGCCACCTCGCCATCGGGCAGGACCACCTCCAGACCGACCACGTGGTTAGAGGTGACCCCGTACTTGAAGCAATGCGGCCCGCCCGCGTTCTCACCCACGTTGCCACCCAGCGAGCAGGCTTTCTGACTGGCGGGATCGGGTGCGAAGAAGTATCCGAACGGATCGAGCAGCGCAGACACATCCAGGTTGTACATCCCCGGTTCCACAACCATACGCTCGTTGTCGATGTCGATGTCGAGCACTCGGTTCATGCGGGCCATCTCGATGATCACTCCGCCGGTGACGGCCAGCGTCCCTCCGCTGAGGTTCGTGCCACAGCCACGCGGCACGAAGGACACTCCGGCGCGGTGGAGCGCACGGACCACCCCGGCCACCTGCTCGGTGCTCTCGACAAAGACCACCGCACCGGGGAGCGCCTTCTCGATATACGCGTCGTACTCATAGGTCTGAAGGTCCACCCACCGCCAGAGTACGTTGTCGTGGCCCACGAGTCCGCGGAGTTGCTGCAAGAGCTGTTCTGTGACAATGACAGACCCGGGGGCGAGAGCCACGTGCTCCTCCAAAGGATGCAAGGTGGGGGAATACTCCTATCTTACTCAAGAAGAACCAGGCCGGACAGGCCCGGCGACCCCGATCGCTTGTTGACGAACCCTCAGCGGAGGACTAGTCTGCCCGACGCAATCTGCAACGCCTGAACGCAAGGATCGCCATGACGTCGACCCCCGCGCGGTGGCGGGTGATCCTTGCCTTCGCCGCCGTGTACATAATATGGGGCACCACCTATCTTGCCATCCGCTTCGCGGTCGAGACCATCCCTCCGTTCCTCATGGGAGGCATCCGGTTTCTCCTGGCGGGAGGCCTCCTCTATACCTGGACGCGGATCCGCGGAGTGGAGCGACCCCACAGGTCGCAGTGGCGGCCCGCTCTGATCTCCAGTTTCCTCTTGATCTTCCTGGCCCAAGGTTCAGTGGTGTGGGCCGAGCAATACTTGGCCTCCGGACTCGCTGCGGTCTTGGTGGGCATGGTACCGATATGGGTGATGACCCTCAACTGGGTGCGTCCGAACGGTCAACGGCCCAATTGGGTGCTCCTTGCGGGCGTCTTCACCGGTTTCATGGGTGTGGCGACCCTGCTCGCCCCCTGGCAGTCGGGCCAGCGCGACGTCCACCTTCTCGGCGCGGCCGCCGTGATCTTCGGCTCCATCTGCTGGACCGCCGGTTCTCTCTACACCCGCACCCTGAAGCTCTCGATCTCGCATTTCCAGGCCACCGCGATGCAGATGCTCTGTGGGGGAGCCCTGCTCGTCGTGCTCGGGACCGTCACCGGCGAATGGACGGAGCTTTCGCCCGACGCAGTCTCCCTGCGCTCGATCTTCTCCTTCTTCTATCTGGTCGTCCTGGGGTCGATCGTGGCGCTCACCGCCTATACCTGGCTTATGAGCGTCTGGCCGCCGTCCCAGGTCTCCACGTACGCGTATGTGAACCCCCTGGTGGCGGTCGTCCTGGGTTGGGTCCTCGCGGACGAGAGGCTCACGTTGAGGATGGGGATCGCGGTGGCCGTCATCGTGGGGTCGGTCGTCCTGGTCACTATGGGCAAGGTCACGACCAGGATCCAGAGGAGTTCACCCCAGCCCGCGGCCGATCCGGCTCCTCAGTCTTTATCGCCCGAACGGACCCTGTAGGCCTCGAGCCCCTTACGAAGCCAATCAGGCACCTCGATCTTTTCAAAGGTGTCGGACGTGACGCACACGGTGACGTTGCTGCCCTCCACCAGGAGGTCCGAACCGGGCGCCGCGACTCCACGGTATCCTCGATAGCCCCATGTGATCGAGGAACGGCCCACATGGAGCACGCGGACCTCGATGTCGATCCGGTCGCCATACTTCAAGCGCCGGCGGAAGTCCGCCTCGACGCGCACTGTTGGAAAGGAGACATTCCGTGTGTGCAACACGTCGGCGAAGTCGATGCCGAGTTCGGCGGCGAAGAACTCTTCCACCGCTAGGTGAAAGTAATGCAGGAATCGAGGGTAGTACACGATACCGGCATTGTCGATGTCGCTGAAACAGACCTTGATGAGCTTGCTGTAGGTCACGCGCGCGAGTGTATCACCCGCAGTCTTGCGACGGCGTCTGGCCGGCCGTCGCAGTTGGCCGCGGCGTCCCACTGGCACTCGCGTGCAGAAGATGATGCCGTCGTTGTCGCCGAGGCGCTCCTCGGGTATACAGTGCAAGGCGACTTCCGCGTCCGCTCCGTCCCATACGATCTCGCGGATCCGAAAGGAACCTGTGTGAGGTCCGTGCCTGCTCAACTCATCAGGAGCCGTCTTGCCGGCTCTCTGCAAAGTCTCAGGGGTCGCCATCTCACGGCCCTGACGGTAGTCTACTTTGCGATAGTTAGCTTCCTGATGGTCCTGAGCGGGTCGTTCCCCACGCCCGACAAGTTTCTGATCGTCGGTCTGCTCCTCGCGCTCTTCCTGGCCAAACCGGGGACCTTCCTCATGGACTGGTCTCCCTTCGTAGCGCTCTTCCTCGCGTACGAATACCTGCGCGGTCTGGTTCCCGCCCTGGGTTGGAAAGTGCACGTGCTGCCGCTCATTCGGGCCGATGAGGTCCTGTTCGGCGCTATCCCCACGCTCACCTTGCAGAGCATTCTGTACTCAGAAGCCGGACCGCGCTTCTACGACTACCTCTTCACGTTCACCTATATGGCTCATTTCGCCCTGCCCCTGGGCTTCGCGCTCCTGCTCTGGGTGCGCAGTAGGCGGGAGTTCCGTCTGTTCATGACGGCACTCACAGTGCTGTCGTTCGCCGGCTTCTTGACCTACCTTCTCTACCCTGCCATGCCTCCGTGGATGGCCGCCGACCATGGCCTGATCCCTCCGGTGGAGAACATCATGGGCCGCGCCGTCTCGTTGTTCGATCGGGGTCCGGGCCTGCCCACGCTCTACGCGTTCATGGCTCCGAACCTCGTGGCAGCCATGCCCTCGCTGCACGCAGCCTTCCCGGCCATGGTGTATCTCTTCGCGGTCAAGCACTTCGGATGGAAGGGGAATCTGTTCCTCCCCTACGCACTCACGGTCTGGGTGGGCATCGTCTACACCGCTCAGCACTGGGTGGTAGACGTGACGGTGGGCATCGCGTACGCCCTGGTCGTCTTCGGGGTGACTGTGTTATTCGCTCGACGAAGCCAGAGTCACCGGTCGCCGGCCGCGTCGACTGCAGAGCCCGCGCCGGCTGCAGGGGCCCCGCGGACGGCAGAGCCCGCGCCGACGGTAGATCCGACGGGGGTCTGACGACAACCGAGGGCGGAGTCGGCTCCTGGGTGGACCTGCGAGGGACACGCCCTCGGCGGCTCAGTCTCAGCAGGGCTTGCCGCCCGCGGAAGGCGCTTGACCTCCGGATCCGCCGGTGCGAGTTCCGCCGCACTGGTCCACTTGAGAGTCAGATCCACACGAGTCGGTGGAGCCACGCGTGAGCCACCCCTTCAAGATCGCGAGAGCACATCCCACGCCGGGTTCCACGCTGATGGCACCAGTGGGACAATTGCGCGCACAGGCGCCGCACTCGATGCACCGATCGGGTTCCCGAACCTCCACCGTTCTCGACGCCGACGCGAAGACGGCGTGGGGGCAGACGATGAGGCACATGCCGCAACCCGTGCAGGCTGAGCTTTGAAAGCTCAGCGTCGCCACACCGGGTAAGTACATCAGTCCGCTCACGCCGACCCCCCAAAGTGCGAGACGAGAACCACGACTCCGAGCGCGATGGCAACGAGTAAGGCGGCGAGTTGTAGCGGGATGGCCCGACGCATCTCCTTCTCCACCCCGGAGGGAGACGTGAAAGTGGTCGAGCCGGTGAAGTTGGTCGCCAGGTATGAGGCAAGAGCCGTCGCCGCGAACACGAGAGCGACCATGGCGGTGCCGCTCAGGAAGTCACGCACCGCCGCCAAGGCGACGGCAGCGGTGACCGCTCCCACCACGGCCCCCTTTGCCGCGAAGGCCCGGCCGGGCAGCCAGGGGAGCAACGCCGGGACCAACACCAGTCCGCCGATCAGCGCGGCCGCCAAAGGAGCGGCCGCGGCCGCCCAGGACCACGACAGTTCCATCGCCCCGACACGGTCCATCACGAACAACCCGACAACGACTAGAGCCGCCGCGGGCAGGACGATCCTCAAGGCCCGCACGATCTCGACGCCTGTGACCGTAAGCCGTTCCCTCATGGTGAACGTGACTCTGCGCATCTCGGGAGTCGCGTCCATGCCCGTTCGCAGGAAGACGGGGACATCTGCTGCCCGGACCGGTCCGTACACCACGCGGAAACCGTTTCGCCTGCGCACCTCATGGGCGGCGATCCCAGGGGCGCCGAGCTGCGGCACGATCAACGTACGGTGACTCACCACCTCCGTCAGGCCGGCATCCTCGATGCTCCGCACCAGCTCTTCAGTGCCGAATGTACCTTTACCCGCGGCGCACCACACGTTCACACCCTTCGTGTCCAGCACCAGCAGCCATGCGTCGATCCCGACGAGATTCGAGCGTAGGGCGTCGAAGGAGAGCTTGTAGTTCGCGGTCACCAGAACCGGCGAGTCGGGGGTAGGCGCCCCCGCCGCGTATAGGCCGGGTGACACTCGATACCGGCTGCGGCGGATGCCCAAGCGCACGCGCCGGCTTCCGAGCGCGTCGGCGAAGGTGAGGCGGGTGGACACCAGGGGCACGGAAGGGTTCATGTTCTCAGCATACCACCGGCCGCCGGCTCGGGACCGTGACCGTCGGGTGTACGCCTGATATCGTATGCGCGACGGTCATCGC
Organism: Thermoleophilia bacterium; assembly: GCA_038204345.1. Taxonomy (GTDB): domain Bacteria; phylum Actinomycetota; class Thermoleophilia; order RBG-16-64-13; family RBG-16-64-13; genus JAHJSA01. The sequence goes on along the minus strand of JBBRDB010000021.1, from coordinate 10,096 downwards.
CCGCGCGATCCCGCCCGGATCCAGGCCGAACCACGTGAGGTGATCTCATGCCCGATGTCATACCCAGCCTCGCCACTCCGCTCGTCGTGGCCGGCACGACGATGCGCAACCGCATCATCATGCCGCCTATGGCCAACAACAAGGCCGACGCGCAGGGCTACGTCACCGACGTGCTGGTGGATCACTACTCTCGGCATGCCGCCGGAGGCCCGGGCATGGTCGTAGTGGAACACGCCTACGTCACCCTCACCGGACGGGTGGACATCGAGCAGCTCGGTATCTGGAGTGACGACCACGTGGTCGGCCTCGCCCGCATCGCCGCCGCCATACACGCGGGCGGTGCGGCGGCGGTCATCCAGATCACCCACGGGGGCGCCCGCTGCCCGCGGGAGGCCATAGGCGCCACAGCAGTGAGTCCCTCGGGCGTCGCTGTCCCTGGCGATAAGGAGACGCCCCGCTCCATGGAACCGGACGAGATCGAGGCGATACCCGAGTTGTTCGCCTCAGCCGCCAGCCGTGCGCGGGCGGCAGGTTTCGACGGCGCGGAGGTGCATGGCGCGCACGGCTACCTCTTGAACCAGTTCATGTCCCCCTACACCAACCACCGGGCCGACGCCTACGGCGGGATCCTGGAGCACCGCCTCCGTTTGATCAGGGAGACGCTCGAGGCGGTCAGACGCGAACTCGGCCACGGTCTCCTCATGTACCGACTTGGAGCCGACGACGCGCCCGTCCCCGGGACCACTCCGGCGGACGCGGCCGAGATCGGCGTCTACCTGGAGGATTGGGGCGTAGACTTCATCGACTGTAGCGGCGGACTCTGCGGCTCGCGACCGGCAGACCGGACGGAGCCAGGCTACTTCGTAGAGGCGGGCGTGGGCGTCAAGAAGGCGGTGTCGGTCCCGGTGGCGGCCGTGGGTGGCATCACCGATCCCATCTATGCCGACGGTCTGATCCGCCGAGGAGAACTCGATGCCGTGTGCGTGGGCCGAGCGCAACTCAAGGACCCCGAGTGGGCCCACAAAGCGCTCGGCGCCTTGCAGGACCGCGCGTAACGCGACGATGGATCCGCGGGGGCGGACAAGGACCCATGCCCAAGAAGATACTCACCGAGAAGCACGAACGGCTTCTCACTGAAGAACGAGCCCTGCTTGCCGATCTGCGGGTGATCCTCGCTCGGCACGACGCCAGCCGCGACGACCGGGAGGTCCTCGAGCGCTCCATCCGCCAGCTTGAGGAGCTCTTCTTGCTGGTAGTGGCGGGCGAGTTCAACTCCGGCAAGAGCACCTTCATCAACGCTCTGCTCGGCACGCGCCTGCTCGAGGAGGGAGTGACCCCGACGACCAGTCGCATCCACACGTTGGTCTATGGCAGCGAGGCGACGAACGAAGTGGGCGTCGACGGTATCCAGCACGTGCGCGCGCCGGTGGAACTCCTGCGCGAGGTTGAGATCGTCGATACTCCGGGCACGAACGCCCTCGAGCGCGAGCACGAGGCCATCACCAAGCAGTACATCCCGCGCTCGGACCTCGTCCTCTTCGTCACCTCGGCGGATCGTGCCTTCACCGAGAGCGAACGGGCGTTCATCGAGCAGATACGGAGCTGGGGCAAGAAGCTGGTGTTCGTCATCAACAAGTCCGACATCCTCCGTTCGGCCGACGACGTAGCCGAGATCGAGAAGTTCGTGGTGGAGAACGCCCAGCGCCTCCTCGGTTTCTCGCCTGAGGTCTTCTCGCTGTCGTCGCGACTGGCTTTGGAGGCTAAGTTGGCCGGCGAGCCCGAGGGCACCCTCATGGAGAAGAGCCGTTTCGCCGCCTTCGAGACCTACCTCGTCGATACTCTGGACGAGGGGGAGCGCGTGCGGCTGAAGTTACTCAACCCGCTGGGCGTTGGCCTCAACGTTGCCCAGAAGTACGCCGAGGCCGTCCGAGGCCGCCTAGACATCCTTGCCGATGACCTCTCCTCCCTCGACAGCATCGATCACCAACTCGACGTCTACCAGGAAGACCTGAGCAGAGAGTTCCGTTTTCGTCTGAGCGACGTGGACAACGTGCTGCACGAGTTCGAGCAACGCGGCCAGCAGTTCCTCGACGACACCATCCGCCTGGGACGCATCTTCGATCTGGTGAAGAAGACGCGGGTAAGAGAGGAATTCGAGCGCATGGTGGTCACCGACGCGCCTGCGCAGGTAGAACGCAGGGTGAGCGAGATCATCGATTGGATGGTGGCCGCCGAACTCAGGCAGTGGCAGACGGTGAACCAGCACGTCCTGGAGAGAAGAGTCCATCACTCCGAGAGCGTGATCGGAAGCATCGGGAGTTTCGACCAAGACCGGCGGCAGTTGTTGGACACCGTGGGCCGCGCCGCGCAACGAACCGTTGATACCTACGATTCTCAGACTGAGGCGCGCCGGCTGGCCGACTCGGTGCAGAACTCCGTGGCCGGATTGGCCGTGGTCGAGGTGGGGGCGCTCAGCCTCGGAGCCGTCATCGCTGCGCTCGCAACCACGACCCTGGTGGACGTCACCGGCATACTGGCGGCGAGCTTCGTGGCCGCGGTAGGTCTCTTCATCCTGCCCGCCCGTCGAGCAAGAGCGAAAGCCGAACTCACAAGCAAGATCTCTACGCTGCGGTCCCAATTGTTGGCAACCATCACCGAGCAGTTCGAGCACGAGAGCGAGCGCAGCCAGATACGCATCCGCGAGGCGGTCGGACCCTATACCCGTTTCGTGCGGGCCGAAAGAGGTCGCCTCGACGAGATGCTCGCGCAGATCGGAGCGGTCACGGGCAGTCTGGAGGGACTGAAGACGAGGATCGAGGATATCGGATCCTGAGGCGCTTCTGTCCGACCCGCCTGGTAGCCTGGTGTCATGGCAGTTGAACCTCGACCCGATGACGGCAACCAGGGCTCTGAGCCTGTCGCCCCCCGGCACCTTGCCCGCGATCGCCGGGACGGGGCGCGCCGTGTCCCCCGCCTGTCGAAATCGCGTTTTCAGAGCGGCCTGCAGTGCCACAAGAAGTTGTGGCTTACGTGCTTCGAGCCCCGCTTAGCCGATCCCATCGACGAGGTCCGGCAGGCCATCTTCGATCAGGGGCACAAAGTCGGCGAACTGGCCCGGGATCGTTACCCCGGCGGTGTGTTGGTCGCTGAGGATCACACACAGTCCGGTGCCGCCCTGGCAACCACGGCCAAGCTGATCGCGGGAGGCGCCGCCTGCATCTACGAGGCTGCCTTCGAATACGACGGGGTGCTGGTGCGGGCCGACGTCATCGTACGGCTCCCGGACGGTCGCTGGGACCTCGTGGAGGTCAAGTCCACAAGTAAGGTCAAGCCCCAGCACGTCACCGACACCGCCATCCAACTCTACGTTCTCGAAGGAGCCGGTCTCCGGGTTCAAACCGCGGGTGTGTTGCACCTCGACACCGGCTACGTGCATGCCGGCGGAGCCCACGACCTGGACGCGCTCTTCTCCCTCACCGACGTCACCGAGGAGGCTCGGGCCTTCCTGCCCGACATCCCCGGCCTGCTCGCGGACATGACGGCCATGTTGGCCGACGACTGCCCCGATGTCCGCGTGGGCAAGCGCTGCACAGAGCCCTACGATTGCGACTTCCGAGGGCATTGCTACGACAAACTGCCCGAGTTCCCGGTCACCGAGATACCACGCATCGATGCCGAAGTGCTCGACAACCTGCTGGCCGAGGGCATCTGTTCCATGCGGGAGGTGCCACCCGACTACCCCGGGCTCAATGAAGCCCAGGTGGCCGCCTGCGCGCTGGTGCGCGAAGGGGTGCCCCGCTTCAGCCCCGAGCTTGCTGAGACGCTTCGCGGGCTCACCTATCCCCTCAACTTCCTCGACTTCGAGACGGTGGGCACCGCCCTGCCTGCGTATCCCAGCACGCGCCCGTACCAGGCACTACCGATGCAGTGGTCCTGCCACACCCTTCACGCCGACGGCACCCTGGAGCACCGCGAGTTCCTCCACGAGGAGCCGCGCGATCCACGCCGCAGCTTCGCCGAAAGCCTGCTCAGCCGACTGCCGGTGGAGGGGCCCATCCTGGTCTATTCAAGCTATGAGAACACGGTCCTCAGTTCGTTGGCCGCACACCTGCCCGACCTGGCCGCGGTCATCGCGGGCCTGCAAGACCGCCTCTTCGATCTCTTGCCCCTCGTCAGGCGATTCGTGCGTCACCCGGAGTTCCACGGCCGGGCCTCGCTGAAGAACGTACTCCCGGCGCTGGTTGACGACCTCTCCTACCACGGTCTGAGCATCCAGAACGGTGCGGTGGCCGGCCTGCGCTATGCGGCGGCCTTCACCGACGACCTCTCAGACGCCGAGCGCCGGCGATTGTTCAACGATCTTCGCGCTTACTGCGCCACAGATACCTTGGCGCTCGTACGGCTTTTCGAGACGCTCCGAACCCGGAGTTGACCGACCGGCCCGCCCTATTCCTCCCGCACGTTCCCGTTTTCCGCCACCCAGAAGAACCGGAAGGGAACGGTGTTCTTGAGCCATGCGACTTCGGCCGCAAGCTCCAGATACGCCGGGAAGCCGTCGGGCAGTCCGACTCCTATGGCGACATCCGGCCTTTCCGTGCGGTAGCGCACTACGTCCAGCATCGCGGTTGAGAACCAGCGCCGAGCCTGCGCGGTCGCTGTGTTCTTGGAAGAACCCTCCGGGTAGCCCTTGACCGTGACCCACAGGGTCTCGCCGTTCCGGGTGGCCGCGATATCCGCATCCCGCTGTTTCGGAGACGCATCGGCGGCTGGATGCACACGGTAGCCTTGTGCCGCGAGGAAATCGGCGACAAGCGCCAGCACATGGCCCTTCCAATGCCAGGGCCGATTCGCTCCCACTCCTTCGTCTACGGCAAGCCGGCTGACCATCTTCACCCGGCCGCATCGCACGCACGGGCCCTTCTCGCGGTGGATCACCCCGTTGGCCGCGAGCGCGCGCCCGGCCGCGTTCGTGCTCTGTCGCCGAGACCATCCGACGGCGAGGGCGATGCAGGCGTCGCAGACAGGAGCAGCTCCGGCGCGCAGGCCCGCCAAGAAGCGGTGAGTGCCGGCCATCAGATCCTCCTATGTTGAGCGTCAGAATCCAGAAAGCGTCTGATGATTATAATTATTGGTTCTCATGAGTAACAGTGTCCCCGGATGTAACGTGTGCCGACGCCACACACGCGCCCTGCCGTGCATCCCGAAGGCGCGAGTTGGGAAGAAGGAGCGACATGAACATCATCACTATTGGTGAAGGACCGCTCACCGCCGAAGATGTGTACCGGGTGGCGATGGGTGCCGCGGTGAGGCTTCACGCCGACGCTGTGAGCCGCATCGAGGCCGGCCGGGCGGTCGTGGAGGCAGCCTTGGCAAGCGGCAGGGCCATCTACGGGCTGACAACCGGTGTGGGCCACCTCAAAGACACCCGCCTGCCCGACGAGGAACTCGGGCGTTCGCAAGAGAGGCTCGTGCGGATGCACGCAGGGGGTCTAGGCCCGCCGCTGCCGCGGGAGGTGGTCCGCGCCGCTATCCTCGCCCGCATCAACGGCATCAGCCGGGGCGGTTCCGGAGCAGGGCTCGGGGTGACCGAGGTCTTGATCTCCATGTTGAACGCCGGGGTCCACCCTGCGGTGCCTCGAGACGGCTCCGTGGGGGCCGCCGATCTGGCCCAGATGGCCGCCATCGGTCTAGTGGTGATAGGAGAAGGATGGGCGGACTATCACGATGAGCGCCTACCGGGCGGCGAAGCCCTCAGCCGAGCGGGGATAACGCCCGCCGTGCTGGCTGCCAAGGACGGCCTCGCCCTCATCTCGTCCAACGGCGTCTCCATCGGCCACGGCGCCTTGGTCGTGACCGAAGCTGCGGACGTGGCAGAGGCGGCCGACCTTGTCGCCGCCCTGTCGCTCGAGGCCACACAGGGCAATCCCTCCCTCGTGCACCCAGCCGTGGCTGCTGCCAAGCCGTATCCCGGTCAGGTGGCCGTGTGCGACCACATCCGCTCGGCATTGGAGAACAGCTACCTACTTGATCCGGACATTCCCGCCTCCATCCAGGACCCTCTGTCGTTCCGGGTGGTACCGCAGGTGCACGGGGCGCTGCGCGACTTCATCGACGCAGCCCGACGAGCCGTCGAGCAGGAACTCAACTCCATGAGCGACAACCCGCTGGTGTCGGTAAATGACCAGACCATGGTGCACAGCGGCAATTTCCACCCGATAGTCATGGCCATCGCTTTCGACGCGCTGCGGATTGCTATCGCCCACGTCGGCCAGTTGAGCGAGAGACGGCTCAGCCACCTCTGGGACGCCTTCTTCCAGCGCCTGGAATCTTCCGGCGGCCGACCCGGTGGCCAACCCCCCGCCGAAGTGGACGAGTTCTTCGGCCTTTCACTCCGGTACGCGGGAGCCTCGCTGATGGCCGAACTCAAGCAGTTGGCCGCGCCCGCCACGCTGGACGCGCCCACCCTGGACATGGAGATCGAGGACCACGCCACCAGTGCTCCTCTCACCGTCCGAAAGACGGCCGCCGCCTTGGAGCTGCTGCGGAGCATCCTGGCCATCGAGCTGCTCCTCGCACGGGACGTGGTGTCGCTGTCGCGGAGTTGGCTCCCCCTGGGAACCGGCACGGAGAAGGCGCTGCGCGCCGTGGACGCGGCTATCGGTCGGGCTGGAGAGGACCGGTCTCCGGCAGCCATACATGAGTTGGTGCGGGAGATCGTGCCCGCAAACCTGACGAAACAAAAGGAGGAGAACATGGGCACCAGTAAGGAACACGAGACGGAGTCCCACCCACTCGACACCGGCCCTGATTACACCGACGCTGAGGGCCGACCCGCGCAGCTGGTTTGCTGTCCGGCGTGCGGTCAGATGGAATGGTGGACCCAGGGAGAAGTCGAAGACCACGGTAAGTGCCGGGCGGCGGCGGAGTCGTGTAAGGTGTGCGCCCCGTAGCGTTCAACCACCCGTAGCGCAGCGTTCGACCACCGTATGCGTTCGACCACCGCCTGGTCACCAGGCGCTGCGGCTCACCTGGCCAGTCTGCGGAAGGCCCAGAGCGTTGCGCCCTGCAGTATCGCGCCAAGGATCGCAAGGGCGAACACAGCCTTGCCGATAGCCCCCCAATCGTACCCGGTCACCATGAGACCCCTCATGGCTTCGATCAGGTAGGTGACAGGGTTCCAGTCATTGACCACCTGCATCCATCCCGGCATCAGGGCCTGCGGCACGAACGCAGTGGACATGAACATCAGCGGGAAGTGCAGTAGGGAGATGGTACTCGTGGCCTGCTCGCTCTTGGTGAGGAGCGCCGGGATGAAGCTCGAGCCGGCGAAGGCGACACCGAACGCGCCGGAGAGGAGCACTATGAGCAGGAAGCCGCCTACTCCGGTCACGATTGTCGCCCCCAGCGCCACACTCACGATCAGTAGGATGCCGGCCATGGCCGCGGCCTGGAAGAAGAGCGGAACCATCTCGCCCGCAAGGATCGACCAGCGGCTGATGGGATAGGCCCGCAGCTTGTCCAGATATCCGCTGCGGAACTCCACGAGGAGACCGTACCCGGACCAGGCCACCGCCATCAGCGCCGCAAACGCTACTTGGCCTGGGGCTAGATACGCCAGGTAGCTCGACTGCCCACCGAAGCCCGGCAATTGCACGATGTCTTTGTAGAGTTGGCTGAAGACAAGCAGCTGGATGAGCGGAAAGAAGACGATGCTGATCCAGTTGGCCGGGACCCGCACGAACCGTCGGGTCGTGCGAAGACCAAGGTGGTAGGTCTCGTAGGCGAAGGATGTCACAGAGACCATGACTGCATCACCAACCAAGGATGATTGGCTGGTCGGCGGCCTCCTCACGGATCCTCCGACCGGTGTATCTCATGAACACGTCGTCCAGGCTCGGCTGAGTCACCTGCAGGCCGGTGATCTGCAACCCGTTGCCCTCCAGCCGCCTGAGCAATGCAGGGACCGCAGCGTTGGCGTTGGGGACAGAGAGACTCACTCCGACCGGGTGTGCGGTCACCGCGTCAGGGGCCACCATCCCCTCCAGCAGCAGACGCACGTGGGACACCGCGCCGTCACCGTTCCCCCCAGGCTCGTAGACGGACCCGTCGCCGGGCTCTATCCGCAGGACCACGGTGTCGGCACCGATGCTCCGCTTGAGATCGCCCGGGGCTCCCTCGACGATGATCCGGCCGCAATCGATGATCGCGACTCGCGAGCAGAGCCGGTCGGCCTCCTCCATGTAATGAGTCGTGAGGAGCATGGTGGTGCCGCCGGCGCTGATACGCTCGAGTTCCTCCCACAGCGCGGTGCGGCTTTGCGGATCGAGCCCTTCGGTAGGTTCGTCGAGGATCAGGAGTTCCGGCCGGTGCACCAGCGCGGCGGCCACGTCCAAACGTCGCTTCATGCCGCCGGAATACGTTCCCGTGAGTTTCTTCGCGACCGACGCCAGACCCATGAGCTCGAGCAGCTCGTCGGCGCGACGCCTGATTTCGGGGGCCTGCATCCCGTGGAGACGACCGGCCAACTCCAAAGTCTCCCGGCCCGTGGAGAAGGCATCGAGGGTGGGCGTCTGCATCGCGAGCCCGAGGCGCTGACGCACCTGCTCCGGCTGAGCAGCGACGTCGAAGCCCACCGCGCGCGCCGTGCCGGCGGTAGCCCGCAACAGAGTCGCAAGGATGCGGATGGCGGTGGTCTTGCCGGCGCCGTTCGGGCCAAGCAGTCCGAAGAGCTCACCGTGCCCGACCTGAAAACTGACGCCATCGAGGGCGCGGGTCTCACCACTGTAGACCTTCACGAGTCCTTCGGTTGCTATGGCGTAGTCTTCAGTCTGTTCCACGATCGTTCTCCGACCTCTCGCTGGGCCTACACGCTCGTCCGCTAGCCAACGGTGGCCGGCCAAAGGACCCGAGCGTGATACCGGTTTGTACCAGTAGGAAGTACCCATGGCGGGAGAGCATCAGACATCCGAAAAGACCGCGGCAGGCAACAAAGCCTTCAACTTCGCCAATCCTTGCCATGGGTCGCGGTCGGAGGCCTCTCCCCCGGTTCACGGAGAAACCGTCAGCCGCCCGAAGCGCGTTGTGCCCAGTGTCGCATCCACCGCCACGTCACCAGCGCCCACGCCGCCGTGAGTGCGAGCGCCGCCACGATCCGCGCAATTCGGTCCCTCATGCCGCATCCTCCCCTCTGACGCGCGTGAAGCCCGGGCGCCCGCAGATCTCTGGTGGCCGGGCGATCCCGAACGGTCATTGCGCCTGGCCACGCTGGCCCGTTTGCGCTGGACCATCGAGCTCGGCTACCGGCAGTTGAAAGGGGAGTTGGGCCTGGACCACTACGAGGGGCGGAGTTATCTCGGGTTCCATCACCATTGTGCTCTCGTCCCCTGTGCTCATGCCTTCCTCACCATCGAACGGCTCTGCCCACAAGCCCGGCGGCCGGACTGACACTGCCGCAGGTGGTGCTCTGCTGCTCTTGCTCCGCGGGCGGCGGCGGACGGCCGCCGACCTCCACATGCGGAAAGGCCTACTCTTGTCCTACTCCCATCCAGGGAAGGTGGTCAAGTCGTACGGGTGTTTGCTCTTGAAGCGCGCCTTCCCGCAGATCCACGGCGGATGTTACCCCACGCGAACACGAGTTCGACAGGGCGTTGATTCCGTTGACAAGCCGTCCTCTTGCCCTTAGTGTTGTTTGTGCTCCGATGATGCAGTTAGTTCTTCGAAGCATGTCGGAGGAAGTCGGGTCTTGAGGGAAGCACGCAAATCCCATGCTACTCACCCCTCTGCCGGCTCCCTCCGACCCGTAGGTGGACCTGTCTGCAACGGCGAGAGAGGAGAAGGGGATGGGTAGCAAGGCCATGCGCATGCTGCTGGTCGTCGTCATGCTGGTCACGATGCTGGTGCTGGTAATCGCGGGGGCGGCCGCGGCAGTGCCGGACGCAAAGGATGGTGGGGGTGGGAACGGGGTCGGTCAGACACACAAGATCGACAACCGGCCGGACCCGCTGGGCACCAAACAGGCGGCGCTGAAACAAACCGCTCTGGAGAAGAAACTCGCCGGCAAGCTCAAGGGCAAGGGCAAGGACAAGGGCGGGGTGGT
>JBBRDB010000020.1:0-23995 GCA_038204345.1 Thermoleophilia bacterium | reverse complement strand
GGGGCGCTGCGTCTGCGCCCGGTGTCCCACTTCCGTGAGGACCGTATCCGCGCCCACGTGCAGCTTTGCTGGCTGGCGCTGCTTCTGATCCGCGTCGTCGACAACGCCACCGGTCAGAGCTGGCGCGTCGTGCGCGACGAGCTTGAGCGCATGCACCTGGTGACGCTGGAAACGAGCGAGGGGCGGGTCGCCAAGCGCTCGCAGACCACCGCCCATCAGCGCCAGATCTTGGCCGCCCTGAAACTCCCCGAGCCGCCGGCGTTCAGCGACTTCGAGCTGACGACGACGTCCGCATAGACACCCGGTGGTCCACGCTCGCCGTAGTCACACGACCCCTCGCGCCCCATACGCCCCTTTTCCCTGCTCGCAAGGCCTTTCTGGGCGCCACGTGTGCCTATTATCTCCGGAAGTCCGGTCTGCCAGGGGAGGAGAGTAGCAATCGGTTCGGACGGAACCTGAGCGAGTGGGATGGTCGTTCAAAACATAATCACTCATCCGAATGCCTGGCCGGTCATAGGCGACGACCCGACTACTGGAAGAACAGAAACTAGACGCGCAGTAGGGGGTTGAGGAGGCGCCGTGATGGGGACCTCCGATTTCGACTCCTAGACATTAGCGGCGACAATCACCCCGTCTCCCATGACAGACGTCTATGTAGTCCTCGCCGAAACAGTGATAAGCCGCGAGCGGTGGGCCGGCCGGGGTGCCGCCAACGCGGCCCACGTGCGCGAATATGCGTTCGAACGACTCTCCCATGACCGAGCTGATGTCGGCCGGGGCTACCCGCCGGCGCACTGAGGCGACCTTCTGTCCGCATAGTCAGACTACCCATCCGCGCCGCATGCAATGCCGAGACGGAAGACGACGAACAGCGTCGGTGGGACCACCTCCGGGTAGAGAATCGGTGCTCCATCGCGTCTGCTACCATTGTTCTCCACCGCGCACGATCCGGCGGCGGGGGGCGCATCCCCTCGGCACCGGCCGTCGCGACGGGTATCACAAGCAGGGAAGGGGTGAGGATGAGCCAAGATCCCGAGGGCGCCTACTCCGAGGTTGCACTCGCAGGCGAGGTGCACCGTATCGCTGGTCTTCAGGCGATCGAGACCCGGGGATACGGCCGGATTTCACGGCTCCCCTACTCCATTCGCGTGCTCCTTGAGAATGTGCTGCGTCACGCCGGTAACGGGGTCACCACGGAGGAGCACGTGCGCGCGGTCGCGTCCTGGCAACCGACCGCGGACGAGCGGGCCGAGATCCCGTTCATGCCGTCGCGGGTCCTCCTGCAGGACTTCACCGGGGTTCCCTGCGCCGTGGATCTAGCAGCCATGCGCTCCGAGGTGCTCCGGAAAGGAGGGGACGCGAGGCTCATCAACCCTCAAGTGCCCGTCGACCTGGTGATCGATCACTCAGTGCAGGTGGACTACTACGGCACCCACGATGCGTGCGACCGCAACGTAGCCCTCGAGATCGAGCGGAACCGCGAGCGCTACTCACTTCTCGCTTGGGCGCAGCGGGAGTTCGACGATTTCGGGGTCGTGCCCACAGGCATGGGCATCGTGCACCAGATCGATCTGGAGTATCTGGCCTCGGTGGTGCACACGCGGGAGGTAGACGGTATCCGCCGAGCCTACCCCGACACCGTGGTGGGCACCGATTCACACACAACCATGGTCAATGGTCTGGGCGTGCTGGGATGGGGTGTGGGAGGCATCGAAGCGGAAGCCGTGATGCTCGGCCAGCCCTACTTCATGTTGCTGCCCGACGTCGTGGGCGTGCGCCTTGCCGGTGAGCTTCCTCGGGGCACTACGGCCACCGACCTGGTGCTCACGATCACTCGATTGCTGCGACAGGTGGGCGTGGTCGGCCGGTTTGTGGAGTTCTTCGGCCCGGGGCTCGACTGCCTGTCGGTAGCCGATCGGGCCACCATCGCCAACATGGCTCCGGAGTACGGGGCTACCTGCGGGTTCTTCCCCGTGGACGAGCGCACGCTCGATTACCTGGCGGCGAGCGGCCGAGACCCGCGACACGTCCAACTGGTGGGCGACTACTGCCGCCGTCAGGGTCTGTTCCGAGATCCGGGCAAAGAAACCCCTGAATACACGCGGGTGGTGGATTTCGACATCGGTGAAGTACTGCCGAGCGTGGCCGGCCCTCGGCGCCCGCAAGACCTGATACCGCTAACCGACGTGGCGGGGAATTTCAGCGATGCGCTGCCGGCTCTCTCCACTTCGGTGGGGCGGGCCGACACTGCGCTGTGTGCCGCCGAGGTGTGTCTGCTGGGTGAGACGGTGGAGACGGTGGAACGTTTCGAAGGGGAGGGCGGGGCTGCGCCGGGGGCGCCTGTGGCAAGCGCGGACGTTCCTCCTCGACCAACCGAACAGGAGATACTGGACAACACCTTTACCTTGACAGACGGTACGGTAGTCATCGCGGCCATTACCAGCTGCACTAATACCTCGAATCCTTCTGTGATGATCGCCGCCGCCTTACTGGCCCGGAACGCTGTGAATCGCGGCCTGAAGGTCTCGCCGTGGGTGAAGACCAGCACCGCCCCCGGTTCGCGCGCGGTCACCGCGTACCTGGAACGCTCGGGACTACTCCCCTACCTGGAGGCTCTGGGCTTTCACATCGTGGGCTACGGATGCACCACGTGCATAGGAAACAGCGGTCCCCTGCCGGCCCCCATCGTGGAGGCCATCGAGAAAGAGGGTTTGATCACGACATCGGTCCTCAGTGGGAACCGCAACTTCGAGGCGCGTGTGCACCCCCTCGTCCGTTCGAACTACCTGGCCTCACCTCCCCTGGTCGTGGCCTACGCGCTGGCCGGATCGGTTACCGTGGATCTCACCGAACAACCTCTGGGTTACGATCTCGCCGGCGTCCCTGTATATCTGGTGGACATTTGGCCGCCGGAGGAAGAAGTGGCCCGGGTCGTGGCCGCATCGGTCCGCCCCGAACAGTTCAGAGAAAGCTACAAGAACGTCGCCGACGGGGACGCCGCCTGGCGGGCCCTCGATGTCCCGGGAGGGGATCTCTACGCCTGGGACCCCGACTCCACCTATGTGCGAGAGCCTCCCTTCCTGGTCGATCTCCCCGCGAAGCCGGCTGCCGTCTCCGATATCTACGGAGCCCGGATCCTGGGCATCTTCGGCGACTCGGTCACTACCGACCACATCTCCCCCGCCGGAGCTATCGCCGTGGATTCCCCGGCCGGACGGTATCTGGAGGAGAACGGCGTCCGCCCGCTGGACTTCAACACCTATGGCTCGCGGCGGGGGAATCACGAGGTCCTCGTACGCGGGACTTTCGCCAACGTCCGCATCCGCAACCTCATGCTCGAAAACACCAGGGGTGGGTGGACCGTCCACGAGCCTTCGGGGGAGGTGCTCACCATCTTCGACGCGGCCGAACGCTACCGTCTAGAGAGTACTCCCCTGGTGGTGCTGGCGGGCAAGGAGTACGGAACGGGGAGTTCGCGCGACTGGGCAGCCAAGGGACCGGCCCTGCTCGGAGTGCGTGCGGTCATCGCAGAGAGCTTCGAACGCATCCATCGCAGCAACCTAGTGGGCATGGGCATCTTGCCCTTGCAGTTCGAGGCCGGCCAGGGCGCCGCGACCCTCGGCCTGACAGGGGGGGAGACCATGGACATCACCGGCATCTGCGGAGGAGATCTGCTTCCCGGGAGCCGCGTCCAGGTGCGGGCGGTGTCCGGGGAACGCGAAGTGGTCTTCCCGGCTCTTGTGCGGCTCGATTCGCCCGTCGATGCCGCCTACTACCGGCACGGAGGTATCCTCCCACGCGTCCTCCGTCTCATCATGGAGGGCAGTCATGAGACAGCCTGAGGTCCGCCTGCTCCATACCGAGGGATGCTCGCCCGATAATACGGAGGCGGCGCAGGCCGCCCTCGGCGTCGCCTTAGTCAGGGTGGGCATGCCGGTGAATGCCTATGAGGTGGTCCTCATCACGACGCAGGAGGAGGCCCTTGCCCACGGTTTCGTGGGAGGGCCCGCTATCATGGTGGACGGCGTGGATGCGGACCCAGCCGTCCGCGACATGAGGGCCGGCGGACTGGGCTGTCGCGCCTACATCACCGCCGAGGGCATCTCGGGCGCTCCGCCGGTCGAGATGATCGAGGCCGCGCTGCGTGAGGCGAGAGGCTAGGCTCAGTACCCCTCGAAGTTCTCGAGCACCATCTCCCGCCGCCCCACGCCCCGCGCCTTCAGCAGATCCTTCATCGCGGAGACCATGGCCGGGGGGCCGCTGACGTAGTATGTGCGGTCGCCTGCGTCGCCTAGCTCCGCCTCCAGGATCTCGCCCGTGACATAGCCACTGTAGCCTTCCCAGTCGGGCGGGGCGTCCGAAAGCACGTGCACCACTTTCAGGTCGGGGAGGTGCGTAGCGAAGCTCTCGAGTTCCGAACGGAAGACGATCGACTCGCGATCCTTGTTTCCAAAGAAGAGCGTGACATCGCGGTGATCGCCGCTGTCTGCCATGAAGCGGAGGATACTACGGACCGGCGTGATGCCGATGCCACCGGTGAGAAACACCACCCGCTCAGCACCCTCACGGAGGGTGAAGTCGCCGAACGGCCCTTCGATCTCCACCTCGGTGCCCACCGGGAGCGCGTCCAACGTGTTCTTGAACTGCGAACCCGTGAGACGCGTCGTCAACTCGATGTAGCCTTCGGTGGGCGAACTCGAGTGCGTGAAGTGTTTCGTGAGGTAACCGTCGTCCTCAGGGATGGTGAGCACGAACCATTGCCCCGCGGTGAACTCGTACTTCTTGATGCGCTCAAAGCGAAAGGTCTTGACGCCTTGGACGCGGGGGATCCTCTCGAGGAGCCTGGTGCTGAACGTCATGCTCTTCATCGATGGGCCTCCTCGACGGCGCTTTCCCGCGGGCGGACTCTTGCTCCGCTCGGGTACGTCCCCGCAAACGGTAGTTCTCGTCCGCTCAGGATACAATGGAACGCGTGCATACGGAACCACAGATCATACCGGGGCAGTCGCCCGGACCCGCCGCGTCCGGCGAAGGGCCGGTGATGGTGGCGTTCGACATCGATGGCGTGATCCTGCGCGGCGGTTCGCTCCTGCCCGGGGCCCGCCAGGCGATAGAAGAGGTTCTCGAGCGCGGCCTCCTCCTACGTTTCGTTACGAACAACTCCACCCGACATCGGTCTGAGGTAGCGGCCAAACTCGCGGGCTTGGGTCTGCCGGTGCGGGCCGACATGGTGCTGACGTCGGCCGCGGCCACCGCCTCCTGGCTGGCCGACCGCCTGTCTCCCGGCGCCCGAGTCCTGGTGGTGGGCGGCACCGGCCTGGTGCGAGAACTCGCCGACGCTGGGCTCGACCCTGTCCCTGCTCGCGGATCGGCCGATGCGACGCTTACGCAGGCCTCGGCGCCTAGAGCCGCCGCGGCGAGCGAGGCTGCTGCTCCCGACCCGGCGATAGGGGCGGCGGAAGCACGGCCCGCGGGTGCACCGGCGGCGGGGCCGATCGCGGCGGCCGGCGGCGGGCCGACTGGAGGCCGAGCCACAGACGGGGGGCCGTCCATCGCCACCGCGCCGTCGGCGGTAGTTGTAGGCCTCGATTTCGGTTTCGATTATGAGACCCTCGCGGTGGCGCAGGAGGCGCTGTTGGCGGGCGCCCTCTTCGTGGCCACCAACCCTGACGCCACCTTCCCCGTAGAGGACAGGCTGCTCCCGGGCGGCGGGGCCATCGTCGCGGCGGTGGCTACGGCCTCCGGCCGAGAGCCCGTGGTGATAGGGAAACCGGAAATGGGGTTGGCCGAGCGCCTGGTGACCGAGGCCGGATGCAGCGCCGACGCCATCCTCTTCGTGGGTGACAAGTTGAGCACCGACATCGAGATGGCGTCACGGGCCGGCATGCGCTCGGCCCTCGTGCTCACGGGTGTCACCGAACGGTCGGAATTGGATGAGCCGGGCTCGGCACGGCCGGACTTCGTTCTCGAAACCCTAGAGGGCCTGCCGTCCTTGCTCGATACTCTGGGCGCCGGCACGGCTGAGCGGTAATCAGCATCGTTATGGGGGGAACGTGGAGCGACTACACTCGAAGGGTCATGGGCCTGCTCGTACTGGCCGGGGTCCTTTTCGTGGTGTGGGCGGCCCGAGGGGTGCTCACACCGCTGGTAATGGCGCTGGTCCTGGCCTTCCTGATCGAGCCGCTGGTAGATTGGCTCAACCGGCGCCTGCACATACCCCGCTTCCCGGCGGCCGTCGTGGTCCTCCTGGTTCTGTTCGCCCTGTTCCTTCTGCTCATCGCCGTGCTCGGGCCGATCCTCGTGGACCAGTTCAGCCAGGTGGGCTTCAATCTTGAGGAGGCGGTTAACAGCCTTCTCAGGTGGCTGCACTCGGCGTCAGAGTCCTTTCGTGACTTCAGCCTTTTCGGCTATCGACTCGATCTGAACGCCTACGTGGATTCCTTCCAAGAGCGCTTGGAGCCGGCCGGGCTCGTCGGTTTCCTGCCTTCGGGTCAACAACTCTTCGGCTCGCTCGACAACATACTGTCCACCACGGCGGGCACGCTCGCGGGCTTCGCTTCGACCCTCGGTCACCTGTTGCTCACGCTGTTCTTGACCCTCATATACAGCCTCTATCTAGTGAACGACGGTCCCCGCTTGGCCAGGTCGATCAGCGGTTTGATCCCAGAGCAACATGGAGGCGAGCTGGAAGAACTGCGCTTGTCCATCAAGAGGGTGTGGCGGGCCTATTTTCGGGGACAGCTCCTCATGGTGACCATCTTTGGAGCGATGGTGGGGGCAAGTCTGTGGGCCCTAGGCCTGCCCAGTGCGCTCATCGTGGGCATCATAGCCGGGTTGATGGATCTCGTGCCCACCCTGGGGGCCTTAGTGGCAGGGGGTCTTGCGGTACTGATGGCGCTCATCCAAGGGTCGGAGCATCTGGCGGTGGGCAACGGCCTCTTCGCTCTTGTCGTCCTGCTGGTCTATGTCGGACTGCAGCAGCTCGAAGCCAGTGTCCTTCAGCCGCGCATCATGGGCCGAAGCGTGGAACTCCCGGGTATCGTGATCATCGTGGGCATCATGGCCGGAGCCAGCGTGGCGGGCATCTTGGGGGCCTATCTGGCCGTTCCCATCATGGCCACCGCGCGTCTCGTGTTCCTCTACTTGCACACAAAACTCACGGAGGAACCCGGAGTCATCGACGGTTCATGCTCTGTCGCGATAGACGTTGAGGCGCCCCGGCCTCCCGACGCACCGCATGCCAAGGCCGAAGGCGGCGACCACTCCCCACCTGCGCACTCCGGCTCAAGGCCTTCGCCTGCCGATCTTTCGGGCGATGCCCAGCAGTAAACGCGCGATGCGCAGCCAGACACTCCCAGCACGGTGCTAAGCGAGACTCACTTCAGCATCGGGGGAGGGCGGCGCGAAAGCTCCGCGAGCAACTCCTCCACCTGGTCCTCAGCCTCTTCGATCTCGATGAGTTGGTGGGGGCGGACCGAGTGTTTCGGCAGGGAGCCCTTGAGTTCCGCTAGGTACTCCTGCTGCCTCGCCAGCTCTTCCTTGAGCTCTTCAGTTGTTCTGTCGTTATCCATGGCTATCACATACCCCGGTCGTGCTGTGCGGAAACTGAGCATGACGCCGGCCTCGCGCCCGACTGTTGGACTCAAGCACCGCTAGCACACTCCGTACACCAGAACCAAACTACATGTTGACAGGAACGGTGAATCCCGCTATCTTCACCGAGCAACCCCTTGGGGGGAAGGGCTTGCTCGGGGGACTGGGCGCCCGGACGCGGAAGGCCGCGCTGGGCGCCTCTTTTACGCCACCATGGTTTTCTGATACCGAGGGAGGTCTTCTAGTGCCACGCGTTTCTCGGGATTTCTCAGACAACCTGCGCACCCCCATGCCATTCTCGCGCAAGGCCTATCTCGTCCTGCGGAACAATTGGATCAAGATCCGGACCGGGAGCACGTGTTGTGGCCACCCCGGCGAGCCGGGGTGCTGACAAGCCGCTCCCGCGTCCCGGGTGGACGCAGACGGCAACCACCGGCACGAGCACGCGGGCCACGGGCATACGGCTCACGAACATGCGGGTCAGGAGAGCGCGGGCCAGGAGGACGCGGGCGACGAGAAGCCCGAGTAGGCTGGATGCGGAGGGAGGCGAGCTCTCCGTGCCGAAGGTCAGTATGGGCACGCCGGACGAGACGACCGTGGGAACGGCCTCCCGTCCGGCGCACCTCAGTTAACGAGGAACCGGCGGGGTCCTACCTGGGATTCTGCGCTCCAGGGATCGGAACCGTGTCCGGGATACCCAGCGCGTCGGTGTCTACGGCCGCCGAAAGAACCTGGAAGACTCCGTCACCGTCTACGTTGTGGCAGGTGAAGCAGTTGCCGACGTAGTGGCCCGTGAAGATCTTGCTGCTCATATGAACCGGGTGGACGATGTCGCGCAAGGAGAGCGGAGCATTGTTCCCCATGCCCACCCGGCCTGCCGTTCCCGGTGCGTGGCAGGCCAGACAGACGTTGACGTCCGAGTCATCACGGAGGGTCTCGTGCGCCGCGGTTCCTCCCCCGCTAACGGCCTCGTGCTTGAGTGAGTAGGGCCCCACGTGACAGTCGGGGCATCCGCGACGCGCATCGACCGGGGCCGCGGCCTCTTGGGCCTCCCTGTCGAGGAAAGACGCGACCTGGGCTCGGGTGACGAGCTCTTCAGGGCCGAAGGTGCCGTCGTTGTGGCCCAGTATGATGCCTCGATCCGCGAGCCTGACGATCGCGTCTTTTGCCCAGTGTCCTGCTATATCGCTGAAAGGAAGGACATCGGCGGCATAGGCCACAGCCCCGAATCCGAAGACCAGGACCAATGCGACCGCGACCAATAACACTCTCTTGCGACGTTTCATCTACTTCCTCCTAGATCGATCTTGACCGGAACACGTCCTTGGATCAGTCCCCCACGCACACGCTCCTTCCCCCTGGCGCTCCCGAGAATGGCGGCCGCGCTAGTGCGCCCCCGAGATGAATCGCTCCCGCCGCGTACAACTCTAGCAGCCGCACGACCTTCTGAGAATCCTCAAATCAGTGCGATCGCGATGCCGCTGGCCCCAAGTAGCTCTCGAGGGCCTTGCGCGTGGGCGTAAGAGCGAAGCGGGGGAAGCGTTCCCTGAGGGCGGTCAGATCGGCAACTCCACCTTGGGAGGTGAAGTCGACCGCGCCGGGGGAGAGGGGACGTCCCGGCATGTGCTGCAGCACTGCAGCCGAGATCTTGCCCGCGATCTTGGGGATATGCAGTATCGGACGTCGCCGCCCCATCACCTCGAGCGCCATGCGCAGGAACTCGTTCATGGTCAAGACGTCCGGTCCTCCCAGCGGGAGGGTGGCGTCAAGGGAGGCCTCGGCATCTTCCACCAAGAGCACGTACAGGCGGCCTATGTCCTCCACGTAGACCGGGGTGAGCCGTTCTTCGCCGTTGCCGAATATGGGCACGAACGGTAGGTAGTCGGAAAAGCCGATGATACGGTTCAAGGCGTCGTCGTCAGGGCCGAAGGCCCAGTCGGAACGGACGATGGTCCAGTCCAAGCCGCTGCCGCGGATGGCTTCCTCCGCCTGCCACTTGGCGCGGTCCCAAGTCTTCGTAGGGGCAGGCGACACGGTGACTCCACTCTGATACAAGAACCGGGGAGCTCCCTCCGGGAAGCGGGTCATCCCGGGGCCGGCGGTGCGTGCCCCGTACTCGGCTGCGATCGCGTGCAGGAGATTCGTCGTTCCGTCACGATCGACCTTCGCGTAGGTGAGGCCGTGTCCGGGATCCTCGATGGGTGCTCCGCGAAACTGCGCGCACTGGATCACTGCGTCCACGTCGCGCACGACGGCGGACAACGACGGCGGATCGGTGATGTCTGCGGAAACGAAGGTCAGCCGGCCCTCGTCGAGGGCGGTCTTGACTTCCGGCACGTTCGCCAACGTGCCGGCCGCCTTCGTGGCCGAGCGGCTCATGGCCCGGACCGCGTGTCCTCCAAGCAGCAGGTGGCGGGTGATGGATTTGCCTACGAACCCGGTTGCCCCGGATACCAAGACCCTCATCGAAAGACCCCCTAACCCTTCCCGGTTGGCTCGGCGGCTGCGGCCACCTCATCGATGCTGCGGCCCGTGGAGACCGAAAGTGGCGCCTCATCGACGATGGCCGAGCCTGGTCGAGACTGTTCGTCCTTGTGCTTGATCAGCAGCCAGTTCTTCTCACCCCGGCCCTTCATCTGCACGATCGTCCAGCTTCCGGATAGTTTCTCTCCGTGCAGGACGAACTTGAGTTCGCCTGTGGAGAGGTCCTCGCCTGTGACGGGACCGTGGCCCGAGTCGTCTCCCGGGGCGGCCTTCTTCATGCGTGAGTAGTCGGGTTCCCACCAGCCGAGATCCCAAAGTACCACGGTTCCGGCGCCGTATTCGCCCTCGGTGATGATGCCCTCGAAGTCGCCGTACTCGAGCGGATGGTCCTCGGTCATGACGGCTAGGCGCTTGTCAGCCGGATCGAGCGATGGGCCCTTGGGCACCGCCCAGGACTTGAGCGCCCCGTCGATCTCGAGGCGCACGTCGTAGTGAAGAGAGCCGGCTGCATGCTTCTGGACGCAGAAGAGGCGGCGGTCGGACCGTCGCTCGGTGGAATCGCCGGCCGGCTCCGAGGTGCGCCGGAAATCGCGCTTCTCGCGATACTCTCTCAGCTTGTCGTCGCTGGCAGCCACCATACTTCCCTCTTTCTCAGGTCTCAATGGATCTCTCATGCTGTTCATGATGCCTCTCTTGCTCCATCCGTACACATACGGCCCGCGCTAACCGCCCATACCGGATAGAATCGGGCGTGGCCGATGCTTGGCCCGACTCTATTCGAACGGGACCCGTGGGGGTTGGCACGCATGCTCAGGGAGCTCAAGCGATTCGTCGTCCGCGGCGCTTACCATCGAGTACTTATGCTCGCCCCGCTCGTGATGGCGGTGGTTCTGCCCGCCACGGCTTACGCGCAGCAGAGCCCCTCGCCCGAGTTCCAGCCGGCCGAGGTCTGCGGCTCGTGCCACGAGACTTTGTACGCGCAGTTCCAAGGGTCCATGCATGCGCAGGCGGCGGTGGACCCGGTCTATCTCTACGAATTGCGCCTCGCCGACGAGCAGACCGAGGGCGGGGCGGGCACGTTCTGCCTCAAGTGCCATTCACCTATCGGTGACGCGCTGGGGGAGACCAGGCCGCCCCACGGAGCGACTGACGGGAGCATCCTGTCGGAGATAGCTAGAGGAGGCATCACCTGTGATTTCTGCCACACGGTCTCGGGCAAAGCGCCGGGCCGGTTGGGGAACGGCTCCTTCGAGAGCGATCCGGGTCTGACAAAACGGGGTCCATACAAGGACTCGGTGTCCCCAGGTCACGACACCGCATATTCAGAGTTTCACACCGCGTCTGAGTTCTGCGGCACCTGCCATGACGTCAACCATCCGACAAACGGCTTGGCTCTCGAAGCCACCTACACCGAATGGGCAGAGGGCGAATGGGCGAAGGCCGGCGTCCAGTGCCAGGATTGCCACATGACTCCAGGACCGGGCCCCTCGCCACCGGCTTCGGGCGTCGCGGCCACGTTCGGCCCCGAGCGAGAGGCGGTCTACGAGATGTCGTTCAAGGGTCCGAACGGCGTCTTT
Source organism: Thermoleophilia bacterium (assembly GCA_038204345.1). GTDB lineage: Bacteria > Actinomycetota > Thermoleophilia > RBG-16-64-13 > RBG-16-64-13 > JAHJSA01. Next base: position 12,341 of record JBBRDB010000020.1, on the reverse strand, counting down.
GGCGACCCCGCCGCCGCTGAGGAGTTGCTCAGGAGCGCCGCCGAGCTCGAACTGGTGATAGAAGGCGTGGGGGCCGACGGAGTGGACCCGGGGGATGCGATGAGCGCCCTGGTCAAGGTCAAGAACGTGGGTGCGGGCCACTACCTGCCCACGGGCCTCACCGACACCCGCCGCATGTGGCTGGAAGTGAGCGCGGTTGCCAGCACGGGAGGTCCGGTGGAACTCGGTAGGGTCGAATACCGGACCGTGTTCGCGGATGCCCAAGGCAATCACGAAGACGTGCCCGCCTGGTTGGCCGCCTCGGTCTACTCCGATCATCGCATCCCTCCGGCCGGAATAGCCAGCGAGACCATCGAGTTCGTGTGGCCGGAGGGACTGTCGGGTGACGCCCGCGTCGTCGCCGAGCTCAAGTACATGTCGTTTACGCAGGAACTCGCCGACGCCGCGGAGCTTGGAGGCGAGGTTCCGGTGGTGGTGATGAGCCAGGTCGAACGGGGCGTGAAGACCGCCCCCTCCAAGGTCATGGCGGCCGTCGCCCTTGGCGTTGCCGCCCTGCTCGTGGTCGGCCTGGCCGCGGTTTTCTTGCGCTCGGGTCGGGGTCGTGGACGAGGGGCCGCACCCACGCATGGTCAGCACGTCCCCGGGGGTGAGACACCCCCGGGGACGTAGGGCTTCGCGCACTGGACCGGGCCCGACAGCCTGAGCGCGCGGCCTGACGGGCCTCCGCGCCCGTGCGGTATAGTGGCCGGGTGGATTTCCTGACCGTCCATCGCGAGACGTTGACCAACCTGGGCTACGCACTGCTCATCCTGGTGGGAGCCTGGATCATAACGCGGCTCATGCGCCGCGCGGTCGACCGGTTCCTCGCCCACCGTGCCCTCTCAGAACTCGACTCCGGCGCCCGCACCCGTTTTCGCATGATCGAACGGCTGGCGGCGACCGCTTTTCTCTTCCTCGGGCTGGGGTTGGCCCTCTATGTGGTCGACGTGTCCATCCTGCGCAAGATCTCGGTGGCCATGTTCGCCTCAGCCGGCCTGGCCGGTATCGCGCTCGGCTTTGCCGCGCAAACCACCGCCGCCAATCTCGTGTCCGGGGTGATCATCTCGTTCGTCCAGCCTCTCCGGCTCGGCGACCGCGTGAAGGTGGAAGACGAGTACGGCGAGGTCGAGGAGATCGGTCTCTTCTACACCTTCATCAAGACCTGGGACAACCGCCGAGTGGTGATCCCGAACCAGTTGCTGTCCAGCCGCGTCATCAAGAACTACACGACGCGGGACGCTCGCATGGCTGCGGCGGTCTCCTTCAAGCTCGATTTCGGAACTGACGTCGAAGCGGTGCGCTCGACCCTGATGGGGATCGTCCGTGCCCACCCCCTCGCCATATTCGACCCCGAACCTGCGGTGGAGGTCACCGATAACGACGACTCCGGGATCACCGTGCGTCTCTTGGCGTGGGCCGTCGACCAGTCCAGCGCCTGGACTTTGGGCACGGATGTGCGTGAGCAGGCCGTAGCTGTGCTGGCGACCCAGGGAACGGCCCCGTCCGCCCGACGAATAGCTCTCGTGGATACTGGGGGTGGGGTGGGGGAGAGGCCTGATGTCATCTGAGGAGTTCGAGGCGGGCGACTCAGCCGGTGGGATGCCGTCCGAAGGATCCGATCGTGGCTTTCTGGGGCTCCACCGGAATGTAGTCGCGGCGGGCGTGGTGTCGTTCTTCATGGACATCAGCTCGGAGATGGTGTACCCACTGGTCCCCTTGTTCTTGTCCGCGGTGCTCGGGGTCAACAAATCGGTTATCGGTTTGATCGAGGGTATCGCGGAAACGACCGCCAGTCTCGTCAAGCTGGCTTCGGGCTGGTACAGCGACCGCGTCGGCCGTCGCAAGGCGCTCATGGGGGCCGGGTACGGCATCTCCGCCTTCAGCCGCATAGGTCTGGCGCTGGCCGGATCTTGGGGGCATGTGCTCGGCGTCCGTTTCGTCGACCGGGTTGGCAAGGGAATCCGCACGGCCCCTCGAGACGCTATCGTGGCCGACTCCAGCCTGGGTCGGGATCTCGGCCGCAACTTCGGCTTCCACCGTGCTATGGACCAGTTCGGCGCCGTTATCGGCCCCGGCCTAGCCTTCCTTCTGCTGAGCCTCCGGCCGGGTGACTACCGCACAGTCTTCTGGTTGAGCCTGATCCCGGGAGTCGCCGCCGTCGTCGTGGTGGTGTTCTTCGTCCGAGAACGCCGCCGCCCGGGACACCGGGCGGCGCCCCGGTCGAGCGCGGCCGATCGGGGTGATGAGCCGGGCGCGGCGGCGACCGGCCCAGTAGCCAGGCCATGGTCAGCGCGCGCTCTGGGCGGTCCGCTCACCGCCTACCTGCTCGTCACCGGTCTCTTCGCACTGGGCAACTCCTCCGACGCCTTCTTGATCTTGCGCGCGCAAGACGTGGGTGTCACCGCCGCGCTCATACCCCTGGTCTACTTGGTCTTCAATCTGGTCTACTCCGGGTTGTCGGTGCCGGCGGGTCTCCTTGCCGACCGTTTCGGTCGCAAGCGCCTTCTCTTGGTGGGCTACCTGCTGTTCGCGGCTACCTACGCCGGGCTGGCGCTGGCGCGCGAGCCCTTCCACATCTGGATACTCTTCGTCCTCTACGGCGTCTACATGGGCTTTGCCGACGGCAACGGGAGGGCGCTGCTGGCCCAGCTGGCGCCGGCCGAACGCCGCGCGACGGCGTTCGGCGCCTACCACGCCGTGGTGGGAGCCGCAGCCCTGCCCGCGAGCGCGGTGGCCGGGTTGCTGTGGGACCGGGTCTCGCCCGCGGCACCCTTCTGGGTGGGCGCGGCCACGGCGCTCGGGGCGGCCGGCCTGCTGGTGGTCACCGTCCGGTTGGGCAAAAACCACTAGGGTTTTCATGGCACTTGGGTTCGCACGGCGCCGGAACGCCGCCTTGAGCTAGAACTCCTCGATCAGGCGCAGCAGCTCCAGGTGGTTGCAGATGACGGCGTCTGCTGCCGGCGGTTCGTCACTGTCGTGGACCGCGGCGAAGCGCACTGCCCGCATGCCCATGCTGAGGGCACCGGCGATGTCGGTTCGAGGCGTGTCCCCCACGTGGAGGGACGTGGGGGCCTCCACGTTCATCTCTGCCAGCGTGAGCTGGAACATACGCGGGTCGGGCTTGGGGAAGCCGGTCTCATCGGAGAAGGTGAGGCTGGCGAAGTAGGGGAGGAGACCGTCCCGCTCCAGGAACGTGATCAAGATATGCCCCGGCGTGAGGCCCGTATCGGAGATCAACCCGAGTTTCACCCCGGCGGCCGCGAGCAGCGGCACCGTCTCACGAGCTCCCGGGAGCAGCTCGAGATCGGACTCCCGACCGAGTTCCTCGATGCGCCTGGCGGCCGCGTTGACCCCCTCGTCGCAGGGGACGACGCCGAGTAGGCCGAGGACGTGGCGCACGTGCTCGTGCGATCCGTAGTGCTGGCCGGCACGCCAGGCTTCGACGTAGGCGGCGAAGCCGCTGGAGTTGGATTCACCGAGCATTTCCAGGGTAGCGGTGCCGCCGCACGTCTCCACCGCATGTTGCAAGGCAGCCAGCCGTCCGTCGCGGACCACGTCGGAGTTTCCGTTGCTCCGGTCGGTATACAACGTGTTCCAGAAGTCGAATGTGACGCCGTCGATGCTCACGACAGATGCTCTCCGCGCAGGCTGGGATCCGACCTCGAAGTATACTCTGGTGCGTGGACGGACGGCCCGTGCCAGGCTTCTCCCGACGGACTCTGCGCGGACTCTGCTATCCTGCTCCTACCTTGGAGGTGCGTATGAACGATCCAGTCTTGAACGGACCACGACCCCGCTTCTCACGAATGGCCGCTTCCCGAGGGGCGCTCCTTGCGCTCGCTGTTCTGGCGGTGTTTCTGCTTACGTCCGCCCCTGCCGTCGCTGCCTTCCCAGATGTTCCCACCGGAGACCCGTACCGTTTGCAGATAGACGTGATGGCGAAGTTGGGCGTCGTGGCCGGCTTCGAAGACGGCACCTTCCGTCCCGACGCTCCCGTTACCCGTCAACAGTTCGCGAAAATGATCGTGGGGGCTATGCGAATCCCGGTGAGCGAAGCCGACGTGTCTCCCTTTGCCGACGTGCAGATCATGGGCCCTGCGACTCTCTACCCCGACAACTACGTGGCAGCCGTGGCGCGCGAAGGAATCAGCGTCGGCACGGGGGGGACGGTGGGGGGCAAGCCGCTCTTCAATCCCCACGGTCACGTGACCCTGGCGCAGGTGGTCACCATGATGACGCGGGGTTCAGGCCGGCCCCTAGCCTCGCCGCCCACTTCCTACCGTTCCGTATGGGGCGACTTCGACAGCGCCCACGGACCAACGGCGCGCGTCGCACAATACAACGGGCTGCTTCGCTACCTGCCCGACGTCCTTGCAAGCTCTCCCTGGCGCGACGCCACGCGGGCTGAGACAGCGGCGCTCCTCTACAACCTCATGGGCACCGATCGGCTGGGTATGAACGGTCTCTTCCTGGGATCGTCGGACGATCTCGTGGCCTACTTCCGCAATCAAGGAAGAACCGCCGAGAAGTTCACGGTGCCCCTGACCGATCTGGCCAAGATGTACGTGCTTCTGGGCCGCCGCTTCGGCATCCGGGCCGATATGGCGTGGGCGCAGATGGTGCACGAGACCAACTTCGGGGAGTACACGGGCGATGTTCAGCCGCAGCAGAACAACATGGCGGGCATCGGAGCTACAGGCGGAGTGCCCGGCTACTTCTTCGCCACAGCGGAGTTGGGGGTGATCGCCCACTACGCGCACCTGGCATGGTACGTCTACCCCGACCACCTCCAAGATCCCTACTGCCGCTTGGTGCCGATATGGAACCCGGCCGGTACCGTGCCCAATGTGCCGGGCGATCCGCGGCACTTCGTTGTCGGCGGACTCGTGCACCGAGGCGCTGATCCAGCGCTGAAGGTTCGTACCGTCCTCGAACTGGGAGGCCCCAACAAGTGGGCTCCGAGTCCCGACTACGGGAAGGCTGTGTTGCGACATCAGCAGGGGATCCCGGTCACTGTAGGCTGGTAGCTCGGAAGCCGCCCACGGGCTCCGACCGGTTCCCTATCACGGGCGACTCCCAGCCCGGGTCACGACGGTCGCCCGTTCGCCTGAACGGCGCAACGCGATCGTCGCCGAGAAAAAGCGAAAGCCGCCTCGAGGGGCGGCTTTCGCTCGGAGCGCTACCTGCTGCGGGTGGTTACAGCGGGGGGCTCAAGCGGGGTTTGTAACGCGATGGCTTGAAGCGAGGCTCGGAGCCCAGGGTCGTCGAGGCCCTTATCCGCGTGGCAGAGGAATCTCAGTCAATCGTCGTGGTGCTCCTCCTGCTCGTCCTCGTGAGTCCCGTCATCACGCATCACGACCGACTCACTTTGGGTCATGTGGTCCTCTTCGGAGTGCATCCCGTACGTGTGCTCCTCATCCCGATCGCCGTCCTGGTGATCCGCCTGATGCCCCTCGGCACCTTCGTCGGCGGCTTCGGCTTGGTGAGCGTCGTCGGCTTCCTCGACTTCGTCAGCGTCCTCAGGCTCCTCGACGTCCTCGACTTCTTCAACATCCAGATCGTCATGCGCGTCGTCGGAGGCCGATGGTGTCATCTCGGGGGCGGTGACGTCGGACGGGAAGGCGGGCGGAGGAGTGACGTCGGACGGGGAGGCGGGCGGAGGAGTGACGTCCGGCGTGGTAGGTGGCGGGGTAGCAGGTGGCGGTGTCGTCGGAAGTTGGCCGGTGTTTTTGAACGTCTCGCCCGCCGCGGTCAGCGTGCCCCCGCCCGCGGGGTCCACGTGGCACGTGGCGCAAGGCTCACCTGTTTGTGTCGCATAGCTTGGGAGAGCACCGGCTCCGGCTACCAGTGTAGCGAAGAGCACCACCATCGCCGCTGGAAGCACTAGGAGGAATATCCATCTGCTCTTCTTCAATGCCGTTCACTCCTTACTTGGGGACTGGACAGCTTCAGTCTCGCGGTTCGGAATGAGAAGGTCATTGGAGTGCCGTTACAATTTTCTCAAAGAGAGCGAAGAAGCGACGAGAACTCGCCGGCTCCACCGCGGCGGCCTCGCTGCGGGTCAGTGACCCTGAGGGTGCAGCACTCTCCGCCGCCTCGACGGCGTCACGCGCCTGCGCTGAGATTCGATCCCGGCCTCACGACGGAGGGGCAGCTCGAGGGTGAAGACGGCCCCGCCCTCCGGATTGTTGGCGGCTGTGAGCCTTCCTCCGTGACGGAGGGCGAGGCGAGCGGCGATCGTGAGCCCTAGACCGCTCCCCCCGCCGTCATGAGTGTCCCGCGAGTTGCGGGCCCTAAAAAAGCGATCGAACACCCGGGGTAGGTCAGAGTCGGGGATCCCGGGTCCGTCATCACTCACCTGCACGCGGGCGACCCCGCCCACTGAGTCGCTGCGCACTCGTATGGAGCCACCCGTCTTCGTGGCGTTGACCGCGTTGCTAAGTAGGTTGAGCAGAGCACGTAGGAGCATGTCCCAGTCTCCAAGGACCGGCGTAGATGTGACGCGCATGAAAGTGAACTCGCGGGGCGCGAGTCCGCGCGCCCGCGTAACGGCCTCTTCGGCAAGGTCGCCGAGGTCGAAGCGGGTGAAGGGCCTGGTAACGGCCCCTTCCAGACGCGCCAGTGCCAGGAGGTCGTCCACCAGCTTCGTCATTCGCTCGAGTTCGTCCATCACTACGGCCAGGGATTCATGCTGCGACGGGGTGAGGGCGCCCTCCATGCCCAACAGCTCCAAGTGACCGCGGATGATAGTGAGTGGGGTGCGCAGTTCGTGCGAAACGTCGGCGGTGAAATGCTTCTGCTCCGAGAAGGCGTTCTCGAGACGGTCGAGCATCTCGTTGAGCGCGGTCACCATCATACCGACATCGTCCTGAGGCCCCCGATAGCTGACTCGTTGAGACAGCGATGATTGGGTGATCTCTCGGGTGGTCTTCGAGACCTGGTGGAGCGGCTCGAGACTGGCGCGTGCCACCCAGGCGGAGACGCTCGCACCCACCATCGTCACCAGGAAGCTCGCGATCAGCAGCGTGCGGAGCAGAGCCCCGGCCACCTCTTCGATCGGAGCCGTTGGCAAGGCAGCCAGGAAGGTTGCCACAGCCTGCCCGTTCGCATCGAGCACGGGAACGATAGCCGTGCGGTACTCCTCGCCTTGGAAACTGATGGTTGTGAACCCGCGCATGGGGTGAGCTGCGACGAAGTCAAATGCGTTCTGCGGAGCATCCTCCAACCGGAGCGCCGAATTGGAGATCACCTTCCCGTCTGGGAAATGAACCAACAGGATGGCCGACGAATCGGAGCCGCCACCACTGCGTCCTCTGAGATACGCCCGCGTTGCCTCCTCGAGCTCTGCGACGGTTCCCGCGGGCGCAGTCTGCTGGGCGGCCACGAAGGCCGTTGATTCCTGTACGAGGGTCCTGTCAAGGTCGCCGGCGAGACGGCGGCTAAGCAGGAGATATCCCACACCGGTGAGGAGTAGAGAGCCCAGAGCCAGGACCAGCGTCACGGCGAGCGCCACCCGGGCGCTGGCCGAAAGTCGCCTAGCCACGGCTGACACGGTATCCCGCTCCGCGGACGGTCTCGATGGGGGAGTCCGCTCCCGGGATCTCGAGCTTCTTACGGAGGTAACGTACGTAGACGTCCACCACATTGCTCGCCGTGTGGTAGGTGGACCCCCACACCGCCTGCAACAACTGTTCTCGGCTCAGCACTTGGCCGGCATGGCGCATCAAGTATTCGAGGAGCGTGAACTCCCGTGTAGTGAGCGCGACCTCTCGCCCGTCTCTGGTGGCGACCCGGGAGCGAGTGTCGAGGACCAGGTCCTTGACTTTGATGGTATCCGAGCGCTCCTGTTCTTGGCGGGTGAGGGCGCGGATGCGGGCCGTCAGCTCCGCCAGGGCGAAGGGTTTCGTGAGGTAGTCGTTCGCGCCGCTGTCGAGGAGGTCCACCTTGTCCTCCACTTCCCCCAACGCGCTCAAGACCAAGACCGGCGTGCTGCGGGATTCGGCGCGCAGTGCGCGCAGAACCTCGCGTCCATTGCCGTCGGGCAGCAGGAGGTCCAGCAACACCAAGTCGAACTCTTGATCCCGCACGAATTCCATGGCTTCGCGGCCGGTAGCGGCGCGTTCCACCGTGTGGCCTTCTGATCCCAGCCCTTTCGTGACGAAGGAGGCGATGCGGTCTTCGTCCTCCACGAGCAAGATCCTCATGTCGCCTCTCCCCGTACCTGACCCTGCGGTCGCGGTGCTTTAGCCGTTGTGCTCGTCATCGCTCTCGCGGATCTTTGGCGACACCACTTCATGGTCGCGATCGCCCTCCCCGGATGCCGACTTTTTCGTCTCTTCCGAGCGCGTGGCCGACGCCCTGACATCCTTTGAGTCGCTCGTCGGCGCGCTTGGGGCTGAGCTCAACGTCACGATGGAGGTGGGCGGCAGCGAGAGGGGAGGGAAGCTGCGCGTGGTGGTGCCGGCCTGGCTCGTGGACACACTGTCTGAGGTCCTTCGAGTGGTCGTGCCGCTGCTCACGGCGCCTCCGCCTACGGCGGAGGCGGCCGCTGTGGTCGTCGTGGCCTGCACCACCCACGACACCGGCGGGTTCTGATCACCGCTCTGTTGTACCGGTGCGCCCTGTTGTGCCGGTGGTTGCGTCACCGGCGGATGGTCGGCGGTCGATTCCTTGCGATCTCCTCCGCCACTCGGGTCGAGGATAGCCACTTGAACTATCGAAGTGCGCACAAGCGGCAGTTCTTGTGCCTGAGGACCCCTGCTTGTGACCACAAGTCCGCCTATAGCAAGAGCGGTGAGTGCGGTAGCCGCCGCGATCGTTGCCCCGATCATGACGCGCTTCACGCTATGTTCGGTCATAGTTTCCGTTCCCCCTACTGCGCGGTCCCGCCGATACTCCCCATCCTGCCGCCTCGGCTCAACGGCTTATCCCGTCGCTGAGTGTCACCTTCTCTCATGAGAATCTCGTGAGAATGTAATGAGGAACCTCTCATGAAGTCCATGCGATGATTCATTAAATGTATCCAAATGCCTGTGTATTCAATCCCCGCCTGTCGCGTTCTCGCTTCACCCCTCGGTGGCCCTACCGTCGCCGATGATGGGGATCTCGGGCCCGAGAGCCCGCGACTCGGACCGCAACAGGTGCAGTTGGGCGAAGGCCTTGCAGCGGGCGAACCACTCGCGCAGACGGAGGCGGTTGGTGCCTGCATAGGGGCGGCGGTCGGCGGACACTCCGGCTGCGTCCAGACCCATAGCTCGGGCAGTGTAGACGGCACGTGCGAGGTGGAAATCCTGGGTCACCACCAGGGCGTTCGTGACGCGGAATACGTGACTCGCCCGATACATGGTGTCGAACGTGCTGAAGCCGGCGTGATCCATGAAGACGTCTTCTGCCGGCACCCCCCGCTCGAGAACGAACCTGCGCATGACGTTCACCTCGTCGTAGGAGACGGCCCCGTGATCGCCACTTAGGAGGAGCTTTCGTACCTTTCCAAGGCGGTAGAGTTGTACGCTGGTCTCCAGACGATCCGCCAGCATGGGGGAGGGCCGGTCGCCCGGGCCCACGCGTGCGCCGAGTACGATGGCCACCTGAGCCTTAGGGGCGCCCTCCGGCGAGGCGACGGAGCCGCCGCCCCTCGTCACGATCAGCAGGTTCACGGCGGCCGAGCCGCCCACAAGGACCAGGACGGTTGCGGCGGCGGCTCCCATAGCGCGTCGAAGGGCGCGCCGATTGTGGCTGGAGGGCGGGCGATACGAGGGCTGTTCAGCGGATTCCATGACCTGTCAGCAGTCTACAGCAGTCTAGCACCGCCCTTCCGTACCTCTCCCGAGTATCACGCCGCTCTTGATACAATTCCAGCTGCAAACAGGTCGCAGAACTGCCGTACGGAGGAAGTGGAGGACATTCTGAGCATGCCCATGACCATCACCGAGAAGATCCTGGCCCGGGCCGCAAACAAGGAGTCAGTGTCGCCGGGCGAATTGATCATGGCCGGCGTCGACTTCTGCTTGGGCAACGACATCACCGCCCCGGTGGCTATCGACGAGTTCGAGAAGGCGGGTTTCACCAGCGTATTCGACCCTGAGCGGATCGCCCTCATCCCCGACCACTTCACGCCCAACAAGGACATCAAGACGGCAGAACTGGTGAAGCAGATGCGCGAGTTCGCCGCGCGCCACGACATCACCCACTTCTACGACGTAGGTCGCGTTGGCATCGAGCACGCCCTACTTCCTGAGATGGGCCTCGTGGGCCCGGGCGACGTGGTCGTGGGGGCCGACTCACATACCTGCACTTACGGCGCTTTGGGAGCTTTCGCCACCGGGGTGGGCTCGACCGACCTGGCGGGAGCGATGGCCACCGGACAGGTGTGGTTCCGCGTTCCCGAGTCGCTCAAGTTCATCTTCGACGGGGAACTCGGCCCCTGGGTCACCGGCAAAGACCTCATCCTCTATACGATCGGCAACATCGGGGTCGACGGAGCTCTCTACATGGCCATGGAGTTCGCTGGGCCGGCAATCTCTAGCCTGTCGATGGACTCGCGCTTCTCCATCGCCAACATGGCCATCGAAGCGGGTGGCAAGAACGGCATCATCGCGCCGGACGCCGTTACCCGCTCCTACGTGGAAGGCCGTTTTCGCCGGGAGCCCATCTACTATGAGTCAGACTCCGGCGCCGACTACGTCCGCACATACCAGTGGCGCGCCTCCGACATCCCCCTGATGGTGGCCAAACCCCATCTGCCATCGAACACCGTACCCGCAGCCGACCTCTCCAACGTCCGCATCGACCAGGTGGTCATAGGGAGTTGCACCAACGGTCGCATCGAAGACCTGCGCATGGCCGCCGACGTACTCCGCGGGCAGAAGGTGCACAAGGACGTGCGTTGCATCGTCATCCCGGCCACCCAGGCCATTTGGAAGCAGGCTATGGACGAGGGTCTTTTCAACGTGTTCTTGGAGGCTGAAGCCGTGGTCTCCGCGCCCACCTGCGGTCCCTGTCTTGGAGGCCACATGGGCATCCTGGCGGACGGCGAACGCGCCGTGAGCACCACCAACCGCAACTTCGTAGGCCGCATGGGCCACCCCGGCAGCGAGGTCTACTTGGCCGGTCCGTACGTGGCCGCCGCGAGCGCTATCGCCGGTCATGTCGCGACTCCCGACCAGGTGGGCGTGAGGAGGGCGGCATGAATGCTCCCAGTAGAGAGTTGGGCGCGGTGCCCGGCGGAAGCGCCGTGATCATAGGCCACACTTGGCGTTTCGGTCGCGACGTGGACACAGACCTGATCGTGGCCGCTCGGTATCTCAACATGAAGACGCCGGAGGAGTTGGCCGCCCATTTGATGGAGGACGCCGACCCGGAGTTCCCCCAGAAGGTGCGTCCCGGCGACATACTGGTGGCTGATGAGAACTTCGGCTGCGGCTCGAGCCGCGAGCACGCGCCCATGGCGATCAAGGGGGCCGGCATCCCGGTGGTGATCGCCAAGAGTTTCGCCCGCATCTTCTATCGCAACGCCTTCAACACAGGCCTTCCCATCCTCGTGGCGCCTGACGCCGTAGACGGCATCAGTGAAGGCGATGAGGTGCAGGTGGACCTCTCCACCGGGCTGATCCACAACCTGACGACCGGTGCCGAGTACGAGGCCGAACCATTGCCCGCCTTCATGCAGGAGTTGGTGGCGGCGGGGGGGCTGCTGCCGTATCTGAGGCAGCATAGCTAGGCCGGCGGCCGCCGTGGGCGATCCCTCGGGCGGCTTCGCGCCTTGGTATGTCGGAAGGATGGGTGCCCGATAGGGACGCGCGTGAACATCGAGCGACTCGATGCCCGCGACGGCGCGCGACTGCGCTCCATACGACTCCGTGCCCTCCGAGACGCCCCGGATGCCTTCGGAACGACCTGGGAGGAAGCGGCGGCTCTGCTCCCCGAGCACTACGACCGGCAATTGGACCTATTGGCCACGTTCGTCGCGACCATCAACGGTCGCGACCAGGCGCTCGTGCGGGGCGCGCCACCCGATGACCTTGAGGGCGCGGGCTACCTGATCTCTCTGTGGGTGGCACTCGAAGCCCGGCGGCAGGGCGTAGGGTCGGCCTTGGTGGACGCCGTCACCCAGTGGGCCCGGGCCTCCGGAGTGCGCCGTCTGCTCCTGGATGTGGGCGAGGGGCACTGTGGACGTGCACGAGTTCTATGCGGGGTTCGCCCGCTGAGCACGGAGCTCATTGGCATCGAATCGGCCCCGGGGCTCGCTACAGCTCCGCCCCAAACTCTATCCGCACTTCCACCAGCGATCCGTCTCCCTCCAC
>JBBRDB010000019.1:0-25223 GCA_038204345.1 Thermoleophilia bacterium | reverse complement strand
ACCGGGTCCTACCTGTGAGGTAGCTCGACCTTGGGGGAGGGCACAACCCGTCGCGCTGGCGCTCCTTCGCTCGTGGCCGCGTCTCTTGCGGCGACCAGAAAGAAGAAGAAGGCCGCCCCGGACCCGGGGCGGCCTTCTGTCAGAACTCCGAAGACGCGGGCGATCAGTCGCTGTCGCGGAAGCGCCTCTCATCTCGGAGGAACTTGCTCATTCTATGCTCGAACGATCTAGTCCCAGGCCTCAGCGTAGACCCACTCTTCTTGCCTCCCCTGTGTCCACGATACTCGCGGTCGTGGTGGTAACCGCGCCCCTTCTCGGAGACGTCCGCTTTTGCATCAGTTTCAGCCGGAGCGGCGACCGTATTTGTCGCGTAAGAGTCGTCGGGCTCGGCGGCCGTGCTGATCACGTCATCCGGAGCGGCGACGGTGCTGATCGCGTCGTCACCGTCCGGCTTGCTGACGCTGACGGCCGGGGTGGTGGTAGTAGTCGTCGGCGCAGCCGTGGTCGTGGTGGTGGGAGCAGCCGTGGTCGTTGTCGTCGGCGCGGCTGTCGTTGTCGTGGTGGGCACGGCAGTGGTGGTAGTCGTCGGAGCCGCCGTGGTCGTGGTGGTGGGAGCAGCCGTGGACGTGGTCGTCGAAGCTGCTGTCGTTGTCGTGGTAGGCGCCGCAGTGGTCGTGGTGGTGGGTGCCGCAGTAGTCGTAGTCGTGGGCGCCGCGGTGGTAGTCGTGGCGATAGGCCAGACGAACCCGCCGTCCAGATATGCTTGGCCTGTGGCGGTCAGGGCGCCACCGCCATTTGGATCGATGTGGCACGTCCCGCAGGACTGACCCGTCGCCGTCACATAGCTGGGACGGGCACCGGCTCCGGCGACCAGCGTCGCAAAGAGCACCACCATCGCCGCTGGAAACACTAGGAGGAGTAACCACTTGCTCTTCTTCAATTCCATTCACTCCCTACTGGGGAACAGGACCGGCCCCAGTCTGGTGGATGGGAATGAGAAGGTCATTGGAGTCGAATGATACTTTTCTCACGGTGACGTAATAAAGCCACCGGCCGCACTCACCCCGCACGGCATCTGTCGCCCGCTCCCCCCCTCGGCGGTGAGTCGGGTTTACGACCTCTTGGAGAACGAGTGGTTGTGAGTGGGAGCGAGAGGCCGGCTGACGGGCACACCGGGTTCCAGGCGCAGCGTCTCGCCGCAATGGGCGACCATGATCACGTCGCCGGATTCAAGGCTGTAGGTGGCGCCCGCCGCCGTGATGTCCACTTTGATGGTCGAGTCCCGCTGACGAACCTTGAAGGCGAGACGTGTCATGCGTTCGGGCAGACGGGGATGGAACGCAAGTTGCTCGTCGCGGTCGCGCATCCCGCCGAATCCGCACACCAGAGCCATCCAGGTTCCGCCCGCTGAGGCCACATGCACGCCGTCGCGGACGTTGCCCGCCACATCGGCCAGGTCGATGCCTACCGCGTCCACGAAATACTCCTCCGCCGCGCGCAGATCATCGCCGACCTCAGCCGCCATAATGGATTGGATGCACTCCGAAAGCGATGAGTCACCCGTGGTGAGAGGGTCGTAGTAGTCCAGGATCCGGCGCTTGTCTTCCGCGGTGAAGAGGTCGCCGAGGAGGAAGGTGGCGAGCACTACGTCCGCCTGCTTGATGACCTGATGGCGATAGAGCACTAGTGGATGATAGTGGAGCAGAAGGGGGTAGTCCTCAGGCGGCGTGTTCTCGAAGTCCCAGCGCTCCAGATCAAGGAAGCCGTCGTCCTGCAGATGCAGGCCCCGCTCATTGTCGTACGGCACATACATGAGGTCGGCGGCCCGCTGCCAGAGCTCAAGTTCGGCGTCTTCAAGGCCGGTCCGCTCCACCAGCGTGGCGTGGGACTCCGGGTCGTTGTCGCCGAGCCACCTGACGGTACGCACCGCCTGACGAAGGTTCTCCTGCGCCATCAGGTTAGTGAACGTGTTGTTGTCGACAAGGGCGCTGTACTCGTCGGGCCCCGTGACCCCGTTGATGGCGAACCGGCCTTCTCTGGTCTCCGAGAAAAAGCCGAGGCTGGCCCAGAGGCGGGCGGTCTCAACCAGCATCTCGGCGCCGAAGCGGGCTAGGAACTCGGTGTCGCCCGTGGCGCGGACGTACTGATCGAGGGCGTAGGCCACGTCGGCGTCGATATGGTACTGGGCGGTGCCCGCCGCATAGTAGGCGGAGGCCTCGTCGCCGTTGATCGTGCGCCAGGGGAAGAGGGCGCCCTTCTGGCTGACCTCGACGGCTCGTTTGCGGGCCTTGTCGAGCATCCCGTAGCGGTGATGAAGCAGGCTCTTGCTGAGGTGGGGATCGGTGTACGTGAGGAAGGGCATCACATAGATCTCGCTGTCCCAGAAATAGTGACCCTGATAGCCTCTTCCCGTCAAGCCCTTGGCCGGGATACCGTGCCCCTCCACGCGGGCGGAGGCTTGGAGGAGCTGGAACAGATTGAAGCGGACGGCCTGCTGCAGCAGAGGTGCGCCCTCCGTGATCACATCGGCCCGACTCCAAAAACCCTGCACATAGGATCGCTGTTCTTCAAAGACGCTCTCGACGCCTTGGGCCGCGGCGCGTTCGAGTGTCTGATCTACACGAAAGCATAGTTCCGCCGCCGGCTCTCCCCCGTCGTGGTGGTAGGCCACATACTTGACGATGCGGATGGGCGAGTCCTTCTGGGCGGTGAGGCGGTGGACGACCCGCGCCCAGTCACCCTCCACGCGCGTCTGCGGCGGGTCGGAGGGAACGCCGCTTGTGAGTTGGTGATACATGCCGCACGCCATAAGAAGACCGCTCGCGCTCGCCTGGTAGGCAAGGACCACCCGCCGGTCGCCGGTGTGTTCCTCGACCTTCCGCAGAACGCCGGGAGCAAGTGCCCCACTACGGCGGGGATCATTCACATCCAGGGCACCGTCCTCGGGGTGGAGCATGAGATCGGACGAGATAGTCATCTGCGCCTCTCCGTCGAGAGACGTCACCTCATACTCGATGCAGGCGAGGTGCCGGTTGACGAACGAGACGAGCCTCCGGGACCGGAGGACGAAGCGCCTGCCGTCCGCGGCGCGCCACACTACTCGACGCTCGAGCGTACCCGCCCCCATGTCCAGGACGCGTTCATACTCCAGTGTATCCGCCTGATCGAGAGCGAAGGCCTCGTCGTCCACATACAGACGGAGTATCGAGCCGTCAGGCACCCCCAGGATGGTCTGCCCGGTTTCCGCGAATCCGTACGCCCGCTCCGGATATACCATGGGCCAGGTCTCGTAGAAGCCGTTCAGCATGGGCGCGGGATCGTATACCGGGCGTCCCTCGTCCTGCGTGCCCCGCAGACCCAGATAGCCGTTGGTGAGGGCGAAGATGCTTTCCAGCTGAGGCACGAACGCCGGATCGAAACGACGGTCCACCAGCCGGTGCTCGTCCACCGGGAAGTCCTCTTCGGCGGCGAGCAGGCGACTGGCGCTCGCACGCAGGCGATGACTCCTCGGTCCGGCGGGACGGTGCTCGTCGGGCTCGCGGTGAACGAGTCCGGAAAGATCGGACACGACGACCTGCGCTCCAGCCTCGACGAGCTCGTAGGCCCGGCCCACGCGGTCGACGCCGATCACTAGGCCGAAACCTCCAGAGCGACCTGCTTGGACTCCGGCTGGGGAATCCTCGGCCATCGCGGTCCTTGCCGGATCGACGCCCAGGCGTCGCGCAGCCTCCAGCAACGCGTCCGGATCTGGTTTGCCGTGGAGGCCTAGTTCTGCGGCCGCATTGCCATCCACGCGTGCGTCGAATAGACCGGCGATACCGGCCGCGCTCAGGATTGCGTCCAGATTCCGGCTGGAAGTGACGACGGCCGTCTTGAGGCCGAGCTCCCGGAGTTCCCGTATCCAGGCGACCGAACCGGGGAACACTTCGACCCCCTCAGCGCGCAAAGCCTCCTCCAGGTAGTCCTGTTTGCGGTTCCCGATGCCCCACACCGACCATTCCGTGGGGGGGGAATGCGGACCGCCGAGAGGCAGGTCGATATCGCGACTGGCGAGGAAGGCGCGCACGCCCTCATGCCGAGGCTTCCCGTCCATCGATTCCGGATAGTCCTCGGCTATGGAAAAGCGAGCGGTCTCGGAGTCGTTCTTTGAGTCCCAGGCATCCAAGAACTCATCGAAGGTGCGCTTCCATGCGCCTGCGTGCATGCGCGCGGTCGTCGTGAGGACTCCGTCCAGATCGAACAGGACGGCGTCGAGGCGTGCGGGATCCACCATCCCGCCGCTGGGCTCTAGGCCTGGATCGCTATTCATTGCCGGAGTGGTCGGAAGGTTCACACATGCCGAACATGATATCGACTCGAGTGTGGATGCGCGACTGGACGCCAGGCTGTAGTGGGAGCATCATGTGGTTTCGGGTACACGTCGACTACGATTCGGGCATCCGCTGAGCCGAGCCGGGCGGATGTGGATGACAACCTGGGCCGGCCCTACAGATCGAGTTGGATCCCGACCTCGATGGCACGATTCGGCGGGATGCCAAAATAGGAACTGGCGTCCATCGAATTCTTGGACAGAAACACAAACAAGTTGGAGCGCCAACGGCTCATTCCGGGATCGTCGCTGATTCCAAGTTTCTCGCGGCCGAGGAAGAAGCTGACATCATTAGTGTTGAGATTCATTCCATGTTCATTAGATAAAGCAAAGATCTCTTCGATGTCCGGTTGTTCCATGAACCCGTAGCGAGCGATGATGCTGTAAAGACCTTCGCCCAGCGTCTCGACCTCGATCTTCTGCTCCTTAGGCACACGCGGAATTTCCTCGGTTTGAATGTTAAGAAGTACCACCGTGGAGTGAAGCATATTATTGTGTCTCAGATTGTGCATCAAAGCAGCCGGCACCAAGTCGTGGCTCCGAGTCATGAACACGGCTGTGCCCTTGACACGCCGCGGTTGGTCGATCTCCAGTATTCCCTTGAATGTCTCGAGCCGCGGCGTGATCATGAGCATCTTCTTGCGTAGGATCTCTCGGCCGTCCTTCCAGGTCTCCATAATGACAAAAACGATCGCCCCAATGACCAATGGAAACCACGCGCCGTGCAGGATCTTTCCAATATTGGCGGCGAAGAACGCGATGTCCACCACAAAGAACACGGTGGTAAGCAGCACTACCACCAACGGATTCCAGCCCCACCTCTTCCTCATTATCATGTAGAAGAGTGCTGTAGTGATCAGCATGGTCGCGGTGACGGCCACACCGTAGGCAGCAGCCAGTCTGCTTGAGGACTGAAAACCGATGACCAACGCTATGGTACAGACCATGAGGAGCCAATTGATCGGGGCGATATAGATCTGACCGATCTGGGCGGCCGAGGTGTGGGCGACACGCAGGCGAGGAAAGTATCCAAGCTGAATCGCCTGCTGCGTAAGAGAGAACGCCCCTGAGATGACCGCCTGAGACGCGATTATCGCGGCCATGGTAGCCAGCAGGACCATGGGAACCATGGCCCAGACGGGGACCAGGGCATAGAAGGGATGGCTCGACACCTCGGGCCTGGCTAATAGCACCGCCCCCTGGCCGAAGTAGTTGAGGAGAAGCGCTGGGAAGACCAGGCCCATCCACGCGAGCCGAATGGGGGTCCTGCCAAAGTGCCCCATATCCGCATACAGGGCTTCTGCCCCCGTAACCACCAGAAACACCGCGCCCAGAACCAGAAAGCCCGCGAGACTATTGTGTGCGAGAAACAAAGCCCCGTGCCAAGGAAAGACAGCAGTAAGAACCTCGGGATTCTGCGCGACTTGTGCGGTGCCGAGAACCGCGAGCACCAGGAACCAGACTACTATAATGGGACCGAACATCCCCCCCACGCGCGCGCTACCGCGTTTCTGAATAAGGAATATGCCACCGAGGATCACGATCGTGAGGGGGATCACGTAAGGGGTGAACACCGGAGTGATGATCCGGATACCTTCAACCGCACTGAGCACCGATATGGCGGGAGTTATCATGCCGTCCCCATAAAGCAGACACGCGCCGAAGAGACCCAGCGCCACCAGGCCGAACCTCCGTCTGGCCTTGCTGGGGTCGGCCGTTCTCAGAAGAGCGGTCAGGGCGAGGATGCCGCCCTCGCCGTGATTATCCGCCTTGAGAACGAAGGTCAAGTACTTGACGGTCACGATCATGACGAGAGCCCAGATCATCAGGGACAAGACGCCCAGAACATTGGCTTTTGTCGGAGCGATACCGTACTCGCCGTGGAAAGCCTCCCGCATTGCGTACAGAGGACTTGTGCCAATATCCCCGTAGACCACGCCGAGGGCGGCCAGAGTCAGTATCGAAAGCTTGGCTCGATCTTTCTTCGTCTTACTTCCTTCCCCGCGGGGCTTGGATCACCCCGGCATGCACATACCGAATAGCCAGCCCCAAATGTTCTTCTGTGCGGATCCCCGCAGAAGTGTCAGAACGCTCCCAGCTGGCAGCGCCTGATCTTGATGCGCAGGAGTTCACAGGCCGCCGCGACCGCCATGCGCTGGAGGCCGAGGCGATCGGCGATCTCCCATGCCGACGCGCAGCTGATCTCGCCGCTCCCGGCGAAGCGCTCCAGCTCCGCCCGCAGCTCATCGGACACGGTCTCGGCCGGTTCGACGACCTTTCCGCGGGGCTCGTACCCGAACAGGCCCAGCTGGCATTCGGTGATGCGATATTCGAGTAGGTCGATGGTCTTGCCGACCTCAGACGGAGCCACCTTCAGGGTCCCGGCGATATCGTGGGCGGCGGCGCAGGTCACCCGGCCGCCGTCTTCCTTCTGCTCAAGGGCGGCGGCGATCGAGGCATCGGCCACTGTGCCGGCGGGATGTTTCGCTTGGTACTTTCCAGCGTCTTCGTGCGTCACCGCGTTCCCTCCTACTTCGTGGAGTTTCGCCGGCTGAGTCTCACGCCGGCGAGCTTCTTGGTCCCTCTCATGGTCGCACATCTGCTTACCCATGTTGCGGAACCGACCCTCTCGGATACCTGGGACGACGCATCGGGCTCAGCTGCGGGAGGTGCTGCTGCGACGACCTCGAACGGAGTAGAAGCCGAATCCACAGAAGGCCAGGAGACTCTCTACGCGGAGACGAACTTCAGCGTCAGGGCAGAGGCCGAGACGGTCGACGCACCGGCCGGTTCGCCATCAGTTGACAATGGGTAAACTCTACTCTAGTTCGCAAGGAATCGAGAAAAGGCGGGCGGCGGATGTTCAAGATCGTTGATTTTGAGAACGTGTCTGTGGCAGGCCTTGAGTCTTCGCCTGTCGCAGGCGCGCTTGCTGGTCTACGGGCCAATGAAGCGCGATACTTCATGAACAAGTACAAGCATGAGTTCGCTGTTGAGGCGGCCGGCGAAAGCCAGGACACGCTAGATTACGTGCACCGAATCCTGAAGGAAGAACGTGACATTGAGTTTGCTGCCAAGCCTCTGGAGACGTCACGTTTTCAGGTGGAGGATATCAGAATTGCCTACGTGTTCTATGAGAATGGCCTCGTGGTCAACGTCATGTATGCGATTGATGGCCCTAAGAAGCGAGCTGTTGGCTTCAAGCTTTCAGACGGCATGGAAGTGCCACAGGAGTTAGAAGGTAAATTCAAGTTCGCCAGGCAGAAGTCCAAACTGGCCGGAACAATTCGCGGTTCGTACTTTGTGATCAAGGGCGAATACTAGAGTGGGCCGGACCAAGGAACGGACAGGTCTCACGCGGGGTTAGGCGTCACTCGCGGGAATGGGGTGTCGCTCAGGCCTTTTCTCCACCAAGCGATTGTCGCTGTCTACGAACACGACGCTCGGTTGCCAGGAGCGCGCCTCAGCGTCGTCGAGCGAGACGAAGTTCGCGATGATCACGAGGTCGCCTATGTGCACGAGGTGGGCGGCTGCTCCGTTGACGCACACCACGCCCGAACCCCGCGGCCCAAAGAGCGCATAGGTGGCAAGGCGCGCGCCGTTCGTGACGTCCCAGACCTCGACGGCCTCGCCCTCGAGAATGCCGGCCGCGTCAAGCAGCTCTTGATCGACAGTGACGCTGCCCTCATAGGCCAGGTCCGCGCCGGTCACCGTGGCGCGATGAATCTTGCCACCCAGCATTGTGCGTCTCACGGGTCTTCCTTCCTGCAGCCACCGCTAGTTCGTTGGGGTCTTGTCCTCACTCTGGACTGGGGGATAATACCGCACGAGAGGAGAGACAGAGGAGCCCGAGTCTCAGATCTGCGCACAGCCACCGTGCGCTGACGCGCCCATAGCTCATCTCGTCCCCCGCCTAGCCGTCGCCACGGCGATGATGCGCAGGGCCCGCCGTGCCTACGAGATTGTGCGCAGTGTTCACCAGGGAGACATGTGAGAGCGCTTGGGGGAAGTTGCCCAACATGCGACGCGCCTGAGGATCGTACTCCTCTGACAGGAGGCCGACGTCGTTCCGGAGCGAGAGCAACTGCTCGAAGAGCCGGAGCGCGTCATCCCGTCGTCCGGCGAGGGCATAGTTGTCGGCGAGCCAGAAGCTGCAGGCCAGGAACGACCCTTCCCCAGGCGGCAGCCCATCGACCGTACTCCCCTCTTCTTCAGAGTAACGCAGAACGAACCCGTCGCGGCCTAGGTCGCGCTCCACGGCCTCCATCGTCCCTCGCACCCGAGGATCGGAGGGGGGCAGAAAGCCCACCAGCGGGATCATGAGACAGGCCGCGTCGAGCTCCGTCGACCCGTAGAACTGTGTGAACGTCCTGCGGTCGGCATCGTACCCCCGTTCGCACACCTCACGGTGGATCTCGTTCCGCAGCGCTTTCCACTTGTCGAGGGGCCCTTCGAAGCCGAAGCCTTCTACCGCGCGGACGCCCCGGTCGAGTGCGACCCATGCCATCACTTTCGAATGAGTGAAGTGCTGTCGAGGGCCGCGTACCTCCCAGATGCCTTCGTCCGGCTGCCGCCAAGCCTCTTCGAGGAATCCCAGCAGCGAGCGTTGCAGCGCCCAGGCGTGCACCTCGGGCGCGCTCCCCATGCGACGGGCTTGATGCAACGCGTCCATGATCTCGCCGTAGACGTCCAGCTGGAACTGCTCCACGGCGGCGTTACCGACGCGGACCGGTCGCGAGCCCTCATACCCCTCGAGCCAGCCCAACTCGAGTTCGGTGAGGCGCCGCTCCCCGGCAGCCCCGTACATGATCTGCAACTCCGCCGGGCGACCGGCAACGGCGCGCAGCAACCATTCGCGCCAGGCTCGCGCCTCGGTCTCGAACCCGGCAAGCATCAGCGAGTACAACGTGAACGTCGCATCCCGCAGCCAACAGTACCGATAGTCCCAGTTCCGAACCCCACCCACCCGCTCGGGCAGCGAGGTGGTGGCCGCCGCGACGATTCCCCCTGTCGGCCCGTAGGTGAGCGCTTTGAGGGTGATCAACGAGCGCAGCACCGGCTCTTGCCACTCGCCGGCATACGTGCTTTGCGCCGACCAGCGTCGCCACCAGGACTCCGTGCCAACGAGCGCCGTCTCGGCGTCAGGGGCGGGTGGCTGCGGTTCATGTGACTGGCACCACGTGAGGGTGAAGGGAAGGCGGACGCCCTCGGTCACCACGAACTCCGCGACGTGTACGAAGTCCTCCCCACGCAGATCGACGGCCGAATCGAAGCGGATCGCATCGGGACCCGCCACTGCGCGAAGGGTGCGGCCGTCACGCGTTACCCACGGCATGATCGAACCGTAGTCGAAACGGATGCAGAGCCGCATGCGCATGCGTACGTGGCCTCGCAGACCTTCAACGATGCGTATCACCGACGGATATTCGCCGCGGAGCGGCATGAAGTCGATGATGCGCACCACGCCATCCTGCACTTCGTAGTCGGTCTGAAGGACCAGCGTCGGCCCGCGGTAGCGGCGCGAAATGCTCTTGACCTCGTCGACGGGGGCCAGCGACCAGGCGCCGTTCTCGTCACTCCCCAGAAGCCGCGTGAAGCAAGCGCCTGAGTCGAAGCGGGGCAGACAGAGCCAGTCGAGCGAGCCATCGCGGCCGACCAGACCCGCCGAGTGCGTGTCACCGATAAGCGCGTAATCCTCGATGCGACTCGCCATGTGCTCCTCATCCCTCCGTCACCGCTAATCCTGGGCACCCCGGGCTCGCGCTCGGGTCCTCGCTACTCACCGCGCTTGCGACGACGGGCTCCCCCCGAGACTACGGTGCCTAAGTCGCGCCCTGGATCGCTTGGAACTGCCGCAGCGCCCCCTCGAGCAGCGCAAGGAGCGCGGGTACAGCGGCCGGGCCCATAAGGACTAGGGTGTGGAGCGTCCGCTCGCGGACGCCGTCGTCGCCATCCGCAAGCCGCTCAACAAGTCTCCGTATTGGTTCTTCGCTCATGGTGACTCCACTCTATCGCCCAATATGACACGACGTCCAGGACGACGATTCTCACAAGCGATGATACCCAAACGGCGGCACACCCCCCGCTCGTCAAACAGTACTTCGGACCAGCACGCCTTGACTTCGTGCAGCACAAAGCGTTCATGGTGTTCGTTCCCTATCGGCGAGCTTAGGCCGGCTGCCGGCGAATGCCTGGAGTTCCAGATACACCGCGGCTCAGGCGGGCCGCCGAGATGTCACTTCGTGTTGCCTGAGACAGCGGTCTCGACAGGCGCTGGCCCGCGAGTTGGGGCTTGCCTCGGCCTGACAAGATACTTCACCGTCGTTCCCTGCACGAGCACTGAGAACACAACCACGACATAGGTGATCGTGACGATGAGGCTGCGGTCTTCTCCGGCGGGCAGTGAGAGCGCTAGGGCCACGGGGATCGCTCCCCGAAGGCCGGCCCAGGTAACGAGCAGGAGCGCATGCCGTGCCCGGGAGCCGCGCGGCTTCAGCGCCAGCATGGCGCCCCCCACGGAAGCGAAGCGGGCGAACAACACGATGGGTATTGCTGCGGCTCCCGCGACGAGTCTCAGCCAAGAGAACTCCTTAATGAAAAGCAGTATTTCGAGCCCGATGATCACGAACAGCACTGCGCTCAGAATGATGTCGACCATTTGCCAGAACTTGTCCAGGTTCTCGATCGTGACGGGTGACATACCCCGAGCCCGTCCTTGGTTGCCGATGATGATGCCTGCCATCACCATGGCAAGCGGACCCGATATGCCAAGAGCCAAGGCGCCCGCGTATCCGGCGCTCACCAAGGCCAGCGTAATCATTATCTCCACCGCGAAGTCATCGATCGTCTTGAGGACCTTGTAGCCGATCCAGCCCAGGGCGAGGCCGAAGACAGCCCCGCCGATCGCCTCGCGCGCGAAGAGAACAAGGGCATGCAAGGCAAGTGAACCGGTGTGGCCTGCGGTCACAGTCGTAAGAAGGACGCCGAATACGACCACCGCGAAGCCGTCATTGAAGAGAGATTCGCCGGTGATAAGTACCTCAAGGTTCCTGCTGGCGCGTGCTCTACGCATGATGGGGATCACGGCAAGCGGGTCCGTCGGCGAGATGAGAGCGCCGAATAGCAAGCAGTAGCCCAGCGGCAGGCTCAAGCCAATAGCGTTAACGAGACCAAACATCGCGAATCCGACTATGACGGTCGACCCGAGGACACCGATAGTCGCAAGCAAGAGCACTTCCCAGCGCACCGTGCTGAGGTGGTCGAGGGACAAATCCAGCGAACCCGCGAACAGTAAATAGCTCAGCAGGCCCCCAAGCAGCACTCGGTTGAGGTCGACGCCGTCCAAGAACCGCTGCACCGGAGCGATCGGAGAAAGACCGGCGAAGTGCAGGGCGATGAGAAGCAGCGAAACGACCAATGCCATCAGCATGAGGCCGATCGTCGGGGCAAGCTTCAGGAAGCGGCTATTGATGTAGCCGAAAAGTGCCGCCAGAGAGAGGAGGACTGCGATTGTGGTGAAAGCGTTCATCGCCGCCTGATGCGATTGTGTGGCTTGTTTGAGTTCCCGGAAAAGGAGTCGATGTCATCGCAGGAGACAGCCCCGGGCGGGTAACCCTCGACTCGGAGAATCGCTCCAGGTTCGGCATTCAGCACGGCCGCATCCTACCAGGAAGAGCGAGTTGCTAGAAGGCTGCCCGAGAACTAAGTCGTCTGGGAGCGGAGCGAGCGCAAAATCCTCCAACTTCCCGATTCCAAGACGGGAGCCAAGGAGATCCCTCTGAGCCAGGCCGCTATCACCTGCCGGCGAGAGGCACCCACAAGGGCCAACAACCATAACAACTTGGTGACCGCTTTAGCGTTCTGCGGACCGAATCGCCGAATAGGTCCGTGGTGTTGGACACCGCGGCTGATCTGAAGATCGGGGGTACGGGGCCGGTCCCCGATGCTGACCTTAGAGGACGGGAGTAGTGACCCGGGAAAGTTGCGATTGAAGTGTCCGGGGCCGTTGCCACTCCTTCCGTGCATCGTGACCCTCGCTCCGGTCCTTCTCGCCGTAGTTAGTCATGATTCGCAGGATCTCTTCCAGGCCATTGCGGAAAGCCGCAACCACGTCTGGGTCGAAGTGCGCTCCTGCATCGAACTCAACGGTGGCAAGGGCGACATCCACGGCGAAGGCCGGCTTGTACACCCGCTTGGTGGTCAAGGCGTCGAAGACGTCGGCCAGGGCGGTGATGCGACCCTCCAGGGGAATCTCCAGGCCACGTATGCCGTGCGGATAGCCAGATCCATCGAACCTCTCGTGGTGGGTGAGGGCGATCCTCTCCGCCATCTGCATCAGGGGGGACGTCGAATCTCCGAGAATTCGTGCCCCGATCAGGGTGTGGGCCTTCATTGTCTCGAACTCCTCCGAGGTCAGCTTTCCCGGTTTCAGCAGGATGGCGTCGGAGATGCCAATCTTGCCGACGTCGTGCATGGGAGCCGCCAAGAGCAGCCGGCGAATGAACTGCTCATCGAGCTTCATCTCTTCCGCGATGACGGCGGCGTAGCGGGCCATGCGCACGATGTGCAGACCCATTTCCTCGTCTCGATACTCGGCCGCCGCCGAGAGGCGGTAGATGGCTTCTTGCTGCGATGTCTCGATAGCTCGGGAGGCCTCCACAAGTCTCGCCGTTCTTTCCCGAACGAGGTCTTCGAGTTCCTCTCGATGAGCCCTGTTCTCCAGACGCATCCGGCGGTTCTCCAAGGCCTGGCCCACCGCGTGGGCGAGCTCGCTCGGGTCAAACGGTTTCGTAAGGTAGCGGACGGCCCCCCGCTCCAGGCATTCAAGCGCCACCTTGAGATCGACGTCGCCTGTCAGCATGATGACGACGGTGTCTGGCGCCCATGACATCAACTGCTCAAGAAGCCAGCGCCCGTCGCGCCCCGGCATGTGGAGGTCGACGAGAGCCACCGCGATCTCTCCTCCGAGTGCCTCGGCTAGGGCCTCCTCGGCGTCGGCGAACGGGCTCACCGAATGGCCCAGTCCTTGGAGAGCCCGGGTGGTGTACCTGAGAACACCAGCCTCATCATCCACCACCATAATGCGTTCCGGACCGAAGTCCACCTCCACGGAGGAGACTGCTGAGTCCTCGCGTATCCGCCTCATCATGGAAGAAGACCTCCCTACAGCTCAAACTGCACTCCTCTGGGCGCCCGCTGGGCTTCCACAGGAGGGGGTAGAATCGACATTGGATGGAAGTAGCTTTCATAGGCATCGGTGTGACGCCAAAAGAACTTTAGCTTTAGCCATCCGGCCCACCGGGGAAACTGGAAGGTAGGGCTCCAGTGGCTGCCCCGGCAGGTCCGCCCGCCCCATCCCCGACCGGTCCAAGGCCAGATCTCCCCGCCACCCCACTCCGGGGTCTGGATGAGGACGAGGTCCCAGTGGACTCGATCTTCGCAAGCCCGGCCATGTACTCTTCTGCGAACCAGTTTTTCAGGATGTTCCCGGAGATCGGGCGGTCTCACCGACCCAACATGGTTTCATCTGCCGAGCGCCTCACGCACCTTCACAGCGAGTGCGCCGCGGGTGAACGGCTTCTCGAGGAAGGACACATCCTCCGGGAAGACCTGACGGTGGGCGATGATGTCGGCGCTGTAGCCGGACATGAAGAGGCACTTGAGGCCTGGACGCAGGTCGGCCAACCGCTTGAACAGGGCACGACCATCCATCTCGGGCATGACGACGTCGGTGATTACCAGCCCCAGCTCGTCTGCGTGGATGCTTGCGAGCTCTAGGGCCTTGCCGGGTGTCGCGGCTGCGAGAACAATATAGCCCAGACGTTTGAGCAGACGCTCCGTAAGGGCGAGCACCGATGGATCGTCCTCCACAAGGAGAATGGACTCGTGGCTGCTCGTGAGATCCTCGTTGCCCTCAGTGTCTGGCCAAACAGTGCTGGACCCGAGGGTCTCTGGGCCATCTGCGCGATTCCTCGGCAGATACACCCGAAAGCTGGTACCCGCACCAGGACGACTACTCGTCTCGACGAAACCGGCGTTCTGCTCCACGATCCCGTGCACGGCCGCGAGACCGAGTCCCGTTCCCTGGCCTTGTGATTTCGTGGTGAAGAAAGGCTCGAAGATCTGCTTCTGCGTAGCAGCGTCCATGCCGCAGCCGTCGTCCCTTACCGAAAGCCGCACATATTCGCCGGATGCGACCTCAAACCCAGTGCAGCTGAACCCTTCCTCGACCATCGTGTTGTCGCTCTCGATGAGTATTTCACCTACCCCATCAATGGCGTCACGGGCGTTCACCGCGAGGTTTGCCAGCACTTGGTCGATCTGCGCGGGGTCGATCCACACCGGCCACAGCTCATCGCCCGGCCTCCAGACCAGATGAATGTCCTCTCCGATCAGGCGCTCCAGCATCTTCAGTCCGCCCGCAACGACCTCGTTCACATCAATGACCCGCGGTGCGCTTGGCTGCCGACGAGCGAAGGCGAGAAGTTGCCGCGTAAGATCGGCCGAGCGTGTCGCCGCCTTCTCGATCTCTTGCAGTTCCTCAGCGCCCGGGTTTGTAGAGCCGAGAGCGTCCATGGCCAGACGCACGTTGCCAAGAATTACACACAACATGTTGTTGAAGTCGTGAGCTACTCCTCCGGCAAGCCGGCCGACCGACTCCATCTTCTGGGCCTCTAGGAGCTGCTGCTCGGCTGCTTGGCGCCGCTGTTCGGCCCGGCGCAGGTCGGTCAGGTCATCCAGGGTGGTGTAGACGAAACTGGATTCGTCCTCCCCCGGCTGGAACTGGGGCACTGAGTGCATCCGCACGCAACGCTCCACCCCCTCCGAGGGCTGCAACACCAGCGTGACGTCCCGAACCTCACGACCGGTCCGTAGGGCGACCATGGCCGGATACTCGTCCACAGACAACGCCCAGCCGTCCTCCCGCGTCGCCCGCCAGGAAGCATCGCCGGGAGTCTCCCGCCTCATCTCTTCAAGGGACAAGCCGAAGATCCGCTCGGCGGCCGGGTTCGCCCAGACGACCCGGCCCTCGCGGTCTTGATGGACGACACCCTGCACCATGGTCTCGGCAAGCGACCGATACTTCAGCTCGCTCTCCCGCAGGGCCTGCTCGGTCTGGGTGCGCTCCGTGACGTCCCGAAGACTGGCGAGGCTGGCTGCCACGCCGTTCCAATAGATGTCGCTGGTCCGCATCTCCACGTGCCGCATCCCGTCGGGGGTCGGCACCTGAATCTCGATCGGTCCCTCGATCGCAGGAGAGCCCAGACGAGAACCAACCAACCCACCCCCTTGGCGAAGCAGTGCGCAAGCCGCCGGGTTGGCGAAGCGGACCACTCCCTCCTCGTCAATGACCAGCAGTCCGTCGACCGACTGTTCAACGACCACGGCGAATAGGCTGTTGTCCACGCTAGCCCCAGGGCCCGCGGGTAGTGCGGGTAGGAGTTCTTCCCGTGGAGGGGCACCCTGGGAAACCGTCAATCGGAGAAGAGGATTCACGACAAGGGCTCCAGATCGAGGGCCCTCATGACTCGCTGGGTATCGGAAAGGTCACCGATGAGCTTGCACGCACCCGGGGGCAGGCGACGGATCAGAGTCGGTACCGCGAAGATCTGGTCACGTTCGGCCAACTCCGGCTGCAACCTGAGGTCGACCACGTCCACGGTGAAGCGGTCGGTCAGCAGCGCGCTACCGATGCGGGTGATATTGGACAACGCGCGCTTTGCAGCGGGCGTCATCCCCGCCACATAGAGAGTGAACTCCCACCTCTGGGGGCCTTCGGTGTTCATGCTGCCGGTGACCCTCGAGAGTCCTCAGCCTCGCGGATCACCGGTGCAGAAACAGGAAGAGGGCGGACCGACAGTCCCTGGCTCGACATGATGAACTCCCGGATGTCGTGAGCGTGCCTCATCCCGCGGGACTTGACGATATAGATCCGGCGACGACGTTGGGTCCCATCCAGTATCTGCTCAAGGGCAATCCAGGAATCGACTGTCGAGGAGACGCTCGTATCGGTCTCTTCGACCGACCCCGACACAGGGGTCAGGGCAGTGAGGAACAGCGTGATGCCCAGGCCTTTGACGTGGCCCAGCAGCCGAGTGAGCATCCCGCCCACCTCGTCGGAGTTGCCGACCGTGACGAAGTTGGTGATCGGGTCTATCGCAATGCATGAGGGTCGCCGCTCATCGATGGCCTGAATGATCGAGACGAGATGTTCTTCTAGTCCGCGCAGCGTCGGCCGAAACGCCCTGACGCCGAGCAGACCCTCGTCGACCCAATGCTGCAAGTCGATGCCCACCGAGCGCATGTTCCTCAGGACCTGACCGGAGGATTCCTCCAACGCCAGATAGAGGGCCGATTCTCCTCGCCGGCACGCCGCATCTACGAACGCCGCCGAAAGCGAGCTCTTGCCCGTCCCCGCCTTGCCCGAGACCAAGATGGTGGAACCGCGGTAGAAGCCTTCGCCTCCGAACATATCGTCGATGTCCGAGACGCCCGTTCCGACCCGCTCGGACCCGATCTCATCCTCCATCTGGACAGACGTGATGGGGAACACCGAGATGCCGCGGGAGCCGACCAGGAAAGGAAACTCGTCGGCACTATGGGCCGACCCTCGGTATTTCACAACGCGGAGCCGTCGCTTGGAGATCTGCTCGCTGATACGGTGGTCCAACAGGAGAACGCAGTCCGAGAGGTACTCTTCGAAGCCATAACGGGTCAGATCTTCTTTGCCGCGCTCCCCGGTCACGACGGTCGTCACACCCTTCTCCCGGAGCCAATCGAAAAGCCGGGCGATCTCGCTGCGCATCAAGCGAGTGTCCGAGAGGTGAGTGAAGAGGGAGTCGAGGCTATCCAAGGCGACCCGCTTGGCGCCCACTTGCTTTATCCCCTGCTCGAGCTGAATCAGGAATCCGTCCAGGCTGTAGTCGCCGGCTTCGACGATCTCTCCTTGGGGCACGGAGATGTATGCCAGCTTGAGCCGCTCCTGGCGCACAAGTCCTTCGAGATCGAAGCCCATCGGGCGGAAGTTATCGACCAAACTAGACGCGCTCTCCTCGAACGAGACGAAGATCCCTGGCTCCCCGTACTCCTCGACTCCGCGGACGATGAACTCCATGGCCAGCACCGTCTTCCCGCAACCAGGCGTACCGCAGAGTAGGGTAGGCCGTCCCCAAGGCAAGCCGCCATAGGTGATCTCGTCGAGGCCGCTGATGCCCGTTGGGCACTTGCGAAGCGTGCCACTGGGGGTTGGGGCAGTTCCTTGGTCAGTCATGTGTTAGCTAGACCTCCTCTTTCCCCGCCTATCGACTGGGCGAGCCGCTTACTAAAGCGCGAGACGTGGCCTGACTAATCAGCATATCCTCCCCCGACCCATATTACCGCTCTATGCGTCTGGGCCCGAGCGCGGCTGAGCCGTGATGCATGCACCGAGCCCATCTAGACCGATTCGCGGACTGAATATGGTGGCCTGAGAACCGGTCAAGCTACGGCTAAGGCGCCGTGTCCTGAACGTGGCACCTGACGCAAACGGCACTCATCGGCGACAGCGAATAGGAAACCGCCAAGCAGAAGACCTCATGCCGATCCTCGGATCACCCGATAAGAATGGGTGCGGAAGATGCCGGGTCGCAGATTTTCGGTCCGGCCGGTTTCCTTCGCCCGCTTGTGGTTACTAAGACGCCCGCGAGAAGACGCGGCGTGGACGGAGGAAGCGATGGCCAGGCGAACCGACTCAGTGAGGATAGCCACCGTGCTCAGCGTCATCATCGGCGCGCTGTTCTTGGTCGCCGGTGGACTCATCGTCGTTCTCGTGAACCAGAACATGCATGTGCAGGCGCGGGCCGAGGCAGAAGCGAAGATGCGCGTGATCCTGGATCGCAACCTGGCGGTACACAGCTACTTCTCGGAAATCCTCAAACCCAACCTGTTCGCGTACACGGAGCCGTTCCGATCCGACGACGACTTCGACCCGAGCTGGATGTCGTCCAGTTTTGCGGTGCGGGAGATGGGCAACTATTTCGAGACGCTCAGCCCCGAGGACTACTACTACA
Source organism: Thermoleophilia bacterium (assembly GCA_038204345.1). Lineage (GTDB taxonomy): Bacteria > Actinomycetota > Thermoleophilia > RBG-16-64-13 > RBG-16-64-13 > JAHJSA01. The sequence goes on along the minus strand of JBBRDB010000019.1, from coordinate 6,806 downwards.
AGGACGCGGCGATCAACGCCCGCAGCCCGGAGAACGAGGCGGACGCCGAAGAACGGGCGTTCTTGGAGGACTTGAAAAACGATCCGTCTCTCGAAGAACGTTCGAGCGTCCGCACGATCGACGGCGAGCCCTATCTGGTCGTCCTCCGCCCGGGTGAAGTGCTGGTGGAGGAATGCCTGCGCTGCCACGCCGACCCTGCGGATGCTCCCGCCGATCTGGTACGCCAGTATGGGGCAGAGCGCTCTTTCCACCGCGAGGCGGAGCTCGGGAACGTCGCCTCGGCAGTCTCGGTGCGCGTGCCGCTGGCCGTCGCCTACGCGAGAGTCGATCGCGTCTCGCTCCAACTGACCGCACTGCTTGCGGTGATCCTGAGTGTGGTCTTCGCGATCGTGTTCTGGCTGCCCCGGCGTTACGTGTTCTCACCCCTCGGCATGCTGCGCGACAAGGCCCTGGAGATCTCCTCGCACGACGAGCATCTGGGCGAGAGGATCCCGGTGCCCGTCGGACAAGAGCTCGGCACGCTGACCGAGGCCTTCAACGCGATGTCGACGAGCCTCCTCGAGAGCCGCGACCACCTGGAGACACGCGTCGCCGCCCGCACGACCGAACTGGAGGAATCGGAGCAGGCCCTGCGGCAGAGCGAATCCCTGTTGAGGGAAGCGCAGGCCCTGTCGCAACTCGGCAGTTACGCGCTGGATGTCCCTGCCGGGGTCTGGACCAGCTCGGATATGCTCGACGTCCTCTTCGGGATAGGCATGACGTACGAGCGCTCGATCGAAGGGTGGCTGGCCCTTGTGCACCCCGCCGACCGGGAGATGATGTCCGAATACATGCGCGGCCAGGTCCTCGGCCGGGGCGAGGTGTTCGACCGGGAGTACCGGATCGTCCGGCATGCGGACCAAGCCGAACGCTGGGTGTACGGACTCGGACGGCTGGAGTTCGACGGCAAGGGGCTCCCGGTGAGGATGTTCGGCACCATCCAGGACATCACCGCCCGCAAGCGGTCTGAGGAAGCGCTGAGGGAGAGCGAGGAGCGACTCCTTCAGAGCCAGCGTATGGAAGTGGTGGGCAACCTCGCAGGCGGCATCGCACACGACTTCAACAACCTGCTCACCGCCCTTATCGGCCAGACCGAGATGCTCCGCGACGATCCCGGCCTCTCGGCGGAACAGCGTGACGGCCTCACCGAGATCCGCACGGTCGCCGACCGCGCCGCGTCGCTCACCCGTCAGCTCCTGGCCTTCTCCCGTCGCCAGACGTTGCAGCCTCGGGTGCTCGATCTGAACGAGATAGCCGAGTCCATGACGAACCTCCTCACACGCCTTCTCGGACAAGACATCGACCTCATCTTCCGCGGAGAGCCTCACCTCTGGCCGATCGAGGCAGACCCCGGGCAACTCGAGCAGGTGATAATGAACCTTGCCGTCAACGCGCGCGACGCTATGCCCGACGGGGGTACGCTCGCCATCGAGACGGCCAATGTGGAGGTCGACGAAGACTTCGCGGCGGCGCACGCTGGCCTAGGGGTCGGGCCCCACGTACTCCTGGCCGTCTCGGACACGGGGGAAGGCATAGAGACCGAGACCCAAGCCCGCATATTCGAGCCCTTCTTCAGCACCAAGGAGCCGGGGAAGGGCACCGGCCTCGGCCTCTCCACGGCGTACGGCATCGTCAAGCAGAGCGAGGGAAGCATCTGGGTGGACAGCGTGCCCGGAGTCGGGAGCACCTTCAATATCTACGTGCCGCGGGCGCAGGGACCCATCGATTGGTCGCCGACGATGGCGATGGGCCAGGTCGGCACGGTACCTGTCGGCAACGAGACCATCCTCGTAGTGGAGGATGAGCCTAGCGTACGACAGCTGACCACCCGGGTGCTTTCGCGCCGGGGTTATTCTGTACTCGGGGTAGGCTCGTCAGAGGAGGCCATCGCCCTTGTGAACGGGCATTCCGGCACGATCGACCTGATCTTGAGCGACATCGTCCTCCCGGGGAAGAGCGGTCCGGCCATGGTGGATCTGCTCCTGAGCAGACCGGGGTTCGCCCCGAGAGTTCTCCTTATGTCCGGCTACGCCCGGGACGTCATGGTGCAAGAGGGGCGGATGGCAGAGGGAGTGCCCCTCCTCGAGAAGCCGTTCACCCCCGACGGTCTCTTGTCCAAGGTCCGAGAGGTACTGGACGCGCCGCCGACCACGCGGACGTAGGCGGGCTGCGACGGTCGTGTCTGGATCGACCGTCGCCGGCTTCTAGCGAACGAGGAGATGGGGGGGGCCCGTGGGGATGCGCGAACGGCCGGCTACACGCGCCAGGTGATCCGCGCCGGTTCCCGGGGAGGCACCCGACGGTAGTGGTAGAGCGGCGACCCGAGCATGAGGGCACCATAGGTCTGGTGGCCCTCCGGCAGATCCAGCAGCTCCTTCACCGGTTCGTAGGCGCCGGCCGCCGCCATGAAGTAACCGGCCCAGCACGCACCGAGTCCCATGCCGTGCGCGGCCAGTTCCACCGTGGTCAGGGCGATGACGCAGTCCGCAGCCGGACGGAAGCCCTCCGCCGCCGCATGGGCCACGAGGAGGTGTGGAGCTCCGCGCAGGATCCGGTCTTCGCCCTCGTCCCAGGCAGCCACGAGTTCGGGGTAGACGCCCACCCCGCGGAACCAGTCGGCGACCAGAGAGGCGGCCATGCGCATCTTGTCCCGCCCGTCGATCACGGTCCAGTGGACCGGCTGCCCGTTGCGGGCGGTGGGAGCCCAGCGGGCCAGGTCGAGCAGGCCGGCGATGGTGTCCCGCGGCACCGGCTGTTTGCGGTAGCTGCGCACCGAGCGCCGGCCGGTCACCAATCCAGCGACGACTCCGGGTCCGAGGGCGGGGCCGCTGTAGACGGGCGGACATTCGCCCGGCGCGACGCCGTCGAGCGTCAGAGCCGCGTGCGGGCAGACGGCGAGGCAGTGACCGCACGATATGCACGCCCCGACATCCGCGTCCGCCAGCAGCGGATAGCCTTCGTCGTCCTCCTTGATGATGCGCGCCGGACACTCAGCCATGCAGATGCCGTCTCGCGCACACAGTTCGCGGTCTATCGCGATGTGGTCCATAACTCGATCACGTCTCCCTGGTGTGGGCCGGGCTACCTACCTCGCGCCGCCGGCTTCCTGTCAGTGACACACCCGGCCGATGGACGGCCGCCCGGGCCGGGTGGAGTGTACAGCTTATGTACCTGCCCGAGCGCATGGCCCTCCAGGGCTATCAGGGTCTCGCTCTGCGCCCCCGCACACGGTGGCCTTCCATACCATCGCTCGTAGGCATCCGCCAGATGGGCCCTCAGTTGCCCACCGCTGCCCCGGAACAGCCTCGCCTGTGTTCGACATCTGGCTACTCCGCCGAAGGGAGTCAGAAGACAAAATGCAAAAGCCCCCGTTTCCAGGGACTTCAAGTGGCGGGACCCGGACTTGAACCGGGGACACCATGATTTTCAGTCATGTGCTCTACCAACTGAGCTATCCCGCCACGGGATAGATTGTCCGCGGGCCGCCTGGAGCCGATCGGCTCCGTGCAGACTTTCTGCCTGGCCCCCGTCGGGTGAGCGGGAATACTAGCCGAGGGGGGTCCGCATTTCAAGCGAGCTTCCACGCGCAGCACGGGCACCCTTAGGCGATACGAGAACTCGAGGTGACTCACCATCGAGGGTTGTCGATCGCGATACCGGGGAATACAATCATCTTTAATAATGAAGGAGTGTTCATATGTTCAGACGACTTGGGGATGGAGCGCAATGGCAGCGACCCACACGGCGAAACGAGCGGACGAGCGGGACGGAGCGACTGCGGCTTTTCCGGCGACGCCGGCGACACAGGTGGATACTAGCGATCCCGGGGACGGCGACTGCGGCCACTCCCCCGCCACCCCGCCACAGATGACCAGGGAGCGTGCAGCCACAGTGGCCGATGTCTTCAAGGTACTCGCCGACCCCAGCCGGGTGTTGATGCTCGAGGCTCTCAAGGAGTCCGGCGAACTCTGCGTGCTGCATCTGGCAGATGCCGTCAACATGAGTCAGTCGGCCGTATCGCACAACTTGAGGTTGCTGCGCCAGGCGGGGCTCGTGGCACGCAGGCGTGACGGCCGCATGGTCTACTACCGCCCCGACGACGAGCACGTCACCGGTCTGGTCCGGCTGTGCGGCGAGCACGCGGCACACCAGGAAAGGGGGACCCATGCCTGAGGGCCGCCGCACGGTGTCGGTGCCGGTCACTCTCCCAACCAGGGACGAATGTGGCAACTGCACCCTCCGCCTCAAGGAGACGATAGAGGACACCAAGGGCGTCTCGCAGGTGGAGATGGCCGACCGGGGCGGCACGATGACCGTGCACTTCGATCCTGACGTGCTCAGCGTCCGCAGTCTCGAGGAGCGGGCGAAGGAAGCCTGCGGCCATCTGGCCAACACCTATTGCCACCGGAGTCTGGTACTCGGGGGCCTTGACTGCGCCGACTGCGCGCGCACCATCGAGCGTGCCGTCGCTCGGCGCGAAGGGGTGCTCTACGCCGCCGTCAACTTCGCCACAAGCCGCCTGTTCTTGGAGTTCGACTGCGCGGAGATCCCACTCGAAGAGGTCAAGGCCGACGTGCGCTCGCTGGGCTACGAAGTGTGGACCGACGAGGAGTACAAACAGCGTGCGGCGGCGCCCCCCCGGCCTTTCTACCTCCGCAATCGCCGGGCTCTCTTCACTGCGGCGGCGTTCTTCTTCCTCATCATTGGCACCGTTGCCTGGCTCCTCAGCGACGCGCCGCACGTAGCTTCCAAAGTCCTGCTCTTGCTGGGTATCGTCATCGGCGGGCACATGGTGGCGAAGAACGGTTTCGCCGCCATCCGTCGCACCGGCAACGTAGACATGAACGTGCTCATGACGGTGGCCGTGATCGGGGCGGCGGCCGTGGGAGAGTGGATCGAGGCCGCCCTCGTCGTCGCCCTGTTCGGCATCGGGGAAACGCTCGAGAGTTGGGCGGTAGAACGCACCCGGGGCTCCATCCAGAAACTGATGGAGCTCGCCCCCGACGAGGCGATCGTCCGGCACGGCGACCACGAAGAGCGACTCCCCGTGGAACAGGTGACCTTGGGCACCAATATCATCATCAAGCCGGGGGCGCGGATCGCCCTCGACGGGATCGTGGTTGAAGGTGCCTCCGCGGTCGACGAATCCCCCATCACCGGTGAATCGTTCCCCCACACGAAGGTCGAGGGAGATCAGGTCTACGCAGGCACCATCAACCAGCGCGGCTCCCTGGTGGTTCGCGTGACCTCGGCCTCCGCCGACTCTACTCTTGCCCGTCTCATCGCTCTGGTCGAAGAAGCCCAGGGACAGAAGGCGCCGTCTCAGCGGTGGGTGGACACGTTTGCCGCCTACTACACGCCTGTGGTCTTGGTCCTTGCGGTGCTGACCGCCGCGCTGCCGCCCTTGTTACTTGGAGCCTCCTTCTCCGATTGGCTCTACCGGGCCCTGACGCTCCTGATACTAGCCTGCCCCTGCGCTTTGGTGATCTCGACACCCGTGGCGATCGTCTCGGCCATCGGAGCTGCCGGACGGCAGGGTGTTTTGATCAAAGGAGGAACGCACCTGGAAGCCGCCGGCGGCGTGCAGGTGGTGGCCTTCGACAAGACCGGCACCCTGACGCAGGGGACTCCCCGGGTGACGGGCGTGACTCCTTTTGCCCCACACACCTCGGATGAGGTGCTCGCGCTCGCCGCAGCTGTTGAGCGGGATTCGGAGCATCCGCTGGCCGAAGCTATCCTCCACGCGGCTGCCGCTCTCGACGGCGGGGTTGCACGAGCGCAGGGGTTCGAGGCCGTCCCCGGTCTCGGCGCCCGCGCCACGGTCGAAGGCTCCCTCGTGCGCGTGGGTAACAGCCGCCTGCTGTCAGAAGAAGGCGCCGAGATCCCCCCGGAGGCCCTGGCCGAAGGGGCGAGGAGGGAGGCACTCGGCGAGACCGCGGTGCTGGTGGCGCGCGACGGCGAGGTGTTGGGCGTGATCGGTGTGGCCGACACGGTGAGGCTGCTCAGCCGCACGGCCGTGGAACAACTACACGCCGCCGGGATCCAGAAGGTGCTCATGCTCACCGGTGACAACCGGACCACGGCGGCCGCGGTCGCGGCCGAACTGGGCCTCGACGATTACCGAGCCGAACTCCTGCCCGAGCACAAGGTCGACGCCGTCCGAGAACTCCTCGCCGAACACGGGACCGTGGCCATGGTGGGTGACGGTATCAACGACGCCCCCGCCTTGGCGGCCGCGACGGTGGGTATAGCCATGGGCGCCGCCGGCACCGACACGGCGCTCGAGACGGCCGACATCGCGCTGATGGCCGACGACCTCTCCAAAGTACCCTTCACCATCCGACTATCGCGCGCCACGCGGGCCACGGTGCGTCAGAACATCGGTTTCGCACTCGGACTCAAACTTGCGACTCTGCTGCTGGTATTCCCGGGTTGGTTGACCCTGTGGATGGCGGTCCTCGCGGATACGGGGGGGTCTCTTCTCGTCATCGCCAACGGGCTGCGCCTACTCCGCTTCGGACACGGCGAGCCTAAGAGCGAGCCCGTGGGTCTGCCCGCTCGGCCGAAGCCGCAGCCGACTATGATCGGTGCGGCTTGCGCCACAGGCGGCTGCGCCTGCTCCTTGGGTGAGCACGGCGACCACGGCGACGGTCATCCCGACGGCGAGCACGCCCATGTCGGCGAGGGCGCCGAGCACGACCACGCCGAACGCGAACGCGGCGACGGCGACCCGACCGGCCGCGCAGCGGCCCCGAGTACCCGGTAGG